>CAZBEO010000001.1:0-129081 GCA_964490935.1 uncultured Verrucomicrobiota bacterium
CCGCTGTAGGTTGATGGCAAACCGCGAATTCCGGCTATGGCTATTTTTATTTTTCGCATATTCGTCCTCGGTAATTAACCGTTTGGGTGTGCAAGCATTAAACCGTAAATGCCGCCCAACTGGCTGGCATGTTTTTGGCCACTTCAATGTTTTCAAACGGCTTGCCCTGACGGGCCCCGGCCTGCCGCACCCAGTCCGTCATGCGAGAAATTCCTTCTTCAAGGGAAATGTTTTGAATCAGATCGGGAAAGGCTGCCTGAATTTTCGCGTGCGAGGAGAAGGCGTGTACCACTTCGTTGCGTGCCTCCAGATGGTTAATCCCGGCACCACTGCCCAGGGAACGCTGCACGGTTTCCGCCAGCTCCAGAACCGAGTAGGGCTTGTCCGCTCCAATGTTGAACACCTGATTGTATGCCTCTGGTCGCTCCACGCTGCGGGCGATAATCGGCGCGACATCATCAATGTGACTAAACGCACGCGTCTGCAATCCGTCACCAAAAACCGTCAACGGCTTCCCCTGCAAAATTTGATTCATGAAGATGCCGATCACATTGCGGTAGGGGTCTCCAATATTCTGCCGCTCGCCGTAGACGTTGTGCGGACGGAACACGAGATGGTTCAGTCCGAATATTTCGTGCGCCTCCCTTAGGTCCAGTTCGACGGCATACTTGGAGATGCCATAGGGGTCTTCCGGCTGCGGCACCATCTCTTCGCTCATCGGCACCTGCCCCGCGCCATACACGGCAATCGACGAGGTGAAAACAAAACACTTCACGCATCCCGTATTCACAGACGCATTGATCAGGTTGACGCTGCCGATCAGGTTGTTGGTATAATTGAAGCGCTTGATGAAGTGGCTGAGTCCTTCTGCCGCGTAGGCCGCCAAGTGATACACATAGTCGGGACGATGTGCTGCAAAAAGGCGGTCCACCAGCACGGCATCTGTCACGCTGCCTTCCACAAACAAGGCCTGGGAATGAATGTTTTCCCGAAACCCTCCGGATAAATCATCTAGTGCAATCACCTCGTGACCCATCTTTATCAGCGCATCCACCACATGGGATCCGATGAATCCCGCTGCACCCGTTACCAGTGATTTCGTCATAATAGTCTCCTATTTATCCTGAACAACTTGACTCCGAGCTCTCCTCTGCGCGTGCCCGCTCATTTTGACCTGCGACGATCCTGCAGGTTTTTTATTTTATGCTTCATATACTCCAAAAAGCCCTTCATAAAAAGCTCGGATTCTCGCTGGGTTTTTCGGTCGACCTTACGGAATAATACTTTTCGCTCAGCGTAAACCCAAGGCAGATGACAGAGAAATTCCATCTTCGCCCAAATAAAAAGGCCCACCCTTCCCTGCAGCACAAGCTCGCAAAAGGCAATGCCTTCCGACAATATATGCAAAAACCCATAACGGAGGAGGTGCCTGCCCGACATATTAATCCAAAAAAAGTATTCGATATTTCGGCGTAAATGGGAAAGATAAAAATCACTCTTGAGCTTTCCTGTGGCAGAACCAATGTGCCACCCTACCGCATCAGAAGCATAGGCCACATCAAACCCACGCGCCCTCAAGCGGAATGCCAAATCATTGTCTTCATAGTAGGCAAAATACTCGTTATGGAAAAGAACACCCAGTTGATCCAGTGCTTTTCTTTTATACAGGGCCGCACTTGCGGCTGCGGCATATGGAACATGGGCTGCATGATTAAAAGCCTCGGCACGGACGCCATAAAACGTATCCGCAGAGCCGTTGAAAAACATCATAAAGCCTACGCTGTCAAGCAGTTCTGGTTCCCGCGCCTGCCGCAACTGGCACGCCACGCTTCCAATCCCATCCGGTGCAGCAGCCCGAACCATGGCTGCCAGCCAGCCGGGGTCCAGCACCACATCGTTGTTCAACAGTATGATGAATTCCCCACGCGCCTGTTCAAAGGCCATATTGTTGGCCTCTGAAAAACCGCTGTTCCAATTCAATCGAATCAAATGGCATTGCGGATCCGCACCCAGAGATGAAATTCCCAAAGAGTTATCCGTGGATCCATTATCAACGATAATTACTTCATAGTCTCGAAACGTCTGGAGTTTGACGGAATCCAAGCAGGCGCGAAGCATGTCCCCTCCGTTGTAATTCACAATGAGTATACTGACCAAGGGTTTCATGATACGCCATCCATAACAATATGGACAAAGGCCCGTCCGTAAGAGGCCGCATCGAACCCGGCGGAAAATTGAAGGGCAGCGATTTTATTGCATGAGATGCCCTGTTCCACGCAATGTGTGAGCGCGTTCTTTATGGTTTCGGGATCGAGTTCATCCACCACTTGACCCAGCCCATACTTCCGTGTCGCATATCCAATCCAGCCCATATTTGTCGCCAGAACGGGCGTCTCCGTGGCTGCCGCCTGAACGAGCACGCCACTGCACCCTACATGTATCGGGGTATAAAGAAGCAGGATGATATCCGAATCCGCCAGCAAATCCTCTACCGCTTCGTTGTCTAGAAAAGCATCGCAAAACTCTATAGACTCGTCGTCGATTTCGCTCATCCGATCACGGATGGCGGCAGTATCCCGATTTAGAAGGCGCCCTTTTATGCATAATTTCGACGTTGACTTAATCTTTGGAGGTAGCATGCTCCAAGCTTGTATAATGTTGGATGCGCTTTTCACCTCAGAAATAACACCGTATAGCGTAAAGCGAAGGAGCGAAGACGCTGTTTTAGCCCGCTTAGCTTGAAACACGCCTGGCGTGGGGAGTCGTTCCGCCTTAATACGCCGGCAACGGCACCAGCCGACCGCGTTTTCATCTTCAAAAAGAAACCCACTGATGAACCGCATGCGATAAAACAAAAGAGCAATATAATTCTTGAGAAGCGGTCGATAGTATCGGGCTCCCTTGTATAGGTGTATTGGATAGCCCAGCTCTTTATAGCACATAATGGGCCGAAATAATAAATAGAGAAGATCACTTCTACTCGCAAATACGCGAATAAGTGGAGCGAATAGTACATGGAGATCTCCCTCCAACACAAGAACCCGGTCATATCGGTTTTCCCGCAACACTCTGATCAGGTAGAGACAGGCGTAAAATCGACTGCGCCACGAGGAAATGTCGTGAAGAGTCGGGAATCTCTTTAGAACCAACGCCGGCCCATGTGGTGCGCACGCTGCTTCTATTTGTTCAGCAACTTTTCCCGAAACAAGCAAGGTGATTTTCCAGCCGCCCTTGCGGCAGAGTTCCCGCAACGCTTCTGAATGGAGAAACAACAGCAGGCTGTTCACACTGTGCCCATATGAAAAACATTCAAAAAGAAGAATACGTTTCATGCGGTGACCACCAGAGAAATATCTAGATCAGAATCAATATCTATGGCAGCAACCTGTTTAACTGTTGTTACCATAATCCCGAATACAAGGCATGGGTCGTGTAGAGCCATTGGTCCATCTGCTGCGAGCAGGCTGTTGTTATTCCGGCTCAAAGAAAATCTCGCCGTCATGAGTGGCCCAGATGGTGTAATAATAGGGGATTCCCGTCATTAGGTTTGTATGAACAAAAAATTGATTCGTCGTAATACCAAGCAACACCCCGTCACTTTCAGAAGTCGGATAGTTGTTAGTATCATAACGCAAGCGGACGAGAGAATTTGAAATACCTGCTACTCGAGGATGACTCCATCTCAAATATACCTGATTGGTCAAAGCCACGGCTCGAATTGAAAAATTAACGGGCGGATATGAAACCAAGGCCTTTACAGCTTCGCTCCTTGAGCGAATGGCTGTTTCACCCAGGCTGTTCGAAACGAAAAGGCTCACGGCATAGGTCCCGGCCGATAAATAGGCATTCGTGACACAAAAGGCCGCAGAACCCTCCTGATCCGCTACGCCGTCTTCGTCAAAATCCCATCCGTACCAAACAGCGCACCCATTCGTCCCTGCACCCGCACCGGTAAAGACCACTTTCAACGGATATACGCCTGTCCAGGCATTTTGCTGAAAATCGCACACCAACGTGCCCAACTCATAGGCTCCCATATCGGGCCGCAACCCTGTAATTCTTGGGTTTCCATCCAGGTCATCCGTAAAGTTCATAAAAGCACTGACTACGCCGCGATCCACACATGGCGAGTTGGTGGGCAGGTAGTGGATCAGCAGCAGCGGATTCGTCTCGAGGCTGTTGGAGTCCCATCCCGTGGCCGCCGTCCAGGCCGCCAGGTTGGTATATCCTGCGGAGTCTCCTCCAAGCGCCATCGCATTGCAGAATGAAGCCCCCGGATAAATCAACCCATCGTTGTCTTTCCACATGCTGGGGGGAACTATTTCGTAGGCATTGGGGTGCCGGTAATACACATTGTAATCCACCAGATTGCCATACACCGTGCTGCCGTTCTGCGTGACAGAGTAAATGTCAAACTCGGTGTTGTTGTATGCAAAGACATTATTGAAAATCCGGTTGTAAGTCACGGGATGTCCACTCCAGGGGTTGTACAGCCGCAGGGCCGCCGTAAGGGCCCAGGAACTGCTTCCGCGGGGACGATACGTGCCGGCCACCGTGTTATTGTAAAACCGGCAGCTTCTGGACCCGGAGATGGAAACGCCCTCATAGGAGTTGCTGTAAATCAGATTGTCGTGAATATCGGCGTTTACGGAGGCCTCAATAAAGATGCCGGGCGCGGGCGTTTCGGTGTCCGATGCGCCCGGCGGAGTAATGCGCTGGTGGTGGATGCGGTTGTTGCGGATCACAATCGGAAAATTGCTGTCGCACGTGTCGAACCATACCCCGGCACAGCGATTCCAGGCAATCTCGTTGCTTTCTACCGTGCCCCCTGCCGCCGGATGATATTTTATGGCGGCAACAAAATTTCCACTGATGTCCCGATAGTTATTATAGGTGATGGTGCAGGATGAAATGGTCACATTCGTAGCCGAAGCGACGCGCGCGCCATCCATGCCGTTATGGCTCACGCGGCTTCTTAGCAGGGTGGCGTTGTCATGGAAGGCCACCCCGGAAGCATCGCACCATTCCACCGCACAGTTTTCCATCACACATGAATTGCCCAACATTACGCCGGGCCACCCATGCTGCGTGGTGGTAAAGGAATCGTTGTGCCGAAAGTGCAGTCCTTCAATCCGAAGATAACAGGTGGTTTCCCACATATAAAAGAGGCCGAAACGGGAACTGACCTCGACCAGTCGGTTGTTGGGATCATCTCCGGTGTTCAGGCAGATATACAGCGTCTTGGCTGGTTCATCGTAAAAGAAACTGTAGGGCACCAACTCACTCAATCCGTTGATGGCAATGGAGGGCCGGGCTTTCGGATTGATCTCCGAGCAGGAATGCCCATACGGGATATAGATAAAATCAAGGATGCTGCAGGAAAACGCATTGGTGGAAACATACTGGTTTGGCCAGCCGATCTGCTGCAACAGGTTTTCGTCCACAAACACCTGCTGGGTATTATTGGCCCAATTGGTCTTCTTCCAAATGGCACTGCTGTGCTGAACCCAGCCGGTCACCACGTCCGACCCCTTGATTGTCGGAATCTCGTTGCTGTAAGCCTGAACCGTGATCCATCCCCCGGCATGACCGCGCGTATTGGTGCAATTCACATATTCTCGATAATCCCCCCCGCGCACATACACCGTATCTCCGGCATTGACCCGGTTCACAGCATAACCAATGGTCCTCCAAGGCGTTCCCGTGGAAAGCCCGTTCGCGCTGTTTGCCCCATTGGTTGCCACATAGTAAGTCGCTCCAAAAAGCGGCAACCACGTAACCTGCCAAAGCCACAACGCCAGAAAACCGGCATGTTTTGCCTTTATTCTCATGATTTACATCAGGTGTTCAATTCACGTCCTGCTGTCAGCATACCCCATACCAAAGGGTTTTCAAATCACTTTTCAGCCGAGTTGTCAGCATCTATTTCGACTTGTTGACCATCTGTATTCTCTCATATTTTGCCAGTTCCGAAAGCACTGTGCTTGTTAGGTCCGTTGACCCGTCGTTTAGCACCATGATTTAATAATGGATATTTAGTCCCGTCAACACCACACACCATTCTCTGATAAGCGAAACGCTGCAAACCGGCTCGTTGTATACTGGCATGACAACAATTAAATCACGCCTGCTCACAGGGATTCTCTTCCCCA
Organism: uncultured Verrucomicrobiota bacterium; assembly: GCA_964490935.1. Taxonomy (GTDB): domain Bacteria; phylum Verrucomicrobiota; class Kiritimatiellia; order RZYC01; family RZYC01; genus JAQVYB01. The sequence continues at coordinate 6,153 of CAZBEO010000001.1, forward strand.
TAGTTTTCCGTTCAAAAGCCAACATCCCCCCACCATGACCACGCCTGAAAGGGCGCACAGTATAAAGCGGGCCCACAGTACTATATCAAGGCAACGAAGACTACCCACAAGAAGCATTGTGATAATCGCCCAGACAATGGGCCAGGCAAAAACACGTAACTGAACCGAAATGGTTATCGAAGAATTGTGAGAAACCGTGTACGCCAGCAATATCCCCGAGATTAGGCGGGCGATAATTACGCCCAACACCATCCCCGGCATGCTCCATGCCAAGCCTATCAATACACCAGCAACCTCCAGTATTGCATATATCGCATTTTGCCTAAACACCTTGCCGACTTGCCCAATCGCTTTCAAGACATCAATATGCACATAGAACAACAAGTTCAATGAGCTCATTACACAGCCTGCTTGAAAAAGACGTGTCGAAGGAAGCCATTTAGCACCTATCAGCACTTCAATCACATCGGGGGCACATATAAACAGAGCCCCCATTCCGCTGAGTAGGAGGGCAACCATCATACCCATCAACCGAATATACGCAGCTCGGAACGCATGCGGCTCGCTTTGCACCCGCGAAAGAATGGCATAATTTGTACGGAAGAACATATGCTGCAAGAACATGCATACATTAGCAGGAATGAAGCACCCCCTGTCCAGAAAGCCCAACGACGTCATACCCACAATTTTCGCAGTGCATACAAACAATGCCTGCTCTGCCCCACTACGAATAGTTTGAGAGGTCATTACCGGCATACCGAAGGCGTAAAGGTCCTTAACATATTTCCATTGAGGAAGATGCCGAGGTCGCCATGGCAGAACTACCCATAGAATTATTGCTTGCACAATGGAAAGCACCAACTGCTGGCCCAAAATAGCCCACACACCACCACCCATCAACGCAATAACCACTCCCGCCGTACTTCCGACGGAAACGGAAACAACGCTAATGAGTGCATTAGTTCTAAAGCGAAATTCCCGAATCATTTGGCATTGCTGAACCCTCCCACAAGTCATAAAAAAGGTGGCAACCGCCATCGCTCTTACCACCGTAATTAGCCTTGGGTCGCCATAAAATACGGCGATAGCATCAGAAAAAACAATTAACAAGGCACAGATGGTTAACGACACCACCGCATTACACCAAAAAAGAGCCGTATAGTCTTCATCCTGAACATCTGGCTTCTGGACGATTCGAGACCCGATCCCTCCATCAATCAGATTCCGCGCCATGGTAAGAAAAATCATGACCGAGGCCACGATCCCAAACGTTTCCGGCGCGAGCAGGCGAGCCAACAAGAGGCTGACCAGCATGCGCAACCCTTGCTGCGAAAGCTGCTCCACACCACACCATAACCAACCTCTATGTGCGTGACCTAGAGAAGTTATAGGCTTGTTTTTCTCTACATTTGATTGCATTGCATAGCTGCGCAAGAATATCTGAACATTATTAAATCAAACCACAAAGACGGAATCTCCACACTCCGTTCTTGAACTGTCCGCGTCGGTTAATCATCATTACACCATGAACTGGCTTTTCATAGAACCCGGGCGAATTGGTGATTGGATTCTCTCTCAACACGTAGTGTCCCGTTTTGCCCAAGAGAACGGCATCCGTATTTCCTGGGCCGTGCGGCAACCCGTTCTACCTCTGCTTCCGCTGGGTCCAGAGTTTCATGACGCCATCCCATTACCTTCTCCCATGACTGCGCTCCAGGCTGCCGGTCTGGGCATACGACTGCTCACCCATCGCTCTCGATACGATGCCTGCGTCGCCCTCTCACCGGCGCGCACCGGACGTTTCGCCATCCGTTGGCTCAAAAAATCGGAACGCCTCGGCTACTGTGGGCCCGACTTCCTCTGCAACACGCGGCGCGGAACAACGGCTGTTTATGATCCCGAAATATATCATCTGATGGGACGCGCCCTGTTGCCCTTCTATCCCGAGGAGGCAGGCCAGCCTTACGCCTTCTATCAGCAACACCCCGAACATCACCCGCGCCTGACCCTGCCTCAAGACCGGAAACAAAAGGCACAGGCTCTCCTGAAGACGTCCGCCTGCCAAAACACGGACTTCATTCTTCTCTGTCCCGGCGCCAAATGGCCCGGACGCCTCTGGGATAATCGGCAGTGGTTGCGCCTCGCCGAGGAACTTTCCAAAACCAAAAAACCCGTGCTTTTTATAACCGACCCTCAATGTGCAGAACTGAACGCCCTGCTTTCGACCGCCTTATTGCCGCAGAATGTCGGCATTCTTCCTCCCCTTTCGCTCACCGAATTTCTGGCCGTCATGTCCTGTGCGAAAACCGTAGTTGCGCTCGACTCAGGCCCTATGCACCTGGCCGCCGCACTCGGGATCCCCTGCGTGGCTCTATACGGTCCAAGCAATGAACAACTGACCGGCGCACTGGCCACGCCCGACCGCATCGCGTATGTGCATGGCAAACTGGACTGCCAGCCCTGCATCACCCCCGCCTTCGAGCCCCCGCGCTCCGCCTGCCTGCGCCCCGGAACCAATGAATTACGCGATTGCATGGCGTCCATTTCTTTACAAGAAGTCGTTGATCAGATTCAGAAAATATCTCGCCCACGGATTTAAATCTTTCGCCTAATAGGCGGTAATCGCGTGCAGACGATCGTTAAACCGGGCCTGATACTCTTTTCTGGCGTCCGCACATAGAAAGGAGCGTTCAACCAGCTCGTTCACCTCTTTTTGGCGGATCGAAAACAAATTCATGATGTTTTCAGCGCGCTGGGAGGGTAACGCGAAACGCCGAGCAAGTTCCACAAAGTCCGGAGCGCCATAGAACCCGTTTTTCGTAAAAAAATCACCCTCATACGCATCAAACAAGTCAAGGGCGAGACGGGATTCACCAGGCAAATGCAGCGAAGTGCAGAGCAAGTCATAGGCAGGACTCAGCACATAATCGCCCTGCCCGGTTTGAACCAGTGAAAAATTCTTAAAATGCGCATCGCCATTTGAAAAAATATAATTAAAGCAGATCAACCGAAACAGTTTTTCGATTTCCGTCTTATAAGCAGCACAATACGTTCCGAGCAAACGCCCCAGTTCTTCGTAACTGCCATCATACTTGTAGTTCCGTCCGGCATCAGGACTGCGTCCGGAAAGCTGACAAAAATCCTCCTGGGCGATTTTCTGACCATCAGGATTCCGATCAAACCGCTTAATCAGATAGGCCGGTTCCCCGTCGATCAATTCAACACAGGCATTCGGAGGAGTTGCGATACCAAAAAGCTGTTCTGCAATCTGCATCGTCAAATGCTCATTGGCAGGCACATCCCGCACAAAGGCAGGCAGCGGTACAGAGGGTATGGGCTTAAGGATATACTCGCCATCCCTTTCTGTTGGGCGCAATACCCCGCCACGTTCCAGCTTAAGTGAAATTTTATCCTGAACCCCCGAAATCGACATATGTTCCACATGGTCTGCACGAAACGTAATCACATCCGATCGCGTGAAATTCAAACGATGCGGAAATTTCCGGTTGCCGCCGGCCAGCCGGGTTCGCGCGGCGGGAGCATATCCCTCCCGCTCAGTGGGCTTCAGGCAACTGCGACATACCACCTTCATTCCTTTATTCCCCCTCGATCTCATGCACGGTAACAGGACCAATCACATCATCCTGTGCCGTCTTTAGCAAACGGCCAAACAAGTCGTTTTCATCAATTTTCAGCATCCGGCATTGCAGTTGCATCATCGCCCCCTCGGCCAGCAGTCCCGAAAAAAAGGAAAACAGGTTCGGTGATTCGTACGGTTTATCCACACGCTTAGGCAGCGTCAGACTGACCTGCGGACAGTCCAGACGCCGGACATAATCCGGCTCATAACAAAAGCGGAATCCTCTGTCCGTTTCCTCCAACACGCCAGCTCGAATACCATTTACTCTGACCTCGCCTCTTCTCATTCAGCAATCCCGCTCACTCAGGTTGTTTTTTCACATCAATGCGCAACTCCAGTCCAAGCGCATCAGCCATTTTACACAGAATCTGCAACGAAGGATTTCCCTTCCCCGACTCGATATTACTCAGAGTATGCACCGAAACGCCGCTCAATTCCGCCACCGTTCTCTGATCAACACCCAAAATATGACGCCGTTCAGCGATCCGGCACCCTAATTCTTCCTGATTCACAAATCACTCCTGTTTTATTCATTAAAGTGAAAACATACGCCGCCGAACCAAGTATATCAAGCGACTCTATTAAGTTTTATTCATTATTGTGAATTTTTTAACAACATAAAATTCCCGCTCACCTTTTCTCCCGCTCCCTTGCGCCTCTGCGCCCTTTCCTTATAATTTCTCCGCTCCGCCTGTCGTTCAGTCCGTGGTTAAAATTTGCGTAAAAAATAAATTTATGAGAGACAGTAGTCTTGGTTAAGGGAAGGGAAGGAAATGGACTTAACACTCTTTGTGACCTATCGCTGTAATGCCCGGTGCATCATGTGCAATATCTGGCAGCATCCCTCGGTGTTATCCGACGAAATCACACCTGAACTCCTTTCCCGCCAATTACCGGATCATGCATTCAACAAGATTACTCTATCCGGCGGTGAACCGACTCTGCGTTCCGATTTGCTGGAGATCGTTCGTGTTTTACAGCCCAAGCCGCGCCGCATCGAAGTCATCAGCAACGGACTAAAACCCGACAAGCTCATCGAAATCGCCACGCAGTATCCCAAGACTATCTTCCGTATCAGCCTGGATGGACTCGCCGCCGTTCACGACGAAATGCGGGGAACCCCCGGCGCATACGAGCTGGCCATGCGGTCCATCAACGAACTCCTGCGCCTCGGCGTGACCAACATAGGCCTCTCTCTGACGCTCGGTGAAAAAAACCTGGCCGACCTGATGCCTCTCTACCAACTCGCCTGCACCCTCGGCATTGAGATGTCCGTCACCGTCCCGCATAATTCCTTTTACTTTCACAAAGAGGATAACGCCATCGCCGATCAACCCGCCTGGGCCGCTGAATTCAGAAAGTACATCCGCGCCCTGTTGCACTCGAAACGCTCTTCACTGAAACTGCGCGTGAAAGATTGGTTTCGCGCCTACCTGAGTTACGGGCTGTTGCTTCACGTCCTTCAGGAAACCCGACCACTCCCCTGCTCCGCCGCCGATGCCTTCTGTTTCATCGACCCTTCCGGCGATGTCATGCCCTGTCACGGGATGGCAAAAAAAATGAGCATGGGCAACCTGAACGAACAGCCCTTTGAAGCCATCATGCACTCCGATCTGTCGGGCCAAGCGCACAAGGCCGTCGCCGCCTGTCAAAACCGCTGCTGGATGATGTGTACCGCCGTGCCCATGATGAAGAAGAACCTGGTTCGGGTCTTGTGGTGGATCGCAAAAAACAAATGGACTACCGATTTTTAACTACGAAACACAAGAAAACCGTGAAATAAAGGCAAACAGACGCAGCTTTTGGGAGGGACATTGTCCCCAATGTCCTTTTGTTTTTCCCCAGCTCATTCCTTTCTTCTCCTTTTCTCAGCGCTCAGGCTGTGCGCTCACTCTCCGCATGGCCCGTGAGGCCACGGGCCCTCCCGCTAAGGACATTCTCCTCAACGCCTTCCATTCGTAGTTCTCTTCATTCGTTGAAAAATACCGCATCCGTAGTTCAACCAGTTTGGTTACGGCTACGCTTTTTCGTGCCTTTCGCGTGTTTCGTAGTGGCTCTCTTCTCCCTATGCCGGCCAATGGCAATTCACCGAAGTAGACGTATACTTTTTCCGTGGCTCCCCTTCCGCCTCATATAGCTCATAGGAAAGCTCCGGCGGCATTCGGTAGGCACCATTCCATCCTTTTTCCAGACGGCGGAGAAGGGTAATGACAGGCTTGGCAATAGTCATCCAACGCGGACGGCGTGCATGCAGTTGCGCCAATTCCTGCTTTGCACGATCGCTCACGCCCAAATTTTTCCCCGTAACCGTAAATGCCGCTAGGTACGCCGGAAGATACCTCGTTTTTGCTCCGCCCTGAAGCGCGCGCAGAAAAAAATCGTTCTCTCCGGCACAACGCAGGTTCGGCTTAAACCGTAGACCCGCATCCCAGATCCGCCGACGAAAAAACATTCCGCACGTCAGCACGTGCAGGCAGTCATTGAGCAGATACAATTTACGAAACGGTTCTCCCTTTCTCACACAAATCAACCGGTTGTCCGTGTCCACCACCAGCGAATCACCATAGACAATATCCGCGCTCGGATATTGCTCGAAAGCAACCTTCACCTTCTCCAGCGTCCCGGGCAGGTACTGCTCGTCCGCATTTAACCAAGAAAAATATTCGCCAGAGGCGCGGGAAAAGCCCTTGTTCAGCGCATCGTACATGCCGGAATCCGGCTCACTCGACCAGGCCAGTCCACGGCGGTTTTGCAACCAAGCCACGGTGCCATCGGTGGAGGCCGCATCCACAACAAGATGCTCCGATGAAGCGGCGGCCGAAGCCTGATCGCATACCGACGCGCAGCAGCGCGACAGCATTTCCACGCTGTTGCAACTGGGGGTTGCAATGCTGAAGCCCATTTGGTTCATGGCATTCAAAGCACGCTCTGATAGATGTCCAGATACGCTTTTGCGACCTCCCGCCAAGTGCCTACGGGAAAGGTCTGCGTCCCGGGCATACGCCGCGCCTCCTGATAAAATCCGCGCAACCGTTCTGTGGCGTCGGCTCGGCGCAGGTTGGCATAAGCAATCCGCGAAGAGGGCGGATACGATTTGCGAGCCCAAGGTTTATCCGCCAACAACAACGGAAGCCCGGCGGCAGCCGCCTCATACACAGCAATACAGCCGCTCTCATACTCGCTGCAAAGAACAAACCCACCTGCACCAGTCATCCATTGAATTTTTTCTTCTTCCGAAACAAATCCCGCGTATCGAACCGTCACGCCATCCACTTCCTTCAAGAAGGCCTGAAAATAAGGATCGCCCTGGGCATATGGCTTGCCTGCAAACACCACAGGTACGCCGCACTGCCGCGCCGTGCGGGCCAGCTCCACGTTGTTCTTGCGGGAATGAATGGTGGCCAGCGAAAACAAATAATCGCCCGGACCCCCTTCCCGCACCAACGCCTTCAGCGATTCTTCCGGCAACCCGTGAGGCACCACATGGCACCGCGCCGCCGGCACATTAAACAATCGTCGAGCGGTTTCGCCCTCGTGAGCCACAATCGTCACATAGGCATCCACCAGTTGATATACGTCCCATCCAAGCCGTTCAACAAAACCTCTGAGACCCTTCTTCAGCACCGCAATCAGCACCTTCTGCACCATACGTGCCGTGCGGGAACGTGAGGCTGTGGAGTCCAGTATGTCGGTAAAAACCACCCGATATCCCTTTTCACGGGCCAAAAACACGTTCAAGGTGGGGGGGCGTCCAAAATAATGAATCACATCCGCCTCGATGCGCGGCTCCCACCACGCATCCATGATCACATTCACCCCGATGGAACGAAGAGCCTCCGCCAGCGATTCGATCATGTTCTGGCAACCTCCATGCGCAAGATAGAACGGGAGCGAATGGGAAAATATGACGGATAAGGATGAAGGATTGCGGTTCATACAACGGTTCCTTTAAAGATGCGGGGTTGGCAGTCCTGGCGGCATTCAAACGGGTGGCCTGCGCACCACGAAGCACAACATATGCCCATACGTTTGCAGCGGAAGGATGGCCTGCAGCATGCGACCCAACCAGGTCAATTGAACTCCGCCCACCTCTTCATTCCAGCAGGCGCCCAGCCGCCCGAAATTATGCAGAATGCCTTCGCCCGCAAAGGAGGCAAATTCCCGCTCCAACAAAAACCCCGCCTCCCCGACAAATCCTCTCATTTGCGTGCGGTTGAACTCATATTGAAAAAAACACCAGCCGTCTTCACTGCACGAAAACTGCGGGAACCAATCACGGCGGCAACCGGCGCGCGCCTCATGAAGCGGGCGACCGCCTCCGCCCGCCTTACCCATCCAGCGGCGAACCGAGGGCCGAGCTTTCAACCAAAGCAGCGGATGGCCCAGCGTGCGAATGGTCCGACGCAATCCCCCGCCATGCGGAACCGTGATGATGGCGATGCCTCCCGGCTTCAGGATGCGGTGAAACTCCTTCAGCGCCCGAACCGGACCTTCCGGCACATGCTCCACCGATCCCAGGGCCACCAGCGAACCGAAGGTCTGATCAGGAAAAGACGTGTACTGCATGTCGCCGCTGACGAACGGGACGCCGGGAATCTCCTGTCGGGCGCGGGCGCAGAGTGCCTCACTCCAGTCCAGCCCGGTCGTCTCCCATCCTTGTTTTTTAAACCACGCGCACCATCGCCCCGAGCCGCATCCGGCCTCCAGAACAGGCTGATGAGAGGGAAGTAGCTCCCTAAACAACGGAGTGATTCCATATGAATCACATTTGTCAATCTGCTTATCAAGCGACATAGCAAGGAATCCTATCTCAAAGATTCTGCTAACCTCTCTATTTGTTTGTTCTGTCATGAACTCCTTTCCCGAGACAGCATGTCATATAACATTTGATATTGTGATATCACTGTATCCGGGTTGCATAGTGACATGACATGTTCACGTCCACTGTTCAAGTAGCTTGCCTCGGGTCCTCTTACGTAGGCTTGATCTAGAGCATTGGCCATATCAATTGCAGAATATCCATTGCACCCGAAGCCATAATCTCCATTGTTTAAACAATACACGCAACCTTTCGCCTGATGTGTAAAGACAACGGGCTTCATCATTAATGCTGCTTCACATACAGACATGCCAAACGATTCTTCAAGGGATGGATGAAAATATAGCCGGGAATTTCGAATTTCTTCAAGACATTCACCGTGTGGAATATTACCAAGAAATTGTACGCCATCAATGACACCCGAAGCAGTAGCCCATTGACAGGCCGGGCCATTTTCTTCTAACCCCGGTCCCATCAAGTGATATACGGCCCGTGGATGATTGCACAAAAACAACTGAAAAGCTCTCAACGCATTTTTCACATTTTTCAATCGGCTCCAATTTAACGCACTGCAAATAACTCGTGATGATGAACCAGGGCAATTTTCAGGCATGACCTGCACCTGTTCCGACCTGAAACAATTAGAAATTGACGAAACTGATCGTCCGGTCACCCGGGCAACAAACGAAGCAATGTACGGTGATACGGCGGATAGGTGCGTGGCCCGCCGCATAACATACAGCGCAATCAGAAAATTCACACAAAATGACAAAGGGAAACGTATCCAAACCCGTGCCGCATGATCATGAACGGTCAGAAGAAACGGCCGGCCGAAGCGGATTGCGCCCAAGGCATATTCATATGTCCAGTTAACATGGATCACATCGGGTTTAGATTCAGCCAATGCCCGGGCAAGCAGCTCCGCCTCCTGTCTGTACAAGTCCCGGCACATGCCCCGCAAGCGGCGGCGAACCGACCAGACGCGGAGACTACCCCCCGCCCAACTCTTTATTGGAACCGATTGATCCGGTATTAACGTGATAACATCTGTTTCCATTTTTCGCGACACACGCTCGCAAATATAGTTCGTCACATTATACCCACCCATTCCTGTGGGCAATGTGCTTCCAGACACCAAAAAGGATTTCAAGGCACAAAGGTCTATCGGCGATAAAATCGTTACACGCATGGCGTGTCCCTCAGATACTGTTCAGTTGACCAGCCGTTCAGAGACCTCCACAACCTTTCCGCCCCACCCCCCTCCGGATAAGCATGAAAGAGGTCTCGAACAAACACGCGTTTCGTCTGATAACTCGGATCTTCCTGTCCCCGAAGTACTTGATCAATCGTGGTTATCAATTCATCTGCTGTTTTTACTATTGGGCCGGGAAATAGTCGTTCATAGTCATAAAGAAACCCTCGTTGATTTTGATAGTCGGCAAGATCATGGGCAAAGCTGATAATCGGCCTGTTAAGCAGTAAATAATCCACCCAAATTCCGGAGTAGTCTGATATTAAAACAGCGCTATTTCGAAGTAAAACCAGCGAATCCAAAATCGTCTCTCGACTCAACTCCACGATGTCCTCATCGTATGAAATTCCTGTATAGGCCGTTTTGCCAATGTGCGGGCGTATACCCAAAACGGCATTATTCTTTTTTAGAACAGAAGAAAGCACCTTGATTTCGTCTGTTGAAAACGAATAGATCCCTTTGAGGCCCTCTTCGGACTGCTCATGATTTCCACGGAAAGTCGGCGCATACAGAACTAATCGGCGTCCAGCAAGTATAGCAAGAAGCTTCTCCTCCTGCTCCTTCTGCTTGCCAGATAGTTCAACCGCGGGCACGAGCCAGTCATTCCGAGGGTATCCTGTGCAAAGTATACGATGATAATCTACTCCAAACGAGAGCGACATCATCGCCCGATCCACAGGAGATGAACTAATGTAACGAAAAATGCTGAATGCTTTGCGAAAAGATTTTCTCTCAACCTCTTCGTAAGTGAATCCAACTCGTTTTATAGGAATGCCATGCCATAAGTTTAGAAACAAGTGCTGCCCAAGTGCCAGCCGACGCCAATACCACTCTCCAGCCCCCTGCTCCACTACGATATTCGGGCTTCGAAGGAGCAGCCACAAGCCACGAATGCTCTTTGTTCGTTCCATGGAATTCCTATGCATATCTTCCACTAATCTCATATCTGAATTCGCCCCATAAAGAATACTTATTTGACCGCACTCTCTCTCACAGAGCCAGTCATGGAAGGCTTTTATGTTCCCACTAAAGAGATAATGATCGCCTACGACAAACAGCCAGGCGTTGTCCTTTTTTGGAACAATCCTGTCGATTATCCAAATCACCTGCGCCCCGGCTTTTCGGAATATGGTTCTGAATATCACCAAGCTCTTCATATCATCCTTCCCCAAGGAATCATCCTGACTCGCCTACCAACAACTTGGCACCACACCAATGCTATGCATTGTTCTTTACCATCTGTTCTTTTTCAATGCTGTATCGCAATATGCGTAACAAAGTAGAAGAAAGAAGCATCACGCTGATAGAGCTTCTTGCATCGCCGTGAATGATAAAGAAGGTCAGGCAACCCCACACATACAAAATCGAAAGCAATTGGTAGTAACGAGACATCATGGTATCCTCCTTAAATCGTTTAATGCCTCTGATATGTTCCCAGGAAGAAATAACCATAAACAGGGTCGCCGTGATTAAACCCGGCAACCCGAGATCGAGCAATAGACTTAATGGGCCCGAATGATAGTTGTGGACTAAAAAATGGGCGTGGGATTTCATACCTTCCCAGACCGTTGTCGTGATCAAATAATCTGGAGGAAAGCAGAACCCTTTCCCAACAAGGAGATAGTTGGGAATATCGTCCAGCATGTAGCGCCATATCTCCCAACGCCACTCCAGCGAACCGCGGGCATCCATAGCCACGCTATAGGGGATATGTACGCCGGGAACCCAGGAAACAGCTCGCAGCATACTGTGCGGGAGCTTGTCACTAAACAAAAACAATATTACCCAGCCTAAGGCCGCGAAAATTGCGCCCGCCCCAACCATGGTTACCCGCTCCCTCGCGGTGCCTCTCGCAAAAAACCAAAACCCCATTAAGACCATAATCGTTAACAGCGCACTCCGAAAGCCGGACAACATTACCGCGACAATAGCCAAGCCGATAAGCAAACCCCTTAACACTCTGTCCACACGTTTGAATTTAAAGACCAAGGCCATGGTCAGCAGGGATAAGGATATCTCTTTCAAGGAAGACAGGCGGGAAACCGACTCACGCACGGTGGAAAAGATCGACTGCGCCACATAGCCCAGATTCGCCTGAATGAAATAGGCCAGAATGTAAAAGCGCCCGCCCGAGAGGATGAAGGCAATCTGCACAAATGCCGGCAGCAGGCCCGCCACAATATTGGCAATCACAAAGAATTTGATCTGTCGCCGATTCAACCGAAGGTCCGACGCAAAGAAATAGACCCCCGCCGCCAGAAACAAAATGACATACCCCATACCCCCCATCATCGAGCTGCCCAGAACACTCAACCCTAAACCGCGAAAATAGATCACCACCACCAGATTCATCAGGAAAAACAGGAGAACTTTTTCGGAGGCTTCGCGCCGGATGTCGGTCGGCTTGACAATGATGCGTCTCGCAATGCCCAGCCCCACCACCATCAACTGAAATAAATTGGCCAGCGAAACGTTGGCCCATAACCCAGGGATGTTGAGTCCGGCTGTATCGACCAAAAACATCGCCATCAACAGGGCAATCGGCTGATTGATGAAAAACAGCGCCAGCGGCGCGGCAATGATGCCCGCCTTCAGCATGATGGAGCCCGAAAAGACCGCTTTCAGACAGACGAAAACGGTCACCAACACGGCCGCCCCCGTAAACAGCCATCGCTTAATATCTATTTCATGTATCATTAGAAAATCTCGCCAAAATCAAATAATGCGCACCACGAAGTTGCTTTTTTAAAGACGCCGCTCCGGTTGGTCGTTTTGTAGTTGGGGTTTGCGCGCGAAAACAAAAGGATGGGGATCGTCATTTGATTTGGTTGAGAACACGCACACTTCTATATCCTCAAACCCCAAGCCGGACAACGAGCTGTAGAGATAATCGATTCCATAAGAATGCATCCTCATCAAGCTGGCTGACCCGCCCCTTTTTAAGATATAGCGTTTTAGCCTGGACCAGTAAGTTTCAACCAACTTATGTAGTTTAAAAACACGTTTAATCAATTCGCCTGCTCCATATGGCCACGAGTGGACCGGTAGATGAATCATCATGGTACCTCCCGGAGCAAGAGCCCTGAATATTTCTGCAAAATAGGCGGAAACGTCATCAACAGATTCCAAATGTTGAAATACATGAGTTGAAAAAACTGCCGTTATTGAATTGTTCTCGACTGGAATTGTACTTCCGCTTGTTACATTAAAAACCACATTTGAGTTTTGAATGTTTTTGGCCGCATAGGAGATCATATCCTCAGATACATCCAAAGCATGAATTTTCTTAAAATAGCCTGCCAAAGACTTTGTTAGCCGACCGGCTCCACAGCCAATTTCAACGGCCACATCATTTGCTACGCCATATTTCTCCCAGTGCGTAACAAAATCATCCCAATCACTTCTTCCAAGTTCATAGAAATCCTTATCACGCCAAGGGTTTGCTCCATCTTTATTTCGGTTCTTCCATGAAGCCACGGCCCACAACGGATCTTGCTTCCCCCAGAATTGCCATTCAATATTTGAACGTGGTGTCATATTTTCTCTCCAAATACGGCCAATATCAGCACTCATCAGCGTCCGGCCAAGAATCTCATGCGTTTGGTTTATACGTGCTTTTCTTCTACGTTATGCGCAACCCCTTTGACCAGCCTGTTTTCGTTACCCAATGCCAAAGCTATTCGATGCACTAGGCGCTCACTCACTGCTGTTGGATTATTCTGGAGGCGCTCTTGATTGACGTTCTCTTTCAACAATTGAAACAGATCGGCGGAGGGTATATCCAGTGAACGATTCAGCCCGGTTTTTTGCAGAAGTTCCTGGAGCAGCGGCTCCGTAACCCCATCAATCATCACGCCCTGCGATGCGTGATAACCCACAAAATGCGGAAGTAGAAGACCCACGGCCTGGCCATGGGGGAGGCCAAACGTTGCCGTCAGGATATAGGAAAAGGCATGAGGAGCCGTGGTCTTGGAAATATGGATGGCCCGTCCGGCCAAGTTGGATGCACGCATCATGCCGGCCCGATTTTCCGGGTTCGGTTCATTGACCACCGCCACCAAATGACGCAACGCCAAATCCACGGCTTCCCGTCCGTATCCGCGTGATTCATCAGTAGACGCGCGGGCCCAGAGCGATTCGATTCCCTGGGCCAGCGCATCCATCCCCGTACAGGCCGTTTGATGGGCGCTCAACGAATAGGTAAATTCAGGAACCAGCAACACATAGGCGGGAACCATGGAAGGCCCATCCACAGAATATTTCGTTACCCCCCGATAAATCACGGCAAAGTGCGTGGCCTCGCTACCGCTGCCCGACGTGGTTGGAATGGCCAGCAAGGGGCGCACCGAAACGTCCGCAGGGCACTTCCCCTGAAGAGTGGCATCCAGCGTGGTGCCGGTACAGCCAAAGAAATTGACCAGTTTCGCCGTATCCATGGCACTGCCTCCGCCAACGGCAAGGACCGCACGAATCCCGGCGGAACGAAATAGTTCCGCACCCCGCATCACATCCTCTTTCTTTGGATTGGAAGAAAACCCACGAAAATACACCGTGTCGGCAGGAAGTCTTCCCGACAGAAAATCCCGAACGCCCGATTGATCGTAGGAGCGCTCTCCACAGACCACCAAAATCCGCCCATCCGCTTTTTGGATGAACGTCTCTACAAACTCTTCTGCTCCCGGTGCTCCAAAATGGGTGATTTGATTCATCGTCGGTTTATCCCGGCCTTCATGTGGATTGGAGAAAGTCCATAAAGGCCTTCTTATTCTGCTCTGGTGTTGTTTTCGGACGCCCCAAATCCTTGCGCGCACCGGGTGCTACTCGGATTTCCAGGAAACTTGGACCATCCTTTTGCAACTGGAGCCTGAATGCAGACAGCAAAGCCTCCTCGCTGTCCACGCATACGGCATCCACATATCCGCAGGCCAGGGCAAGCTGTACGAAATCCACATCAAACCCCGCCGTTTTCTGCGCGCCCACAGAATCATGCACCCCGTTGTTCAATAACACATGATGAAAATGGGGGGCTTTCAAAGAGCCGATTATGGCCGGCGCGCCGAGATGCATCAGCAGCGCGCCATCTCCGTCGAGACATATAACCGGGCGCTCGGTCTGCTGAAGAGCAATGCCCAAGGCAATCTGCGAGGCATGTCCCATGGAGCCGACCGTCAGAAAATCTTTTTCATGATCCTGGCCACTCCGTTCACGGTATTCATATAACTCTCGCGAGAGTTGCCCCGTGGTGGAAACGACCGCCGCACGCTCCGGCAGGCAGGACACCACCCATTCAACAGCGGCTTCCCGCTTCAACGAATAACGCACAGCGGAAGTCTTCCGCGCATACGGCTCGAATGTCCCGGCACGCACCAGCAACGCTACAGGCCGACGATCCGTTATGCTGCACCGTATCATTTCCTCCACACAGACGGCGGACTCTTGATCGTTGTCGGGAAGAAGCCGGCAGGGAATGCCCATGGCTTCAAAAAGCGCCTGGGTTACCTTGCCCTGCTTCAGGTGCTGGGGTTCATCCTTCACGCCCGGTTCGCCACGCCAACCCACCAGCAGAAGCATGGGAATGCCGTACACCTCAGGATCGGCCAGCGACAATAATGGATTCACGGCATTACCCTGGCCGGAGTTCTGCATGTAAACGAGAGCGGGACGCCCGGTCGCCAGATAATGGCCAGCCGCCAGGGCTACCGCGCCGCCTTCATTGGCAGCCGTCACATGGCGTCCTGTCGGCACCTCTTCGCTCACACAGGCACAAAACGACTTCAGCAGCGAATCCGGAACGCCCGTAAAAAACGATACGCCGCACCCATCCAGCGTTTGAATAAATGAGTTAACCGATATCATGACTAAATAAGCCCAATCACGTCTTTAATCGGCATGCAAAGCGCATCGGCTTCCCGTGCGCGTCCATGCAATAAAATGCTTTCCGCCGTTTTCTGCATGGCCGGATAGGCACTGCGTAAAAGCTGATTGGCATAGATCACCACATGCACGCCATGCCTTTCCAGTTCCTCCTCCGTCACCTGCGAATAGGTGCTTGGCACGGCCACCAGCGGAACACGGCGGGACAGCTTGGCGTACGCCTCACAAAAGGTGAAAAGTTCATCGGGCGTTTTGGCCTTGCTGTGGATCATGATGCCATCGGCCCCGGCTTCTATATAAGCCTGCACCCGGCTCAGCGCATCGGCCATCCCCGCACCCGTTATCAGACTCTCGCATCGGGCAATGATCATAAAATCATCAGAAATCTGCGACGCCTTCCCGGCGCGGATTTTTTCCGACATGATCGCCACGTCGGCCTGCTGCTGATTATTTCCAGCATCCAGCAGGGAATTTTTTTTCAGTCCGACCTTATCCTCAATGATCACGGCAGAGATACCGAGCCGCTCGAGCGTACGCACCATGAACACAAAGTGCTCCGAAAGTCCTCCGCTGTCGCCATCATAAATAATGGGCTTCGTGGTGACCTCAAGGATGTCATTCACCGTATGCAATCGCGAAGTGAGATCCACGCATTCAATATCCGGCTTCCCCTTCAGCGTGGAATCGGTCAGACTGCTCAGCCACATGGCATCGAACTCGATGTTTTGAGGACCTCTCTTTACGCGGCAGTTTTCCACAATCAAACCACTGAGACCGCTGTGCGCTTCCAACGCGCGGATAAGTGGTTTCACCTTCAACAGGCGACGCAGACGCTGCCGCCGAATGTCCGGCGTGACGCCGACTTCGCGAATCGCCTTGTTAAGCTGCGTGGAAGAAATGCCTGGGGTATAGGAAGGCTCAATGAGTTCGCCCCCCCATTCGGCCAGCGCGTCGATCACGCGTTGGCGCGTCTCGCGCTGCACGCCCTCGCGCCAGTCATCGCCATGCACCACGTAGTCGGGTTTTAATTCGCGCAGATTCGGCACATAATCCAGCGTATGCTGAGGCACCACCCGCACCACTCCCTTCAGACTTTCAACCACGGCGGCCCGCTGTTCATAGATCATGTATGGAAGGCGCTTATAGCTCGCAATGGCTTCATCGGTCAACACCCCCACCGTCACGTCGCCATATTCCGCCGCCACCTTCAATATGTTCAAGTGTCCCGGATGAATAATGTCCGCGCTCATACCCACATATACTGTTTTCATAATGGCTGCCATTTATCCTGCTTTATGTTCGCTGTTCTCTTTATGCTATGGAAACGTGGTCTCCAACTCGCTGAGCAGTTCAATCAATCCGATCACCCGCACGTTTGGTCTTAGCGTATAGCCGCCTTCAACCATTGGACACACCACCCAGACCTGTTCCAAATTCAAACTCTCTTTTGTGGCGTTAAATCCTTTTGACAATTTGGGTGACAAGGAGGCTTTGCATTCAAAGCCGATCCGTCGCTGTCCCTGCTCCAGGATCAGATCAATTTCTTCGCCGGATGAAGTACGATAAAAGGAAGCCCGCCATCGAGGTAACTTCTGCGTGATTTGCTCTATACAAAGCCCCTCCCAAGAAGCTCCAAACAGTGGATGCGCAAAGAGGTCATCGTAAGAATGAATTTCCTGCAAGGCATGCAGAATGCCCGTGTCACGAATATAGAATTTAGGTGCCTTCACAAGGCGTTTTTTCAGATTCAGCTCAAGGGGGGGCAAAACCCGAATCATGAACGTCTGTTCAAGCAGATCAATGTATTTAAACACCGTACTGTGCGACCACCCCAACGATTGCCCGATCTTGGAGGCATTCAGAAGCTGTCCGTGGTAATGCGAGATCATTCGCCAGAACCGGAAAAGCCTGTTCGCAGAGATGGAAAATCCCAGCTCCGGGATGTCTCGACTCATAAAGGTCTGGATAAAATCATCCACCCATTCCCTGCATAAGCTGTCGCTTCGGGCCAGATAGGCCAGAGGAAATCCTCCCCTCCACCATAGCTTTTTAAATAGAGCCGGTCCCGGCGTCTCCAGATATACTTCTTCCAGCAAAAAGGGTGTCAATTCCAGATAATGAATACGGCCTGCAAGAGTTTCCTTTCCTTTCCGAATTAGATCCTGAGAAGCTGAGCCAAGTAGTAGAAAACGCCCTGGTCTTCTATCCTGATCAACCAGCGCCCGCATCAACGGAAAGAGTGACGGCAACCGTTGGATTTCGTCGATGCAAACCAACTGGTCGGCACGCTCGCCAAGAAAAAGCTCCGGCTCTTCCAACCGCCTTAAATCAGAGGGCAATTCCAAGTCTAAAAACAGCAGATCATCCCGATCTTTCAACGTTTGATGCACCAACGTTGACTTGCCACACTGCCGAGGCCCTAAAACAGCCGTAACAGGATGATTGCTAACTGATTGCGCAAGTATATCAACCATATTCCGATGGTATAATGTTTGCATTTCGCACGTTACTATTGCAATTTACAAAGAATTGCAAGCTGAATCTTTTTCTCCGCGCTTGAAATCGTGTGGTTGCGGCGATGCTGCTCCACGCAATCTGTGGACTACCATGATCTTCGCCCGCTCCCTTACCGCTCAGATTCTGTTCAGCTCATACCATTCGATCGTATTCTTCAGCCCCTCCCGGAAGTGCGTGGCAGATTTAAAGCCAAAGGCCTTTTCGGCGCGGGTGGTATCGAGTTTGCGGCGGGGCTGTCCGTTGGGCTTCGTGGTATCCCAGCGGATTTCTCCGTGGAACCCGGTCAGTTCGGCGATGAGCGCGACTAGGTCTTTGATGCTGATTTCATGGCAACTACCCAGGTTCACCGGCTCACTGTCGTTGTACTGCTCGGAGGCCAGCAGAATGCCCTCGGCGGCATCATCGACATATAGAAATTCGCGCGTAGCGGAACCATCGCCCCAGACTTCGATAAAGCCGGTTTTGGCATCGCGCGCCTCGACGCATTTCTTGATCAGCGCGGGGATCACATGCGAACTTTCCGGGTTGAAGTTGTCACGCGGCCCGTACAGGTTCACCGGAAGCAGAAAGATGGAATTATAACCATACTGCTGACGGTACGCCTGCGACTGCACCAGCAGCATCTTCTTCGCGAGCCCGTAGGGTGCGTTGGTTTCTTCCGGATAGCCGTCCCAGAGGTCTTCTTCCTTGAAGGGCACCGGCGTATATTTCGGATACGCGCAAATTGTTCCGAGCGCCACGAATTTTTCCACCTTCCGCACATACGATTCATGCAGCAACTGCACGCCCATCATCAGGTTATTGTAGAAAAACTCGCCCGGATGCTCCCTATTCGCGCCGATGCCCCCCACCTGTGCCGCCAGATGAATCACCATCGTCGGCATGCAACTGTCCAGCAGGCGGCACACATCCTCCTTCTTGCACAAATCGCACTTCTCATGCTGCGGAATCGTAATGATGGGTACGCCAGCGGCCTTCAGGCGCTCCACGACGAACGATCCAAGAAAGCCCGAACCACCCGTCACCACCACCCGTTGTTGTTTCCAAAATTCGTTCATTGAATTCTCCTTTGGGAAAGAAAAGAAGACCCCTTACCCGTTTTTATAAAAGATCCTATTCCGGAGATGGCCCCGTGTTCTATTTTCATCATTTAAGCCATTCAATGGGATCTGTTTTAAAGAAAACTTCAAACGGAATGCCCGACGGACCAACGACGACTGCTTTCGCATCGGGATATTCTCGCCGGAAGGCCGAAAGGCCCTGCTGATACCCCGGCCGTCCACTTTTTACCTCCAGCGCACAAATGGACTCCCCGTTCGATAGCACGTAATCTACTTCGTGCGGCCCTCTTCGCCAATACGTAACCACGCTGTTTGTACCAACGAGATAGTTCAGCAAGTGGGCTCCGACGGCGTTCTCAATAAGGCGTCCGCGCCAGGTGGAATCCTGCATAGCCTTCTCACGGCTTTTCATACACAACCCATTGATCAGCGCATTATTCCAGAGTACCAGCTTAGGGCTGCTTCCCCGTTTCTTAACATGCCCTTTCGAAAACAATTCCAACCCGCTGACCAGATACGCCCGATCAAGCAGCGTCAGGTAATGAGCCAGGGTCGTGGTATTGCCTGCATCATTCAACTGTCCGAGCATTTTATTATAGGAGAATAACTGGGCGGGAAAAGCTGCTGCCAGCCCGAATAGATTTCGCAGCAGGGCGGGTTTGTTGATCGGCTGCATTTGAAGGACGTCTCTCGAGATGGTTGATTCCACCAAGGCATCTCGAACGTATTGCTTCCAATCATCCTCATTGTCGACGAACCGGGCCGCACCCGGATAACCGCCGAAAAAGAACCAATCCTCCAGCGACCAACCGAACGCTTCCTGCGTTTCCGCCCAATCCCAATGTGAAAATCGGTGAAGAAAAAAACGACCAGCCAAACTTTCCGTCAGCCCTTTTTGCAGCAGGAGCGCCGAGGAGCCCAGCAGCAGGAGCCGAATGTCGGCCTTGCGGCCATCCCAGAAATACTTAATCGCCTCGCTCCAATTCGGGAGCTTTTGCACCTCATCCAGGATCAGCAGCACGGGGGAGTTGTTTTTTGCACACTCCATTTCGGCCCGCTGCCATTGCGAGCTCAACCACGAATCGGCATCGGAAACCATGTAATCCGCCGTGGCATAGATAGAAGGATAGTCCAGTTCGGCGGCAATCTGGCGGGAGGCAGTGGTCTTCCCCACTTGACGGGGACCTGTAATCACTTGAAAAACCGACGGCGTTTCGACCAGTTTACGCACAATCGCCGGCACAGAATGTCTTTTTATTTCATTCATAGAGAAAGAGTAACCAATCATACTCAATGACTGCAAGATTATTGCTCAATGGAGAAGGCCCCGGCAGGATAAGCAGGAGGAAAATCCGGTCCATCCCCTTCATCCCGTCTAAAATTATTGGTTACGACTATACTGCTCCAGTCTCTAGGCGCACCATGGGCACCCCCTCACTTCATCAGCATACCCAGCATGACCTTATCCCACACCCATTGCACGCGCTCCTTGAACTGCGTGAAGCGCTTGATTCGTTTCTTTATGAACTTCAGTTCTTCGTTGTTCTTTTGCGTGCCGTATTCCTTCAGCAGGCTCTGCGTCTGCTTGAGAACCTCTTCCGTGCGTTCCATGTGCTGTGCAATACTGTCGAGCATGGCCTTGCGCATGAACTTGCCCCAGTCTTCCGTCGCCTCGTAATAATCCTTGCGGTCCCCTTTTTTCCATACCTTCTTCAGAGCACCCCACTGCTCCAGTTGTCGAACCGACATGCTGGCGCTGCCTTTGCTGATACCGAGGGCTTCGGTCAGGGCATCGAGACTCTGTGCCTCGCTGCTCAAATAGAGATGGGCAAAAATCTGCCCGATCACCCGCCCCACGCCAAAGGATTGCGTAGCGCCCCCAGCCAATTCCACAAACGGAGCACGCAGTTCATTCACTTGTTCTTGCATAGACTTCGTCCCTGTGAAGTCCCGGACGGCGAGGCTTCCCTTGGCTGTTTACGAATAGTTGTGAACCGGATTTCTGACATGAAAACGACACGCCTGTGCGTTCATTTTGTTTTGAACGTATCATATCCCGCGTCGGGGTCAAGCGGGAAACAAGGCCCATGCGGGGTGGCGGGGAGGGGTATGGATCGCACGGGCGCTGCAAGCGAATGGCTACTTCAATACAGCATTTCGCAAACTTTCGTTTGCATGCAGCAATCCGTCATCTCATCCCGGAGTCGGCTATACCTGTGATCGTGGACTACAGCTTCGAGCAACTATATGCCCAAAAATCGGACGGATTGCTACGGGTTGCTTTAGAGTTGGGCGACGCGGGCCTTTTGAATCCCGGTGAGCTGCACGAGTATCTGCCGCTTGGAGCGTTCGTTCATGCAGAGAATGCGTTCACCGAGGCGCCCGGTGCTGAGGGCCTTGGCGCGCAGAGAAATCTGCAGGCTGCCCTGGCCAGCGGTCACCATGATGTAGTCGCCTTTTTTGGCGCACAAGGGGGTCCGCACGTAGTTGCGCAGAATGGGCGTGCCCTGTTTGACGGCGCGGTCCATTTCCTGGCCGGTGATGGCTTCCTCCACCGGGATGCGCTTTTCGCCTTTGCGCTCCACCGGCATCCGTTCGCTGCGCAGGTCTTCCGGCTGGAGGAGTTGCCCGCAATCCAGGGCCCGTCCGGCCACCCAGACCTGCTGCAATTCATATTTTTTCAGTCGGACCGGGACATTGCAAATCGGCACTCCATCCACGGAGATATCGACCAGATAGGTGTCGTACTGATTAAAATTCCGGGCCTTGCGCGAGCGCGTCACCTGGAAAGCGGTTTCGCCGCGCGGTATCCAGATGTTGCGCTGGAGGGGCGCGAACTCCAGCATGAACTCATCGGAGTTGCCGCTCTTTATTCCGAGATGCTGCTCGACGGCTCCGGTCACTTCGCGGGGGGTGACCCGCCGTTGGGAACGGCTGACGGTGATCTTAATACTCCCGCTCACGCTGGCCGATTTCATGTCGGGGTATTGCTGAAGAGCGTAGGCCACGGAGGTGAGCGGATAGACGGATGCTTCGTTGTCGAGGGGCGCATCGAACACCTTGCGATCGAGCCAACCTTCCGGGATGCCGGTCTGGTCCATCAGCATATCGCGCAGGAGAATGTCGGGTCCGGTTGAAACCACATCCGATTTAATCATCAGCACCTGGGCGCAGGCGAAGACGGGTACGGCGAGACAGCAAGCAATCAGCAGCAGTCTCCGGGCGTGGGTGCAGGCGTATTTTTTCATCACAATGCTCCTTTTAAATGATTCCTATCGTCTCAAGGTGTTGGCAATGCCTTCCATTTCATCGGCGGCCTTGATGGTTTTCGAGTTGGCTTCGTAGGCGCGCTGCGAGAGGATCATGTGCACAAGTTCTTCGGCGGCATTCACGGCGGACGTTTCGGTGTACTTATGCGCTACCGTACCCATGCCTTCCTCTCCGGGAATCATGCCGGCCTGCGGGGCACCGCTGGATTCCGATTCCGTAAACAGATTCCGCCCTATGCTGCGGAGCCCTTCGGGATTCTGAAAGCGGACAAGCGTGACCTGGGCCAACTGAACCGGGTCGCCGTTGACGATCACGGTAAAGGACCCATCGGGTGCAACCGTGGTTTCGGTGGTTCCTTCGGGGATGTTGTCGAATCCGGTAACGCGATAGCCATCCACCGTGACGACCTCGCCGGTGGAGGTGCTGCGGAAGTTGCCGTCGCGAGTATAACCGGCGGTACCATCGGGCAGCGTAACCTCAAAAAACCCTTCGCCTTCGACCGCAAAATCCAGGTCACGTCCCGTTTCTTTGAGCGAGCCCTGCCGGAAGACTTTGGCGATTTCCGTCACCTTGGTGCCGTGTCCGATCTGTATGCCGTTGGGAATCTGGGCATCCCCGGATTCGGCGCCGGGGGTTAGCAGGGTGGAATAGAGCATGTCCCCAAAGGAGATGCGGCTGGGTTTGTAGCCGGTGGTATTGATGTTGGCCAAGTTGTTGGCGATGGTGTCCAACGCCAGTTCCTGTGCCCTCATGCCTGATACGCCTGCCCATAATGAACGTTCCATGACTCCTCCTTGTGTAAAAACCGACTAGGCACCCAGGGTGTTGATCATTTTAGTTTGATCCTCATCAAAGGTCCGTACCATCCGTTGATTGGCCTCAAAGGCCCGCATACAACTGATCATCTCCGCCAGCTCGTCGTAAATGGTCGTATTGCTTGCCTCGAGCGTCTTGTGCACAATTTCGTATTTATCAACATCGCCCTCACGGGCTGGCATATCTTCGGGCGCGCTGTAGAGTGCCGTTCCGGCCCGATCCAGGCGCTGCAAATCTTCAAACTGAACCACCTTGAGTGTGCCAAGCAGGTTGTTCTGCGCATCCCGAATGGTTCCGTCCGGCCCGGCGATGAGTTGGGAAAGATTGGCCTCCGGCGGCACGACAATATTGCCGTTGGCGCCCTGCACCGGCATGCCGTCCATATTCTGCAGCGTACCATCCGGCCCCATCTTGAAATTCCCGTTTCGAGTATATAAATCGCGCTTGTCATCCCGTACCACAAAAAAACCGCTTCCCTGCACCGCGAAGTCCAGCGGACGTTCGGTCTGCTTGAGTGGTCCTTCGGTAAAATCAATGAAAACCGGATCAAATCGACCTTTTTCGCGCAGGTCTTTGTAGAAATCAACCGACTGATTCAGGAGGGTGTCGAACACCTGGTCGCCCACGGTGAGCTTCTTAAATCCAGGCATCGAGCTGTTCGCGATATTCTCGCTTATTGCCTGAAGGCGGTCCTGCTCGCGGCCAAGCATCTGAAATTCTGGACTGTAGAAATCGGCACTCATGCCGTGGGAAAAGCAGGTTGAATGCCACGCTTCGACCATTTCTTGCCAATACCTATACCGAACCAACCCACCTGCAACCTGCAACCCGCAACCCGGCACCTGCACCCGCCTGATGTGGCATTCCTCCTGCTACCCTTATGCCATGAATGTAGAAATAACCCGTGTAAGAGGTGCTTTATGAAGAGGATGAACCCCTTGATCTATAGCGGAATGCTCTGTTTGATGCTGACCTCATCCTCCTTGGCCGCAAGAAGTTGGAACATGGCGGCTAATTTCTACGGGCACAAGAAAGCCCGCGAGGTCGGCGACCTGCTGACCGTCCGCATCACGGAAGCCTCGAGTGTAGAAAAAGATGCCTCCCGCAGTGATAAAAAAAGCTACGGTTTGGGCGGATCGGCCAGTTTCGCTCATCCCACCATAGATAGCCGCGAGCTGGAATGGACCAATGCCACCCTCCCGAAGTTCTCCGTGGCCGCTAACCGCGACTTCTCTGGACAGGGTGCCGTTTCCGACTCAGACAAGTTTGAAACGTTCATCACCGTGCGCGTCATGGACGTGCTTCCGAACGGCGATTTGCTCATCGAAGGCAAGCGCTCTCTGATTCTGAAGAACGATACCGTGCAGGTGGTCCTGACCGGCGCCGTGCGCGTGCGGGACATTGACAATCAAAACACCATCGAATCCACGAAGATTGCCGATGCCGTCATTCAATATCAAACCAGCGGTTCTCTCGAACGAACAACGAAGAAAGGGCTCCTTCCCCGATTTGTGGATTGGGTGAACCCGTTCTGAGGACGATCACATGAAAACAAACAAACGACTTTTCTATTTTAAAAACAATGCGGCGCGGCGTCTGATCGCCTGTTTCGCGGCGCTGGCTCTGCTGCCGTTCGGCACACCGACACAGGCCGCCGTCACGGCACGCCTGAAGGACATCGTGCGCATCGAGGGTGTGGATGCGGTGCAGTTGGTCGGCTACGGCATCGTGGTCGGACTCAGCGGCTCGGGCGACAAGGACCTCCAGCTCACCAAGCAGACCGTGGCCAACCTCCTCGAACAGTTTCGCATCACGATTCCCTCCACCGACATCAAAAGCAAGAATACGGCAGCGGTCATGGTCACCGCCAGCGCACCCGCCTTTCACCGCGAGGGCGACCGCGTGAACATTCAGGTCTCCACCATGGGCGACGCTTCCTCGCTCGAGGGCGGCATTCTCCTGATGACGCCGATGCTCGCTCCCGACGGCGTACTCTATGCCCTTTCCCAGGGCGCGCTGACGGTCTCGGGCTATTCCTCTGGCGTAGGCGGACGTGGAGGGCAGTCGGAGCAGGTGAATTATACCTCCGTCGGCTACATCCCGGGCGGCGCGGTGCTTCGCTACAGCCAGACCGAATCCTTTATTCAGGAAGGCATCATCCGCCTGGCCCTCAATCATGCCGATTTCACGACAGCCAACCGCCTGGCCGATGCGATCAACAAACTCTACGAAGGCTCGGCGGCGGTACGCGATGCCTCGTCGGTCTTTGTCCGTGTGCCTTCCGACATTATCGACATCGGGCAGACGGCCCGCTTCATGGCCAGCCTGGAATCGCTCACGATCGAGCCGGATGCACAGTCCAAGGTGATCATCAACGAGCGCAGCGGCACCATTGTGATGGGCGGCAACGTACACATTGCCGAGGCCGTTGTGGCACACGGCAACCTGACTGTGCGCATTACCTCGAACCTAGCTGGCTACATGCCCGAACCCTTTACCACGGCGGAGGCCCTGGTGCTCGAAGAAACGCGCACGCAGGTACACGAGGAGAATGCCAAGGTCATGCTGCTGCCCGGCACCACCACCGTGCAGGAACTAGCCGCCCTCCTCAATGAAGTGGGCACCACACCACGCGACATCATCTCCATTCTCGAGGCCCTGCAGAATCTCGGCGCACTGCAAATGGAAGTGCAAACCATGTAACTGGAGAAACCGTCATGATAAATCCCATCTCATCCAACGATGCACTTCCCGCCACCCTCGCCATGCAGGGGCGGCGTGCCGGCGAAAAACCCGATCCACTGCGCGAAGCCTGCGAAGATGCCGAAGGCCTTTTTGCAAGCCTTCTGCTGAAGGAAGGATTGAAGCCCGTGCTGGATGAAGCCGGCGAAGGAGAATCGCACTCGGGTGCGCTGTTGGAATTTTCAATCGAGGAAATGGCCCAGGAAATGGGCCGTCAAGGGCTGCTCGGAGTGGCCGATCAGTTTTATGAGCAATTGGCGGGGCAATCCAATCCGTTCGGAGGAGCACAATGAACCACAACGCGGTATCCGCAGAACTCAAAGACTGCCTGAAGCTGGTGGAGTCCGAAGCCTCCAATCTCCAGAAGGCCCTGCTCTCGCGCGACAGCGCCCTCATTCTGGACGCCGTCACACGGCAGCGCATCGCCCTGGATCAAATTCAATCGTACATCAGCGAGAACCAGGCCGACATGCGCTTCACGCCTACAGAAAAGAAGCGCGTCCTTCAGCCGATGATGCACCGCATACGCCGCGTGCTGACCATGAACGAACGCATGGCGCGAACACTCCTCGGCGTGATCGATAAAACGCTCTCGAATCTGGCCATCGGAACCAAAAATACAGCCAATGTCTACAATGGATACGGGCGCATCGCCGGCATGGCCGCGCCTATTCTGATCAACGCACAGGGGTAACGTCATGTCTTCACTAACCGATATCACCACCGTGGCCCGAAGCGGCATCCTGGCGCAGCAGGAAAAGCTGAACGTCATCGCCCACAACATCACCAACGTCAACACCAAGGGCTACCATCGGCAAACAGCCGTTCTCGCCACCAACCCGGCGAACATGCCCAACATCAGCACCACCATACCCTATTCGCAGGGCACCGGCGTCACCGTGCAGGATGTCATGCGCGAGTACGACCTGCTCCGCGAACGGGCCCTGCTTGACGAACGCTCCGGTGCCGCCAAAGATGAATTTCTGGCCAATCAGCTCCCCGATCTCGAAGCCATCCTCCTGACCGATACCGAAAACGGACTCGCCCAGACCCTCACCCAGTTCTGGACCGCCTGGCAGAACGTGGCCACCTATCCCGACAACATCACCATGCGCAACGTGGCACTCGAAAAAGGCGCGCAGCTCGCAGCCGTACTGAGCAAAACGACCGGCTCCCTCCAGAATTACCGCGACGCCATCTCCGCCGGAGTTTCCCCAAACATCACCGGTTCCGTGGCCGACGAGGTGAACAGCCTGAACACCATGACCGCCGAACTCCAGAACCTGAACCGGAAAATCACCCTCTATCAGGGCACGCGTGTTTCCACCGCCGACCTCGAAGACCGCCGCGATCTGCTCGTGGCCGACCTCGCCAAGCAGGCGGAAGTCTCCGTCGATGCCGACTACAACATCAGCATCGACGGCCAACTCCTGCTCAGCGGCGATGGCCTTACCCGCAATGAACTGAATATTACCGCCGCCGATCCGCTGACCTTTGATGTCAACGGAAACCCCGTAAACATCGAACAGGGCGTCATCGGAGGCTGGAACGAACTGACCGCCTACATTGACTCACTCGGCGACAATCTCGATGCCCTCGCCGCCGAAGTGATCGCGCAAGTCAACACCCTGCACACCTCCGGCTATGATCTCGACGGTAACCCCGGTCTGGTTTTTTTCACCGGCACCTCCGCCTCCGACATTTCCGTCAATGCCGCCCTCTATAATGCGGGCAACCCCCTGCTCAACAATCCGCGACTCATTGCCGCCGCGCAAACCCTCTACGATCCCGGCGGGCCCAATGAAGGGGCCAACACCGGCGACGGCGCTATCGCCCTGGCCATTGCCGATCTCTCCGGCGCCGCCCTCGCCGCCCTCGGAAACCAGTCGTTCAATCAGTATTACACGGAGCTTGCCACCAACCTCGGAACGCAGATTGGAACCTTTCAGTCGCTGGCCGAGAGTGGCGCGGCCACTATTTCCGCCCTTGAAAACGCCATTCAATCCGAATCAGGCGTCAGCCTCGATGAAGAACTGATTCACATGATCACCGCGCAGCGCGCCTACCAAGCGGCATCCAAACTGCTCTCTGAAACCAACACCATGTTCGATGTGCTGATGTCCATCACCCGATAAATAACGGAGACCCTGCCATGAAAAAGAAAAACACGCCAAGCCGCAACGCCCCTGCGGGAGAGTCCTTTAACCAGAACCTACAGGTCCTGACTCAGCAGCTCGGGCTCTACGCCATGCTCCTGCGCAACGCCTCCTCTAGGCAGCGCATAGTCAATTCTTAAACGATACGGAGTACCCGGCATGAAACAAGCCAGGCGAATCACCCTTCCAGCGCTTGACGACGCCTTGGAACACGCGAGACCCCGCAGCATCGTGCTGGTGGGCGCGGGCGGACCTCTGCCAGAACTGATTCGACTCCTGCGCGAACAGGAAGGGCTGGTCTGCCAGGGCATACTCGATCCCGACCCCGCGCTCAAAGGCGAATTCATCGAAGACCTGGTCGTGCTCGGTTGGCTCGGAGATATTCCGCGCCACGCCTCCTGCGCCCTGATCGGACTCCCAAAACGCGCGAACGGCTTTGACCGTAAATCCGTTTATCATATTCTGCTCCGGCAGGGTCTTTGCCTACCGGTGCTTCAGGCGCGTTCGTCCGCCTCGGCACCGGATGTCACTTTGCCTGCAGGCACGGTCGTGCTCGAAGGGGCCGTGGTGGAACCGGGGGCCTCGCTGGGCGTCAACTGTCTGCTCGAGCCAGGCGCAAAGGTCACCCGCTGCGCTGCATTGGGCGAACATACCGTCCTGCACCGAAACACCACGTGGCGCAAAACCGGGCCAGCCCCCTCTGCGCAACCCGAGCCGCGCCAACAACTCGAAGCCGTCCTCGCCCAGGAACACGAACCCTTGCAGCGTATTATCGAGCGCATCAACTGGGCCAACATGGAAATCATCCTCGTGGTGAATCCGCAGGGACGCCTCATCGGAACCATCACCGATGGCGACATACGCCGAGGGCTCCTCGCCGGGGTGGATATGAACCTGCCCGCCGGCCTCATCATGAACCGCACCCCGACCACCGCGCCGCAGGGCCTTTCCCGCAAAGAAATGCTGCACCTCATGCGCGAAAAATCCATTCGCCACCTGCCCGTGGTCGATGCCGAAGGCCGTCCGGTCCTGCTCGAACGCATGGAACATATTTTGGATGCCATCAGCGGGCACGACGCTATCGTCATGGCGGGCGGCCTCGGCTCACGCCTGCGCCCGCTCACCAACGATACCCCCAAGCCGCTTCTGCCCGTCGGCAACCGCCCCATTCTGGACCACATTCTCGGCGGGTTGAAATCGGCAGGCATCGAGGAGGTGGTCCTCTCCCTGAACTACCGGGGCGACCAGATTCGCCACCACGTGGGCGACGGCGAACAGCACGGCATGCGCGTAAATTACGTCACCGAGAAAGAACGCCTCGGCACCGCTGGCGCGCTCTCGCTGCTAAATCCGCGTCCCACGCGCCCATTCCTGGTCATGAACGGCGATCTGCTCACGAATCTGAACTACGCCAAGCTGCTGCGCTTCCAGCAGGAAAACGATTATGCGCTGGTTATGTGCGTGCGCCAGTACAAGATTCAGGTGCCCTACGGCGTGGTACAGATCACGCCCGAGGGACAGATCAACGCCCTGCAGGAAAAACCCGTGCATGAACATTTCATCAATGCCGGAATCTACGTCATGAAGCCGCAGTGTCTCGATTACATTCCGCATCGGGCTTATTTTGACATGACCGATCTGACCAATCTGCTCATCGAACGCGGCGAGAGCGTCGGCGCCTTTCCGCTGGTGGAATACTGGCGCGACATCGGACGTCCCGAAGACCTTCACGCCGCCACGGAGGAACACGCTCGCCACATTACTGCGGCAGGGGCTGCACGGCCCTGTACCTCACGCGTCCCGATGGAGGCCCTGGCATGAATGGAAAAACGGCCGTAGTCACCGGCGCCTGCGGATTTATCGGCAGTCATCTCGCCGAGGAACTCGTTCGGCGCGGCGCACACGTCAAGGCGCTCGCCCTCTATGATGCACGCGGCGCACGCGGCTGGCTCGACCAGATTGATCCCGCCCTCGCACGCGAAATGGAACTCATTTCCGGCGACGTCCGCGACGCCGAGCAGATGCGCCGCCTCATCCGAAAAGATGATGTCGTCTTTCATCTCGCGGCCCTCATCGGCATACCCTATTCATACATCGCCCCGCGTTCCTACGTGCAGACCAATATCGAAGGCACCCTCAACATCCTCGAGGCCGCACGCGAAGCCGGCGCGGCACGCGTCATGAACATGTCCACCAGCGAAGTCTACGGTTCCGCCCTGCGCGTGCCTATCGACGAAGATCACCCCCTACAAGGACAAAGCCCCTATTCCGCCTCCAAAATCGGCGCGGAAAAAATGACGGAAAGCTATGTCAAATCCTTTTCGCTGCCTGCCGTCACCGTACGTGCCTTCAACACCTTCGGCCCGCGCCAATCGCCCCGTGCCGTCATCCCCACCATCCTTATGCAACTGCTCGCTGGCGAAAAGGAACTCCACCTCGGAAACCTGCACAGTACGCGCGATTTCAACTTTGTGGCCGACACCGTCGAGGGCCTAATCCGCCTCGCTTCCTGCGAAGCCGCCATTGGGCGGGCCGTCAACATCGGCACCGGTGCCGAGATAACCATCGCCCAGCTCGCCGAAGCCGCCCAGCGCGCCGTCGGGCACACCGCTTCAATCATCGAAAAACAGGACCGCATGCGCCCCGAACAAAGCGAAGTACAACGTCTTTGCGCCGACGCCTCCCTGCTCCACTCGCTCACCGGCTGGACCCCACCCCCGCGCCTCGAGGAAGGCCTTCGCTTAACCGCCACATGGATGAAAACGGAACTGAACCGCTATGAGCCTCAACGATACTATGTTTAAACAGCCGCTGGCCCTCGCCCCGCGTGCCGTACTTTTTGACCTGGATGACACCCTCTATCCAGAACGCCAATATGTGTTCAGCGGCTTTCAGGCCGTGGCCGCCTATATCCAGCGGGTGTACGGACTGCTTGTCTTCAACGATCTGGTCAAGACCTACCTCACGGGCGAGCGGTCCAACGTCTTCGGAGCCACCCTCGAAAAACACTTCGGAAACGTCGAAGAGGCTGTCCTTAAAAAAACACTCCACGTCTTCTGGACCCACACCCCGAAAATCGAACTCTATGAAGATGCCCGCATCTGCATGGCCCTGCTCTTCTCGCGCGGCATCAAGGTCGGCGTCATCACCACTGGACGCGGCGGCATCCAACAGAAAAAAATCGCCGCCCTCGAACTCGAACCCCTCCTCGACGGCATTATCTACACCGATGATCTTCTGGGCGACTCCGAACCCGGCCAGCCCAATGCCGACGCCTTTCACATCCTCGCCCTACAGCTCGAAGTCGAACTCAGCGACCTCTGCTTTGTGGGCGACAATCCGCTCACCGACTTCGCGATCCCCCGGCGCCTCGGCGTCAAAACCGTCCGCATACGCCGTCCCGGCGGTGAATTTTCCGAAGCCCAACCCCCCGCTCTCGGCTTTCAGGCCGACCGCGTCATCGAATCCCTCACCGATCTCCCCCGCCTCTTTCTCCCGGCCAACTCTATTCGACCCTGAACAGCGCCCCCCGGCAGCCCGCTCGCTTAGCCCCTCCTTCCCCTATCCAAAAAAGCGGCATATATGTATTGTTATTGACAGAATTAGGCGCTAGACACGGACACAAATCGAAACGGGGTTCCGGAGGGTCGCCCATGTCCGCAGAGCTGAACATACTGATCGTTGATGATGAATTCAGCGCCAGGAAACTGCTGGAAATCATGCTCAAGCCGTACGGTCGCTGCGTGATGGCTGTGAACGGAAACGAGGCCATCAAAGCCGTGCAGCAGGCCCTTTCCAAGGATGACTACTTCGACCTCATCTGCCTCGACATCATGATGCCCGAGATGGATGGGCAGGAGGCCCTCAAAATCATTCGCCAGCTCGAAAACAAGCGTAGCCTTTGGCCTGGAAACGGCGCCAAGGTCATCATGACCACCGCCCTTCAAGATGCCTCGAATGTCATGACCGCCTTCATGGAGCAATGCGAATCCTACCTCGTCAAGCCCATCGAAAAAGAAGCCCTGCTCACCGAAATGCGCAAGCTGACGCTTATCCCCTGACCGGTCGGAGCAAGCCGTGAAAGCCCTTCTCATCAAATGGCGGGACATGAACCCGCAGCTCAAACTCTTTCTTGCCGCCGTACTGCTTTTTGGCGTCGCCGGCGGCATCTTCGACATCAGCTTCAACAACTACCTCAGCGACACCTTTCAAATCAGTGCCAAAACACGCGGCTGGCTCGAATTTCCCCGCGAAACGCCTGGCTTTCTTACGGCTATCTTTGTCGGCCTCCTCTTCTTCATCCCGGAGACACGCATTGCCTCTCTGGCCGCCCTGCTGGCTGGCCTTTCCCTCATCAGCATAGCCGTCTGGGGACAGCAGTGGATACCCATGCTCATTCTCATGACGCTGTTCAGCACCGGACTGCACCTCTTTCTCCCCGTACGCAACTCCGTGAGCATGCTCCTGGCAAAAGACGGCCGACACGGCCGGCGCATGGGGCAGGTCGGCGCTGTCCAGTTCGCCTCCGGCATCCTCGGCAGCGCCCTCATTTGGTTCGTCTTCCGAAAGACCTCCGGAAGCTACCCGCTGCTCTTCGTACTCGGCGGCATCCTAGCCCTGGTCGCCGCGGCACTCTTCTTCGCCATGCACCTGCCCGCTGCGCACCTTCAGCGCCCCAAATGGGTCTGGAACCGGCGATACTGGCTCTACTACGTTCTCGCCATCCTCTTCGGCGGGCGCAAACAAATCTTTCTCACCTTCGGCCCCTGGGTGCTCATCCGCGAATACCACCAATCCGCCGCCGTCTTCGCCCAGCTCTGGGTGGTCGGAGCCATCGCCGGCCTCTTCTTTCAGCCCCTCCTCGGCAACCTCATCGACCGCTGGGGCGAGCGGAAAGTCCTCATCATCGACTCCATCCTCGTCACCACCGTATGTCTCGGCTACGCCTGCTCACACTGGATTCCGAACCCCCGCCTCGTGCTACCCGTCCTCTTCGCCTGTTACTTGGGCGATCAGCTCCTCTTCGGCGTCAACATCGCCCGCATCACCTACATTTCCAAAATTGCCCTCAACCCAACCCATATCGCCCCGACCCTTTCACTGGGCAGCAGCCTGGACCACGCCGTATCCATGACCGTCCCCATTCTGGGCGGCATTCTTTGGACCACCTACGGCTACCAAGCCGTCTTCCTGGCCGCCGCCGTACTCGCCCTGCTCATGCTCTTCTTCAGCGCCCTGATCCGCCTCCCCGCCCGCTGCGTGAAGCATTAGGGTGTAGCGAGCCACTGTTTTTAATCGCAATGCCGTCCGTTTTTCTTTATGAAGAGAGAGTGCGTTCGGTAGCTCTGTTCAATTCGATGAGGCCAAGGCACCACAGCGTCTCGCTGTTGTTTACGATGTGAGTATCCTCCGTATGGAGGAAAAGGAGTAGACATGCAAAAAATATGGCGGTATGTGCAAAAAAGTGTGAAGCGGTATCGTTATGTGTCGCCTCTTGTGATGGGTTTTGTTTTTGGTTTATGCCGCATGGCCGCCGCGGCACTCCCCGCAGATTTTCCTGCCATCACGGTGCCGGTATGCAGTGCTCCGTCCGAAGGCGATATCTTTCTGAGCAATTTCACGCAGGATTCGGATGTAAGTACGACCCCGTATCTAATCATACTGAACAACGCAGGGGAGCCGATTGAATACCGAAGGCTGGACAGTCCGGTTAATACGGATTTCAAACGGCAGCCCAGCGGAGCAACCACGTATTTTCAACTGATGGATACCAACACCCTGGGAACCAATAAGTTTGCGTTCCACTTTGTGGATCGAAACCTGAATTCCACGGGAACCATCTCGGCGGTTACCACCGGCTTAATCACTGCGCTGACAGCGGAATGGATGACGGATGTTCACGAACTCCGTATGCAGGATAATGGACACGGCTACCTGCTGGCGTATCGTTTGACTCCCACCAACATGCTTTCTTATGGAGGAAAACTCAACGCGTTTGCCATCGACATGGCTATCCAGGAGGTGGATGCCGCCGGCAATCTTTACTGGCAATGGTCGCCTGAGAACTTCTTTACCCATCAAAACACCACGCCCGATGTGCCGCTGACCAACCGGATCGTTGATTATGCCCATTGCAATGCCGTTGATATCGATACAGACGGCCATATACTGCTTTCCACGCGCTACTTTGATGAAATTACCAAGATCAACCGGCAGACGGGTGAAATCATCTGGCGCATGGGGGGGAGTGCCTGCAGCAACAACCAGTTTACCTTTATCAATGATGATCAGCCGCAGGACGGGGGCGGCACCTTCACCGGGTTTTCCCACCAGCACGGGGTCCGCCGTCTTGCCAACGGAAACATCCTGCTCTTTGATAACGGCCACCTGAAGAACCCACCCTATTCGCGTGCGGTGGAGTATGCTGTAAACGAAGGGACGCTTACCGCCGAGAAGGTCTGGTCCTATACCCATTCTCCGCCGATTTCATCCACGGAGATGGGGTTTGCTCAGCGTCTGGCCAATGGCAATACTTTCATCTGCTGGGGCGGAAGTACCAGTCAGGTTGCCATTACCGAAGTGACGGCACAAAGCAACGTGGTCTTTGAGCTGACGCTGCCCGAAGGCGTGCACACCTACCGCGCGTTTAAACAATCCTGGACCACGAATATCTCCCCCACGAACACCTTTCTGCCGCCGCCGTATCGTCCGGATGGATGGCCCGCTCAGCACATGGGCGCGCACAATTCCGACTGGGTGCCCCGCGAGATGCTGGACCTGCAGCAGACGAATGAAATGGCGAACGTACGGTTCATGTTGCGTGACCCGGCCAATCCGGTGGTCTGTGCCGGTGGAGGGGTGATTGTGGTATTGGACGGAAAGGAATATTTTATTGTCACGACCAGCTCGGTTAAATATCCCAATCTGTGCGCCCTGGATATGACCGACGGGAGCGTCTACTGGCAATCCGCCCCGCTGACCAATGCCCCGTTTGGACAGTCTGCTCCCGGACCCGATTCCTGCGCCTCCACCGTGGCGCCCATCGCCGATAAATATGGCAACATTTATCTGGCGGACTGTCATTATGTGTATTGTTACCGCATCGAAGCCCTCCCTGATGCGAGCGGGTATCAGCCGTGGATATGGCGTCAGCCCATGCCCAACCTGAAAATCTACAGCGATGTAGACGGCCTGTGGCACCCATCGAGT
Organism: uncultured Verrucomicrobiota bacterium; assembly: GCA_964490935.1. Classification (GTDB taxonomy): domain Bacteria; phylum Verrucomicrobiota; class Kiritimatiellia; order RZYC01; family RZYC01; genus JAQVYB01. The sequence continues at coordinate 41,509 of CAZBEO010000001.1, forward strand.
GATCCAACGGCGGCTGATACAAAGGGTTTCCCGTTTATGTCGTTTGTGCTTACCCCTGAAGTAGACGAAAACTATTACGTGGGCGGGTTTACGGTGCAGGGAGAAACCTTCATGTTTGATCACATCGACGGCACCCTGGCGGGCGCGACGTATCTGGAAACCAACATGATCGGCACCGTCTCCAATCAGCCGCCCTGTGATCCGTACCTGTTTGCCGAAACCAACAATCCGATGATTATGAGTTCAAACAATCCCATTCTGTTCGGCATCTGGGCAACCGGCATTACCAACACGGTGGATCCGGACCTGAAATATTTTATGAATCCCTGTCAGTTGAAGGGATATATGGAGGCCGGAACCTTCGGCATCGGAGCCATGGTGGCCAACAACCCCTGTATGATGAAAAATCCTACCAATCCGGCGGCCTGCCGTCTGTTTGTTGCGGGCGGGCAGTCCGAATATCTTAAGCAGTGGGATGTGGATACCAATACGCCCGATGTCATCATGTATGCCGTTGATTTTGATCCGACCGCCTCGTATTCCGGGCGGCTGGCCGTCTGCAACTACGACATCACAAACTACGTCGACTCCACGCCGCAGTTTGCCTTTAACGGGAGAATGGTTGACGGAGAGAGTTCCGCCACATCGCCCGACCTTTCCTATAACGAAAAGTGGCTTTTCTGCAGTGATAAAGCCGGGTCAAACTACTGCTTCGATACCCGGTCCGGCACCACCGTCTGGTCCTACGACACCGGGGAGGCGCTGGGTTCTCCGACCACCTTTCAGAACGAAGACGAAGACGGCAACTTTCTATATATGACCATGGCCGGTTATGATCCGTGGGCCTTCATGATCAACGCGGAAACCGGGCAGATTGCCTCCAACGAAACCTACGGACTGCTGGTGCGCAAACTTCCGCTTTCGCTCTATGTCCAAAGAAACTGCTGGCGCACGAATGAAGCCTATCAGCAGGTGTTTCAAAACACCGAAGGCTTTTTCACAAAGAACGCCATAGGCTCTTCGATCATATCCGGATGCAGTAACCGGGTCGAAATGATCTTCACCGTTGGATGGAAATATCCCATTCATATGCCTCCTGCGCTTGCGAATATGGCCACCATCCCGACCCATCAGCAGGTCGTATATCTGGACGTTGATAAACTGTGGAACAGCACCAACATGGCCGACCTTATTGCGGCGACCTACATGGACACCAACGGCACCAGTGAAGCCGGCTTTATTCCCAGTCCTTTAGGTAATCAGCGCGGAATTATGTTCTATATTTCTCAATCCTGCTGCATGGCCCAGTTCATGGATGTGAACAGTGCCGAAGGGCGGTTTGATTCGGGGCTGTATGCCTACCTGTATATGCCCGAAGACATGCGCTCACTGTATATGAAACCCTATGGCGGGCTCGGGCTGTTTAAGATTCCCTACGTCCCCGATTTTGCTGTTACGTCCATCGAACAGACCAACCAGAATCTCGCCTTGCAGTGGGATGCCAACCCCCCGGATGGAACGTTCACCGTGCAGTCCACGGATAATCTCATCCTGCCCGATTGGCAGCCGGCCGAACCAACGAACTTCTGGCCCTTTGCCGGGACCGTTTGGACGACCCAGTGCAGCAGCCCGCTGTTTTACCGGTTGATACTGGAACCCTGACCCCGAAGGTGGAAGCGCTCGATGAGGGCGGCGCGTTCCTCTTCGTTGCTTCGCTCATATTCCGCCTGCGCATATTCGTAGAACCGCCCGTCGGGAGGGCGGACGAAAAGGAGCTGTTCGCGTATCCAGTCAAGGGCGCGGGCGAGGGCTTCGGGCGCGAGGGGCGGGGCTTCGGAATCGAGGCGGTCGGTCCGCACCATCGTCTCTTCACCCAAGGCCTGGGTGAACGCTTCCACGGCGGCCTCATCCGATGGGCGTTCGATGAGGCAAAGCAGAAGGTCCGGTCGTTTCGCCAAAGGCGCGAGGCTGCCGCTCTGGCCGGAGACGGCGTCGCCAATCCAAGCGGCGAAGGCGGGACGCGGGGACGCAAAGACGGCGCCGATTTCCGCGCCGGTTCCATACCCCGCGAGAAGTTGTACGCCGGGCAGGATGCGGCAGTCTTTCATCGCGGCACGATAGGTGCAGAGGAGCGCAGCGAGTACTTTTTCTTCCGGGAGCGAGGGCGGCAGATTGGGTGCCAGCAGTATCCAGCCGCGTGCGCAAAAGACCTCGGCAAGAGCCTCCTGCTGCTCCGTTTCGAGGTGCGCGGAAACGACAGCCAGCGGGTAACGCTGCGAGGGATGCGCGTCGTAGTCGGCGGGCAGATACAAATCATAGGCGTAGGTTCCCCGACGCAGAAGCAACACCCGCTCGCCGATAAAGAAGGGATCGTCGGCTGGAAAATACGTTTCGGCGTGCTGGTTCGTCCAGCAGGGAGCGAGCGAGGCAGGTGGCGGTGCAGGCGCGGCCAAAACCGTCGCACCGGCACAGATTAAGAGGAACAGCAACCCCAGTCCGAGTGAGTTATCACCCCGGACGGGGTGAAGGCCTATAGCCCAGGGTCGGCAGACCCTGGGTTTCTCATTCTCCAACATCCCATGCACCCCGGATGGGGTGCGTGTTGTTTTTTTTGTCGGCTTCCCGGGGTCCGATGACCCCGTGCCTTTCTCCCCGGCCCCTCCGGGGCCATCATGACGCTGACTTTTGTCGGTATTTCCAACGATTGGAAAAAACGTCTGAAATAGTGCCAACGATTGGAAAAACCGTAGCTGCACAGCAGTCCCGCCCACGCGGGATTTCCAATGGTTGGAAAAAACGATTTGAGCGGTTTTTGGCGTGCCGGGTTTCATGGTGGATCAGGGTATCGAAACTCGGGTGCGGATGTAAAGGGTGCCGTGATTGGTGACGGGTATTTGGATGGCCCCGCCGGTGCCCGGGATGTTGGTCTGGACCGCATTCCACTGAGGCGTGGTTAGGTTGGTGGTGGAGTAGATGTGATAGATGCGGTCGGACGCGGTGAAGAAGGTGACGTAGTCCTGCGAGGAGGAGGCGACGGGGTTGACGGCAAAGAGCGAGGCGGGATCGGTGGGATCGGTGTGGGCGGTATATTCATCGCGATTGGACATGCCGTCGCCATCGGTATCGTCGTCAGACTGGGCCGCGGTGGGGCTGGCGAAGTAGGTGTTTTCCCAGGTGTCGGGAAGTCCGTCGGAATCAGCATCGCCGGTGCAGCCGGTGATTGTCTGGGCGGTGTTAAGCGATCCACGTGTGGCGTCGGTGGCTGCAGCCCAAGTGAAATCGGCGTAGGTTGTTCCGGCTCCGGAAAGCTGGAGCGAGCGTCCGAGGGCGAGGGTGGTGGATTCGCTCACGCCGATGTCGGTGGAAAGCGTGCCGACGGCGAGGTTGTTGGCGGCGGTAAAGACCCCTTCATAACTCAGGAACTGAATGACGGCGGAGTCGGAGCGGCGAACGAGTGCGAGACCGTCGGGTGAGCCGTTTTGCAGGCCGGGCATATCGAACCAGAGGGTGCCAAAGCCGCATCCTTCGTCGGGCAGGAGGCCGGAAAGGGAGATCGCGCCGGCGTAGGCTTCTCCGTTATAGCCGTTGTAAGGAATGAGGGTGTAGTTGGTAAGGCTGATCCCGGCGGGACCGGCGATTTCAACGCCTTCATTGGTGTCACCACCGTCGTTATCATAATGGATTTCATTGATCCAAACGGAAGCGGACTCGGCAATACGCAGGGTCACGTCTTCGAAGTCGACCCCATCATCGCCAACGGCATAGAAGGTGCAGGTGTAGATGCCTACCGGTTGTGCCTGAGCCCAAGTGAAGGTTCCGGAGCCGTTCGTGGAGCCGAACGTTGCTCCGGATGGAGCGTTGCTGACGGAGAGCGTGATGGGTTCATTGTCGGGATCGGTGGCGGTGACGGCGAAGGAGAGTGAGCTGCCTTGCAGGGCCGTTTTCCCGCCGATAGCGGTAAGGACCGGCGGATTCGTGTTGCCGATGCGTACTTCCAGGGTGATGGTTTCGGAGTCGGTGAGGCGTCCATCGGTGGCATAGAAGGTGCAGGTGTAGACGCCGAGAGGATTCGGAGTGAGCCACTCGAACGTATCGCTGAGGAAGGTGGATCCCGCAGGGGCGTTGCTGACGGAATAGGTGATGGCGTCGCCATTGTAGTCGGTGGCGTGGACCGTGAAATTCAGGGAGTTGCTCTCGATGACCGATTGGTTACCGATGGGGTTCAGCACGGGCGGCAGGTTGGTTTCGCCGTTGCAGGGATAAATGAGTTGATGTTCGTTGAGCCACCCGGGCGTGGCGGAATTGGTGGGGTTCGACCAGATGAATTCCATGTAGTTGGTGCCGAGGCCGCTGAGTTGGAGCGAGTTGCCGATGGGCGTGGTGTCGTTGGATTCACGCACGACGACATCCAGGGAATACTCGCCTGCGGCGGGACCGTTGATGGCCAGGAAGGTGGGGCTGTAGCTGAGCAGCACAACGAGGTTCGTCCAATCACGAACCAGGGCGATGCCGCCGGTCTGCTGAAGGATTTTGGTGAATGGGACGGCGCCGTAGCCGCACCCTTCATCCGGGAGGACGCCGCTCAGCGCGTTGCTGGCATAGACGGAGCCATCGGTGCGGTAATAAAAGAGGGCGTAATAGGCTAGGTCCAACCCGGCGGTTCCGGCGATTTCCACGAACTCGCCGGTGTCGGTTCCATCGTTGTCGTAATGGAATTCGTTGATCCAGAGATCGCCTTCGGCAAGCACCTCGATGGTGATGGCCTCTGAGTCGATGCCGTCGTTGTCCACAGCTTGGAAGGTGGTGGTGTAGACACCACATACGGCGGTGTTGGACCAAGTGAAGACGCCGGTGTCGTCCAGCGAAACAAACGTGGCGCTTGGCGGTAGGTCGAAGGCCGAGAGGGTGATGGATTCCTCATCCGGGTCGACGGCAGTCACGGAAAATTGCAGGGTTTGATTCTGGATGACATGCCGGTTTCCAATGGGCTGAAGCACGGGCGCATTGGTGGCGGGGCTGACGGTGATCTTCACGGAATCACTGTCGGCGCCATCGGTGTCGGTGGCGTAGAATACACACGTGTAGGCCCCCGCGGGTGCGGCATTGCTCCAGGTGAACAGGCCGAGTCCCGCCTCAGCGGAAAAATTCGCACCGGCGGGCAGATTGCTCACGGTCATGGTAATGGCATCGCCATCGGCATCGGTGGCGGCAACTTCAAAGGAGAGGGTGAGCCCTGTGGTGATGATCTTGTCGGCCACGTTCTGAATGACCGGCGCCTGCGCGCCGGAGGCCACCGTGATGATGACGGTTTCCGTGCCTGCACCATCATTATCTACGGCATAGAAGGTGGTGGTGTAGACGCCGGCCGGCACCGCCGAAGCCCAAGAGAACGTGCCGGTGGCTCCACTCGAATTGAACGTGGAGCCGGGTGGCGCATTGCTGACGCTTAGCGTGATTACATCGCCATTGACATCCACGGCGGTGATTGTGAATTCCAGCGCATTGCTTTGCACGACAATGGGATTACGGATCGGATAAATGGCAGGAGGTTGCTCTCCGGCGTCGGCGCTGGGGTACATACGCTGAAGTTCATTCAGCAGGCCGTGCGATGCAGCCAAGCCGTTATCCTGCCAGATAAAATCAGCATACGCGGTGCCCAAGCCGGTGAGCTGAAGCGAGCAGCCCGTCTCTGCGCCGGACTCGGACCCAATGTTCTCGGAGGATTCTTCGGCGGCTGGCCCAGTCACGCCCACCATGACGCCTTCGTAACTGATAAACTGCACGAGGTTCGTTTCATCCATGACCAGCGCGATGCCTTCCGTTTCGTTCTGCAGCCCGCTGATGGGCACCCAGACCGCGCCAAAGCCGCTGCCTTCATCCGGGATGGTACCAACGAGCGCAACGGATTTGTAGGCCGTGCCGTCGCCGCCGTTGTAGGCGAGCACCGAGTAATAGGAAAGTTCCACGCCGGCGGTTCCGGCGATTTCCACGCCTTCATCGGCATCCGTGCCTGCGTTGTCGTAATGGAGTTCATTGATCCAGACCGTGCCATCCACCAGCACACGAATGGTGGCCGTGCGCGATTCCGTACCATCGGCATCCGTCGCCTGGAACGCACACGCATACACCCCGGCGGGCCCGGCGTTCGGCCATGAAAAACTTCCCTGCTCATTGGTGGAGGCAAAGAAGGCACCGGCAGGAAGGTTGGTGCAGGAGAGCGTGGCTGTGTCGCCATCGGTGAGTTTGGCGTGTACGGAAAATTCGAGGGTTTGCCCTTCGGTCACGCGCTGGAGGGGGATGGCATCGAGCGAGGGCGGCGTGCGCCCGAGACTGAAAGATTTCATCACGGCCATGTGCGCATTTCCTATGGAGTCCGAATCGCTGTTCAGCACGGGCGAAGGCGGGGGCGGATTCGTCCAGAGGCGCGTATCGAAAACGAGCCCGTCGTGGAAGTCAACGCCCTGCACGGTCGTGCGGTAGTGATTTTCTTCGAGGTTGCGGCTGGGCAACACGTAGTCGAATGGGTACTCCCGGTTTCGGCTTGTTTCCGTGACCCCATATTGATCGGTGGGCTTGCGGGCATCGCTAACGACGTTGGTCAGAATCGCCAGGCAGGGCTCGGCACGCGACGCGGTGTTCAGGTCGCCGGCGATAACCAGATAATCGTTGGTCGGAAAATTCGCCAGAGCGATGTAGTTGGTCAGCAGGCGTGCCTCGGCGGCGCGATCCTCTTCGGTTCCAGAATAATAGATATGCAGACTGACCACGTGCAGATCGCGGTCGCCGGGGATATCAATGGTGGCCCAGGCGATATCGCGGTTCGCCGTGATCGGATCGGCCCATTCCCCCGCGGCGGTGATGGGCCAGCGGCTGATAATGGCGTTGGGCTGCGGAAAATAGGCGCTGGATTGTGGTTCGATGTAATAATAATACTCCGTGCCGAAAAAGACATCGACGAATTCGCGCATCGTGCTGTTCGTGATGTTACACTCTTGTAACCCGACAATATCCGGCTTCAGGGCGTGAAAGATGCGGTACGCCGGCTCCTTGTAGACCGAAGGAAAGCCATCAACCAAGTTGGCGGCCATGATGGAGATCGTTTCGTTGTCGCGGATCGAGAGCGTATGCGTGGCGGGCTCTCCGATCGTTGCCCCCTCCGCCCCATCCAGCGTCAGTGCGAGCGTTTCCACGCTTTCCATGTTGTCATCATCGGCAATCACCACGGAAATCATCTGCTGCGTTTCGCCGCCCGCCGTGAACACCAGCGAGGTGGGCGACACCGTGTAGTCCACCCCCGCCGAGGCCGTCCCGCCCGCATCGCCGATCCACACCGTCACATCCGCCGAACGCGAAAGAACCACGGCTACCTGCTGCGTACCGACATCCTCGTCCACCAGCGCATCCGCATAGGCGAAACAAACGGAGGGCGGTTCCGCCACCGTCAGGTTGACTTCGTCCAGGCTGTACCCATCCTTATCCGACGCATAAAACTGCATCGTTTGGACGCCGACGGGCGTCGCGCCCGCCCAGCGAAACGTCCCGTGCTCATTGGTCGAGACAAACGTCGAACCCGAGGGCGCGTTGCTCACCGACAGCGTCACCGGATCGCCATCCGTGGGCGTGGCAAACACGCTAAACTCGATCGTATCGCCCAGGGTGACGGTTCGGCTGGGAATGGCCTGTAACACGGGCGGCGTGTTGGCCGCTGCGCCATCATAATAATACAGCTCCACGAATTCATAAAAAAAGTTGGCGGCATCCGAATATTCCGTAATCACCAGCACCGAGGTCTCGTCGGTTCCGACGCCCCCGACGCCCGGGGTCGCATCCGCCATGCCCAGGGTACTCCAGTTGGTGACGGCATCGCCGCCCACCGAGGCATTCAGGCGCTGGATCGAGTTCCTTTTCGGATCACGCGACAAGGGCGTCGGGCCATCCAGCACCACCGAAGAGGCGTCCAGCAGGGAAAACTGTTCGCCGCCATCAATCACCGGCAACTGATTTTCCGCATTGAGGTAGAGCACTTCATCGCCCAGTGTGACCCCCCAGTACGCTTCAAAGTCGGCGCGGGAACCGTAACGACCAACAATCAGGTATTCACCCGGCTCGATCGTCGTTCCATCGGGCAGCGTATACGTCTTGCTCCTGTTGGTTTGCTTGACCTTGTACCCCGAAACATCCAGGGCCGACGCCGTAACCACCAACGAGAGCCCCAGCAACATGGCGCACCACAGCTTAAAATATCCCGAGCTTCTGCATCCCATCTGGTCACATCCTTCAATTTGCCTATAGTGGGTTGGAATATAACCCGAAGCGCACAGAAAGTTTACCTTTCTAGCAGGAGGGGGCGCGTGAAAGAGAGTGAAACCACAAGGATTACTTCGAAGTTAAACGTGGGATTCAACTTCACATAAAAGGAGGGACATAAATATTCCTTTTCCCTTAATACAGGGTCATAATGAGGGCATGACAAAAAAGGTATATATTGAAACAAGTACTGTAAGCTACTTAACGGGTCGTGCAAACAGAGATGTGGTGCTGGCGGGTCACCAGCAGTCAACGCAGGAATTCTGGGAACTTCTTGGCCGGGGACTGGACCCTTATGTTTCCGCCTTAGTTGTGAAAGAAGCCTCGGAAGGAGATCCCGAATCCGCGAGCAGACGATTATCCGCCATTGACGCTTTCTTGATCCTGAAAACGACACCAGATGCCGAGGTGTTATCAGAAAAAATATTGGAAGCGCATGGTGTCCCAAAAGAATTTCCCGAGGATGCACTTCACATTGCTATCGCAGCCGTCAATGGGATGGATTTCATGGTCACATGGAACTTTAAACACATTAACAATCCATTTACGAAAATGATGATTCGTCATGCTGTTGAGAATGCTGGCTATGAATGTCCTGAAATGGTATCTCCTGAAGCATTTCTGGGAGGAAATAATGAATGATCCTTATGTAGATGAAATACGGAAATATCGGATGGCTCATACGCATGCCTTTAATGGCGATATCCACCGCATAGGTGAAGACCTGCGGAGTTTCGAATCAACGCTGGGCAGCCGGGTTGTATCTCTCGAGCCTAAACGACTCCGTCAACAACCGGCTATACGCGTATGTTTGACCCACAATGGGTCAAACGTCGGCGAACTGTAACCGGTCGAAATGCAACACTTGGGAGGCGTGCCATGTCTGAACCGATCACCCGTTACAAACCCATTGTGTATATTGTCGGCCTGACGGCCGCGCTGGCGGGCCTGCTCTTCGGGCTCGACGTGGGCGTCATTTCCGGCGCGCTTCAATTCATTGAAAAGGACCTGGGCATCGGCACGTTTGGCATAGAGGAAGTCGTGAGTGCACTGTTGTGGGGCGCCACGTTCGGCGCGCTGATCAGTGGCTTCTTCACCAAGGCGCTGGGGCGCAAAAGCACCCTGCTCATCGGCGCAGTCATCTTTGCACTCGGCTCGCTCTGCTGTTCGATCGCTCCCACGGCGGGCATCCTGATCGGCGCGCGCTTTGTGCTGGGTATTGCCGTGGGCATCGCCTCCTTCACCGCCCCGATGTATCTTTCGGAAATCGCTCCCCGCTCCATTCGCGGCGCCCTGGTCTCCATGTATCAGCTCCTCATCACCATCGGCATCGTCCTCGCCTTCATGAGCGACACCTATTTCGCCACCTACTGCCGCATCCACGAAGTACTCGGCGGGCATTGGCGTCTCATGCTCGGATCCCTTGTGGTGCCCTCCACCCTCATGTTCATTGCCGTCTTCTTCCTTCCTGAAAGCCCCCGCTGGCTCCTGCTCAAAGGACGCAGCGAACACGCGCGCCGAGTGCTCGACCGCATCCGCAACACCACCGAAGAAGTCTCCCGCGAAATCGAAGAAATAGAAACCAGTCTCGAAGCGAAACAAAACGGCTTCCACCTGCTGCGCAACAACCCCGGTTTCCGAAAAGTCCTGCTGCTCGGCATCGGATTGCAGGTGATTCAACAACTCACCGGCATCAACGTGGTCATGTATTACGCACCGAAAATTTTCAGCATCGCCGGATTTCAAACCTCCGCCGAACAAATGTGGGGTACCGTTCTCGTGGGCTGCATCAATGTGCTGGCCACCTTTGTGGCCATTGCCTTCGTGGATAAACTCGGACGCAAACCCATCATGTACGGCGGCTTCATCGTCATGGGCATCGCCATGACCGCCGTCGGCCTCTGCTTTAAATTCGGACTCGATAATCATCCCGCCATTCAGACCAATCCGGCCCTTCACGCCGTGAATCCCCTGCTCTCCTTCGCGGCGATTGCCTTCATCCTTCTATTCATCATCGGCTTTGCCGCCAGTGCCGGGCCGATCATCTGGGTTATGTGCGCAGAAATATTCCCGACTGCGGGCCGCGATCTGGGCATCACCGTTTCCACCTGCACCAACTGGGTGGTCAACGGGATTGTCGGCATGACCTTCCTTTCTCTGCTCGACGGCTTCGGACACGGCAACACCTTCCTGCTCTACGGCGGCATCGAGGTCCTCTTCATCCTCTTCTTCCTGCGCTGGGCCCCCGAAACCAAGGGCGTATCCCTCGAAGAAATCGAAGCCAACGTGCTGCACGGAAAAAAACTCCGCGACATCGGACGCTAAAACGATTTCGCTGATTCTTTTGGAGGGTGAGCGTCCATGGATTGCCATTCAACACCACGGGCTGAAATCCCGCGCTACACGGGCACAGCCACCACACAGAACTCATGCATGATCCATGGTTAGTTGCTCCCGTACGCTGCGGCGCGGTCCTGTCTACGTGCCAATTCACTGGTATAATGACAACCAAGGCTCGATGATCGCTCTCTTGCCCAATCGGTTAGCTTGGTATGTCCGGCAGGCGAAGTGTTCACATAGAGGAGATTGTCCATCAACCCCTTGATTTCTTCCCGGGTGATCATGACGTCACCGACCAGTTTTCCTATAGCCCATCCGACCGCATAGCCAACAGCTGGCGGAACCGGGATAATGAATCGCCTCTTGCCGATGATATCACCGACCGTTTCGACGAGCCCCCTGTACGTAAACGTTTCCGGCCCGATGGCGTTAATCACTTGGTCATCGCGCTTACGCCCCTGTTGCACAGCCAAGTCGGCGAGATCGCCCACATGAATCGGCTGGAGCTTGTACTGCCCGTCACCGAAGACGCCAAAAAGAGCAAGGTGACGCAAGGCCCAGGCGATGTTGTTTACGAGGATGTCCTCCTTCCCAAACAGTACCGTCGGACGCAGAATCGAATGCGAGAGGCCGCTTTCGACAAGCATTCTTTCGAGAAGCGCCTTTCCTCTGAAGTATTCCAATGGGGAATCTTCAGATGGATTGGTGATGCTCACATGAACCACTCGCTCGACGCCTGCCGCCGTCGCCGCATCAAAGAGAATCTTGGTGTTTCGCACGGCATCGGCATGCGTGAAACTGCGGTGGTTGAATCGCACCCAATACGTATTATAAAGGACGGAGACGCCCCGGAGGGAGTCCACAAGCAGTTTCGGGTCTTCGAAGTGAAAGGGCGTGGCGCGCACCCGATCGCCAAAAGGGTTTCGGCGCTGCGTGGAGTTTGTAAGTGTGATTACGGTCTTGCCCTCCGACAACAGGCGCTCGGCGATGTATTTCCCCGAGTACCCAAACGCTCCTGTAACAGCGTGTATGTTTCTTTCATTCATAATCTGAGACTCATATTTTCACTCTTGGAAGCCAGCATAGCCCGTTCAATTTTACTGCGCCACTTTTCTCTCCCAAAACTTTCTATGCGATCTATGCGTTCCTTGTGGTGAATGAAAAACAACAGACTCGCGATGGCCTTTGCGAAAAATGGCCCTTTCGGATCATGCCTTTCGTGTTTTACGGTTCGCGGGGACGCTCACCCTCCATGAATGGCCATTCAACACCACGGCGCGGAAGCCCGCGCTACATTCAATCATCTTGCGCCTGCGCCATTTTCGTCCCTTGACTTTTTAGTACGTCCACTCCAAAAATAGCCGCCGGTGGAAAAGACCCATGGCATTTCGAGCATGGCTATATTGATAGCATCAATTTCAAAGAGTGACGTATGTCAACGTGGGAATCACTACTAGTACATCTCCGGCGGGTGCGGCGGGGCATCTGGTTTGATGCGGCCGTCTTTCTGGCCAACTGCTGGCTGGTGCCGCGTCTCACAGCGATATCGGAGGAGGACGGAGAAACGAGCCTTGCCTATGCGGCGGCGATGATGTTTTCGCTGCTGCTCTACGTGCTGGGCGCGGGGCTCAAGCGCCGGCCCTTGCAGGAACGGCTCGCCCGAACCGTGCGCAAACCAACCGCCACCTGGGCATGGATTGTTCTGTTCACCTTGATTATCATGCAGTTCGCGTTGGGCATGGTCCTCTTTATGATAAGCACCGATGCGCTGGCCCTGCACTTCGCGGCCTCTCCGTGGATGCCTGCCAAGGATTCCGTATGGCTGCTGGTTCCGTCCTTGGTCGCAGGATCTGCGCCGGTAGTCATGACCATTCGTGCGTTGCTGCCGATGCCCAACGCCGCGGAAGCTTGGGTTCCGGCAGGTACCGACCTGCGCCGACAGGAACGGTTTGCCGATACTGCGCTGTATTTTTCAGCCCTGGTTATGCTCTCGATTTGGGATGGCATGTTCATGCAATCCCTCGCCGGACGGGGCCCCTACCCCTGGTATATGGCCGCCCTGCTCATCACCCTGATTACGGTTCCTTTTGCCATGTTTTACGCGGCGCCACGCATTCTTTTTCTGGCAGAAGATTACCGGCGGCCCACCACGTGGCTGCGCATTGCGACCGTTATGCTGCCGCTCTCCGTGCGCCTACTGACCTAAACAGCGGGTACCCTGTTGTGATTTGGAAGAGAGATGCGAAGGTAATGAGCCCTTGTTTTGTCAGGAATTCTCCAGAGTCTCTGCATCAACTTTGTCTTTTGCTCGTCCGGTTGAATTTTTATTTTTGATCATGTTCTCTTTTGAGAGAATTGGAATAGACAGGGATTCAATTTCAATGATTACTTTGTCCTTATATGCCTCTTCCTCTAACAATGCTAACAGCATTTCTTTGTAATCTTGATTCAACATCGTATTTCTTTGTTAATGAGAAAACTTCCTTGGTTAGCTCCCATACAAATGAAACGGACTCGCTAGCCGATAGACTAACGGGACTTTCCCGTGAGGATATGTTGGAAGAAAATTTTCTGGTTACTGTTCTGTCTAGTTTCATGATACGAAAATAGCATAATACCGACTTCTGCTTCAACTCCTATTCCCAAAGCTGGCCCCCCGCCAATTGACGTTGCGTGATTCTCGCTCTCTTCATTCGTTGGAATTTCGGTTGAAAAACACCCGGGAACACGCTACAGGACTGGAGTAGCAATACGGCCCGCAGAAAAAAACTAACTCTCCAAAAAACGAAAAGCGCACCGTGAAACAGAAGAAGAAAAACTACGAACCGCCCGAGCATCCATCCTCTGTCGGTCTGACCCGCGCGCAACGCCTGCGCGTGGTCGAGCCCGACCAACCTCTGCTCCTTGAATCTGGAGCCACCCTCGCCCCGATCGATATCGAATACGAAGCCTACGGCACACTCAACGCCGCGCGCGACAACGCCGTACTCATCACCCACGCCCTCTCCGGCGATGCCCACGCTGCCGGATGGGATGACCCCGAAACCGCCGCCGAACGCCCTTGGCGCCTGCGTAAGCCCGGCTGGTGGGATGCCATCATCGGCCCCGGAAAGGCGATCGACACCAACCGCTGGTACGTCCTGTGCACCAACGTCCTCGGTAGTTGCTACGGCACCACCGGCCCCGCCTGCCTCGACCCCGAAACCGGCCAGTCTTATGGCCTCCGCTTTCCCATCGTCACCGTGGGCGACTGGGTTCACCTCCAGGCCCGCCTCCTTGATCACCTCGGCATCGAGCGCCTCCACGCCGTCATCGGCGGTTCCCTCGGCGGCCAGCAGGCCCTCGAGTGGGCACTCAAATATCCCGACCGTGTCAACAAATGCGGCGTACTCGCCGCCGCCGCCCGGCTCTCCGCCCAGGGCCTTGCCTACAACGCCGTCGGACGCTATTCCATCCTCCACGACCCCGCCTTCTGCGACGGCGATTACTACGGCGCCATCGGCCCCAACCACGGTCTCGCCGCCGCCCGGATGCTCGCTCACATCACCTACCTTTCCGAGGAAAGCATGAACCACAAATTCGGACGCCGCCGCAAAGGCGCCGACACCGGCTACGGCTTCGACATCGAATACGAAGTCGAAAGCTACCTTGAATATCAGGGCCAAACCTTTGTCCAGCGCTTCGATGCCAACAGCTACCTCTACATCACCCGCGCCATGGATTATTACGATGCCGCCGCTCGCGCCGGCGGCGATCTCACCGAGGCCTGCTCGCGCCTCCAATCCCAGATGCTCGTGGTGTCCTTCTCCACCGACTGGCTCTACCCGCCCCCTCAATGCCGCGAACTCGCTCTTGCCATCGCCCGCAACGGGAAAGGCGTCCACCACGTCGAAATACAAACACGCCACGGACACGACGCCTTCCTCGTCGAAACCGAAAAAGTTTCGCGCCTCCTCGGCCGCTTCCTTACCTCGAAAGGGTTTCACTCATGACCGAACCCCTCACCACGCCCTGTGAAGATGCACTCGAACTTCTCCGTCAAGCCCTCGGCGACCGACTCGACCCCACCATGGCAAACCTCACGCCCGAAGGACTCCGCGACCTCGTGCACCGCCTCGGCGTCACCCCGGAAAAACCCGCCGCTCCCTCCGCACGCTGGCAGGATGAATGGATCGAACACCTCGTTCCTGAAGGCGTCTCCGTGCTCGACCTCGGCTGCGGCGAAGGACTCCTTCTCGAACGCCTCGCCCAACTCAAAGGGGTGCGCGGACAGGGCGTCGAACTCGATCCCGATGCCGTTGAAGCCTGCGTCGCGCGTGGCGTACCCGTCATGCAAGCCGACCTCGACCGGGGCCTTCAGGGCTTCCCCGATGGACTCTTCGACATCGTTGTTCTCGAAGAAACCCTCCAAACCCTGCGCAATCCTCAAATCGTCCTGCGCGAAATGCTGCGTGTCGGGCGTTGCGGCTTGGTTTCGTTTCCCAATTTCGGCTGCTGGCGCGTCCGACTTGAACTCGCCCTGACCGGGCGTATGCCCGTCAGCTCCGCCCTTCCGCATGCCTGGTACGACACCCCCAACATTCATCTCATGACCCTGCTGGATTTCGAGGAACTCGCCGCCCAAGAACAGTTCATCATCACCCGAGGCTACGCCCTTGCCGAAGGCTGCGTCCGCCCCCTCGCCCCCGGCGACAACCTCGCCGCCGAAGAAGTTCTCCTCGAAATCCGCAAAAACGAACATGGACAAAGCGGGACGCAGGGGTAGTATGTGCCCATTCATTAACCCACGAATTGTTGGAGGTCATTATGCGTATCAAAGCATTCAAAGCGTATCGCCCGCCCCTGGAACTCACGGAAAAACTAGCCAGTCTTCCCTATGATGTCTATTCCGTGGAAGAAGCGCGCGAGCTGACCGTCGATAATCCCTACGCCTTCCTGCACGTCAGCATCCCCGCCGTGGACCTCCCCGAAGATACGCCCGAAAAAGACGAAAGCGTCTATCAAAAAGCCGGCGAAAACTTCCAGGCCTTCATCGCAAAAGACTACCTCATTCAGGATGAAAAGCCCGGCCTCTTTCTCTATCGCCAGATCATGGGCAAACACCATCAGCGCGGCCTCGTAGCGGTCAGCCATGTGGATGATTACGACAAAGAACTCATCAAAAAACACGAGCACACCCGCGCCGCACCCGAAGAAGACCGCACCCGCCACATCGAAGCACTCAATGCCCAGGCAGGACCCGTCTTCCTCACCTACCGCGATGTCCCCGAGATCAATGACATCCTCGCCGACATCGAAAAAAGCGAGCCGCTCTTTGATTTCACCGCACCCGACGGCATTCAACATGCCGCCTGGCGCATTCCCGAAACCGCACGCCTCGTGCAACTCTTCGCCGCCATCCCAGTGGATTACATTGCCGACGGACACCACCGCGCATCCGCCGCCGCACGCGTTGCCCGCGAGCGCCGCGCCGCGCATCCCGAACACGCCGGCGACGAAGAATACAACTGGTTCCTCACCGTCCTCTTCCCCTCCACCCAGCTCCAGATTCTCCCCTACAACCGCTGCATCGCCGACCTCCAGGGACTCACTCCGAAAGAACTGATTGAAGCCATACGCCTGGCAGGCTTCACCGTACGCGAAACCACCCTCACCAAACCCGATAAACCCGGCATGATCTGCATGTACCTCGCGGGAAAATGGTATGAAATGGGCTGCCCCAAAGTGGACTCCGCCGACCCGGTGCAAACCATGGATGTCAGCCTCCTTCAAAACCGTGTCCTGGCACCTATCCTCGGAATCGATGACCCGCGCAAAAACCCGCGCGCTTCCTTCGTGGGCGGAATCCGCGGACCCGAGGAACTCAAAAAAAGAGTCGAATCCGGGCGCGACGCCGTGGCCTTCTCCATGTATCCCACCGACATCCGCCAGCTCATGGATGTGGCCGACGCCAACCTGGTCATGCCCCCGAAAAGCACCTGGTTCGAACCAAAACTCCGCTCCGGCCTCTTCGTGCATGCGCTAGAGTAAAAGCATTCTCATCGCGCCTCTCTCTCGGGAGGGCCCGTGTCCCCACGGGCCAAGCGGAAAGTGAGCGCGGAGAGTACAGAGAAATATGGAACGACCTGAAGATCAATAAAAGGCCGTTGGGGACAACGACCCTCCCCAGAACTCACTCGGCGAGAATTCGCGCCTGCTGACGTTCGCGGAGAATGTCGCGGTTGGTCCAGACGAGCCAGGGATCGCGATACGGCAGGCCGCGCGGGGTGTCCTGAATGGTTTTCAGCTCTTCCGCGTCGATGGGCAGGCGAATCCGGGTGGGGTCGAGGGCGGCTACCGTGCCACTGCGCTGACGGCCCACCGGTTCCGTTTCACCAATGGAAAAGCCCGCCTGCATCAGACCGGCGCGAACAGGCAACGCCGCACAATAGGTCACAAGCACCGAATCGGGTTTCATCACGGCACGGATGAGGCGAAAGAAATCCAGGGTCCAGAGTTCGCTGTTGCGCTGGGTGGAGAAGGCATCGAGAAAGACGATGTCCTGCGAGACGGGAGGCACGGATTGAACCGTGTGGCGGGCATCACCCAACCGAAGGTGAATGGTGCTGAACGCGGCGTTGGAGTCGCCGGAGTCATGCAGCGCACACAGTCGGACGCTCCAGGAAAAGGCCTCGGAGGCTTCTTCCGGCATCACGGCGGCGGCTCGGAGCAGTACGCGCCGATCCAGCTCAAGGGCTGTGACATGCAGCGGATGCTGCTTCAACTGTTCGGCCAGATTACAGGCAACTAGCGTGTTGTAGCCGAGGCCGAAACAAATATCGAGGAGGGCGACCGGGCCGTCGGCCAAGCGCCGATCCAACTCCACCGGCTGCACATATTTTTTCTCGGCCTCCAGGCGTGCGCCGGCCTGGGTGTGGTAG
This sequence comes from uncultured Verrucomicrobiota bacterium, assembly GCA_964490935.1. Taxonomy (GTDB): domain Bacteria; phylum Verrucomicrobiota; class Kiritimatiellia; order RZYC01; family RZYC01; genus JAQVYB01. The sequence goes on from CAZBEO010000001.1 coordinate 59,076, forward strand.
TGCTCTTTGAAGTCGTTGTTCCAGAGGGTGATGCTTCCATCGCCAGTGATGACGGCCTCAGGCGCGGCAGATGCCGTGGCCTCGCCGGACGCCCCGCCGGGCACCAGATCACCCTGGCACCATTCCCGGAGAATCATCTGCTGCTGAATAGTCTCCATGAACCGCCCCTTGGGCATGTGCCATTGCGGGGCGACGAGTTCTTCGGGCGGGGTATCGGTGGTCATGCGAATGACGGGCCACGCACGCGGAATACGGCGCAGGAAATCGAGCAGCATTTCGCCGTAGGCATATTCCTGATACACGGAAAAGGGGTGAGCGGCATATTCATCGGCCAGAGGTGTATTTTTAATGACGTGCAGATTGTGTATTTTGACAGCCTCGATGGGGAGGGCGGCGAGGGTTTCGGCGGTGGTGTTGATGTGTTCCTGATCTTCGCCGGGAAGACCGAGGATCACATGCGCGGCGATGGGTATGCCCCGTGCGTGAAGGGCGGCCACCGCCCGTTCGGTTGCGGCATAGTCGTGCCCGCGGTTAATACGGCGCAGGGTGGCGTCGTGTACGGTCTGAATGCCCAGCTCAACCCACACATCGGTGGTCTCTGCCCAAGAGGACAAAAAATCGAGCGTGGATTCGGAAAGGCAGTCGGGTCGGGTGCCGATGGATATGGCGTCGAACGAGGCCATGCCGCGCACCTGCTCGAAGAGCATGCGCGTGGCGGCATCGAGTTCATGGGTGGCAGTGAAGGCCTGAAAATAGAGCATGTAGCGGCGGGCTAAATAGCGCCTGCGTGCAAAATGAATGGCGGCGGCGACCTGCTCTGCGATGGTCTCGCTGTTCATGGTCTGCACGGCACGCGCACCGTGTTCCGGGCAGAACGTGCAGCCGCCCGAGCCGGAGAGATCGCGATGCGGGCAGCCGCGCCCGAGGTCCACCGGGATACGGAAGAGCGGTCCCCCGTAGCGCTGAATCATGTAGTCCCGATAAAGGGTTATCGGCTTTGCATCGGAATGGGCTGGTGTGAATTCCATCATGGGGGTGGAAACAAAACAGGCGGCGCTTATGCGGCGCCGCCTGTCTGTTTTGGTTAACGTAGTGTTACGCTTATTCGCCCAGTTGGTAGCGGACAAAGCGGCGGATGGAAAGGGTGTCGCCGAGTTCCTTGCCTTTGGCGGCGAGGAGCTTGTTGATGGTCCATTCCGAATCCTTTACGAATTCCTGATCCAGCAGACATATCTGACTAAAGTACTTGTTGATCTTTCCGCCTACGATCTTCTCAATAATGTTGGCTGGCTTGCCTTCCTGCTCCATCTGCTTGACGTAGATTTCCTTTTCGGAGGCCACCACGTCGGATGGGACATCGGCATCGCAAAGATAGCGCGGGTTCGCGGCGGCAATCTGAAGCGTCAGGTCCTTGACCAGTTCAGCGAAGACCTCGCTGCCGACCGTCTCGCCCTTTTCGCAGGCCACTTCAATCAGTACGCCAACCTTGCCACCCAGATGCACATAGGAGGCCAAGCGCCCCGTGCTCTGAAGCGCATAAGCGATGTTGCGGCTCACCACCAGATTTTCACCGATTTCGGTGATCTTGGCGGTCGTTTCATCCTTTACGGCTTCCGCCAAGGCGCCATCGGCTAGGCCTTTGGCCTTTTCGTGGAGCGACTTCACAAACGCCTGGAAGGTTTCATTGCGGGTGACAAAGTCGGTCTCGCAATTCACTTCAATCATCACCGCCTTGTTTCCGTCTTCATAGACGGATGCGGCGATGAGGCCGTCCTTAGCCGCACGCGAGGCCTTTTTTCCGGCAATGGCCACGCCGCGTTCGCGGAGCAGCTTGATAGCCTGCTGCATGTCGCCATCGGCTTCCTGGAGCGCACGTTTGCATTCCATCATGCCCACGTTCGTGGCTTCACGCAGCTCTTTGACCTGTTTTGCATTGATTTCTGCCATGATACTAAATTCCTTCCTCTCTGCTTGTTCCTGAACTCTTATTCAGCGGCAGGCGCTGCCGCCTCGGGGGCGGGTGCCGCCTCGACTGCGACCGCAGGTGCTTCAACCGGAGCTGCTTCAACCGGGGCTTTCACTGGCTCAACCGGGGCTGCTTCGACCTTCGCTTCGGTTTTGACTTCCGCTTTCGCCTCGGCTTTGGCTTCCACCGACTTAGCGGCTTCTTCGGCCTTCTTCGGTACACGAGTTTTGCGGGCGGTTTCTTCCTTCACGCGGCGCGTTTCGCGTTCGCTTTTGGCCTTGGCCTTGGCTTCGGCGTCTTCGGCGGCCTTGCGGCGCAACTCGTCGGATGCCTTCTTGGCGTATTCATTCGAAGCCTGAAGAATCGTATCGCCCAGCGCCTTGGTCACCAGGCGAATCGCGCGAATGGCGTCGTCATTGCCTGGGATGGGATAGTTGATGTTGTCCGGATCGCAGTTCGTATCCAGCATGGCAATGACGGGGATGCCCAGCTTGTTGGCTTCCGTCACAGCAATGGACTCGCGGTTCACATCCACCACAAAAAGTGCACCCGGCAAGCGGTTCATTGAAGAAATGCCGCACAGATTCTTCTGCAGCTTGTCCAGCTCGCGACGAAAGCGCGCCGCTTCCTTCTTCGATCCCGCGCTCTTGAAGCCGTCGTCGGTTTCCATTTTTTCGAGTTCGCGCATACGGTTGATGCTGTTGCGCATGGTATCGTTGTTGGTCAGCATGCCGCCCAGCCAGCGATGGGTCACGTAATGCTGTTTCAGACGATCGGCCGTTTCTTTCAGCGGCTCCTGCGCCTGCTTTTTCGTGCCGACAAACAACACGGATTTGCCGGAAAGAATCAAGTCATACACGAACTCCTGCGCCACGCGCAGCAGGGCCAAGCTCTTGGCCAGATCGATGATGTAGATTCCGTTGCGCTCGCCAAAAATGAAGCGTTTCATTTTGGGATTCCAGCGCTTGGTTTGATGCCCGAAGTGAAGGCCTGCATCCAGTAAATCCTGGACAGCCACTTTAGTCTGAACGACACTGCTGCTATCTGCCACAATAACCTCCTGTGAGTTGTTCCGGGTAGCCCGGAAAATCCGCTTTCCTTCCCGTGGCCGGGAAGTACTCGCTTCCGCCCGGCATGATCCGGGCCCTTTGTGAGGGGCGGAATATACCACCCCGAATCGCCGTAGCAAGCGTTTTGTTGAGCAAAAAACCCGTGATTCAATCGCTTTCTACCGGTTCCGGCAAGGTGACGGACCGCACGCGCCCGATGATATGCCCGGGAATCACGCCACCTGCATAGGCGACATAACCCCACGGAAAGGCCAACCATTCGCCGATTCCGCCACCGAGGTAGGTGCCGTAAGCCGGATAGAGTACGTTGTAGCCCTGCTTTTGCAAGTCCAGCCCCTGCTCGCTGCGCAGGTAACTGAGGGCATCTTTCGTGGCCAGCGCCTCGGGATAGAGATTGAAGAAGGGAATCATATAGGCGAACGAATAGGTTCCCTTCCATTCCCGTTTGGCGAAATCCTTGGAGTGCCCGCCTTCGTGCAGGAGGATGGCGGGGATATCCGAATAGATGTTGATGGTGTTGGAATAAGGGTTGTAATTATCGCCGCCGAAGACGCGCCCCGGAAATGCGGTATACATCAGCCAACTCCAGAAGCCCAGAGTGTAGCGCCAGCCCGCGCCAATGGATTTGTTGCGGAAGGTGCGTCGCCATTCATCCCGTACACTGTATTCATTGATGCGCACCTTGACGTTGGTGAGACTGTTCAGCGCCAGATAATCGCGCAGCACCTCCACGGACTCTTCAGAAACAAGATGACTGTCTACTTTGTAGTTCAAAAGGACCAGCTTGGAAAGCAGGCTGCCGGGCCAAACCCAGCCGACAATGTGGTCGGCGGCACCCCAAGAATTGCCGTACATAATCTGCGACTCCCCTTCGGACAGCGGGGTGCCTTCGATGTAATTGATTGGTTGTCCGATCCGATAAGGAACGGTCGCGCAGCCGGTGCCGAGCAGCAGCAGCGCAAACGCAGGCAACAGGGTCCAAACAAACACGCACCTTTTCATGCAGCGTAGCGTCCGCCTTAAGACCAATTAATTCAAGCTCAAACACAACGGCGTTCAGATTTCATGAGTGTTTAATTGTGAATTTGTTATAGACAAAAGAGAGGAATAATCTTAAAGGTCAAAAGCTGTTCAAAAGGGACAGCGGTGATAGGAATAATGAGTTGCGTATGGGTCGCTGCTCGTTCAGGTGTAAACGAAAGGAGATTGTATGAGAGGTTCCAATGTGTGCAAAGCGCTGAGTATCATGATGACTGTGGTATGCGCCGCAACGGTGGCTCAGGCGGCCGTTTGGAGCAAGTCGAATGTTCAGTTCCTGTATGGCCAGAGTTATGAAAAGGGTTCGGGTGAGTCCGACGGCAATATCATGACGCTGGAACATAACAGCGGATGGGAGTATGGCGACAACTACTTCTTCGTTGACTTCGCGAACTTTGACCGCGACAGCGTCAATCTGTATGGCGAATGGTGCACCCGCCTGAGCCTGTTCAAAATAGCCAACAAGCTGTCCGGCAGTGAAATTTCAGCCGGCCCGGTAGCGGATGTGCTGGCGGTTGGTCAGATGGACTTAGGCGATGGCTTCCGTGCCTATATGGCCGGTGTCGGCGCCGTGTTCTCTATACCTTATGTCAACTATTTCTCAGTGGACGTAAAATACCGCGACAATCCGAATGCGGATGGCAACACCTATCAGGTGACTCCGGTTTGGGATATTCCGTTCAGCATCGGCCCGGCCCGCTTTGATTTCACGGGCTTCTTGGACTGGACCGGACGCGAAGACAGCCAGCCGGTCAGCATCCTGACGCAACCTCAGCTTCTGCTCGATTTGGGCAATTTCTGGGGCGCGCCGGACCGTCTGTATGCTGGTGCCGAATTCCAGTACTGGTCAGAAAAATTCGTGTTCACGGACGACGGCATAGACTATGCCGAAGAAAAATGTCTGCAAGCCATCGTGAAGTGGGTGTTCTAAGAACCCCGCATCGCGATTGAATTGAAAAAGAACCCCGGACAACCGGGGTTCTTTTTTTGACGTAGCACGGGCTTCCAGCCCGTGATCTTCAGCGAAAGGCTGGCAGAGCCTGGAGGGCGAGCGTCACGGCGAACCGTCTCGGGATTAATGTACCCTATTGTCTATTTGGCACAGTCGTTACCCGTGCGGAGTGCGCGAAGCACCTCCTGCATATCCGGAAAGAGCGGCGCGGTGCATTCCAGTTTTTCCCCGGTGCGCGGATGCAGGAAAATCAGTTTTCCCGCGTGCAGCATCTGGCGGGCCAGAGACGGTGAATCAATCTGAACCGGTTTCCGGCCGTATACCCGGTCGCCCAGCACCGGATGTCCCGCATGCGCCATGTGCACTCGAATCTGGTGGGTGCGCCCGGTTTCTATTTTGACGCGCATCCGGCTGCATGCGGCAAACCGCTCCTCGGTGCGGTAGTGCGTGACCGCCTCGCGTCCCCGCTCCGCCTGCACACTCATTTTTTTGCGATCACTCACGCTGCGTCCAATCAGCGTCTGGCAGACGCCGTCCGGTGGCGAAAAATGCCCATGCACCAGCGCCACATACTCCTTGTGAATGGTGCGGTCTCGAAACTGGTCGGAAAGCGCCTGCATCGAAAAATCGTTTTTTGCCACCACCAGCGCGCCGGACGTATCCTTGTCCAGCCGGTGAACAATGCCGGGCCGCACCGTGCCGTTGATGGTGCCCAGATCGTTGCAGTGAAACAGCAGCGCATTCACCAGCGTTCCCTGATAATGCCCAGGTGCCGGATGCACCACCATGCCCGGGGCCTTATTCAACACCAGTAAATCCTCATCTTCAAACAGGATTTCAATCGGCAAATTTTCGGGCTTGACCTCCAGGGTTTCCGGCGGCGGCAGCGTGTACTCCACCTGCTCTCCCCCGTGAAGACGCTGACTCGCCTTTGCGTGGGCGCCATTCAGCGCCACGTCCCCGTTTTCAATCAGCCGTTGCCAACGCGCACGCGAAATTGACGGCTCCGCACGCGCCAGCCAGGCGTCCAGCCGCAGGGGCACCGCCAAATGCTCCACCTCCAGCACGATCTCACCTTCCGGCGGCTCTCTTTTTTCCAGTTTTTCTTCTCTGCTCATGAAAAGCACGATACCCGAGCGGCCCACATACCGCAACGCGGAATGCAGCAACCCGCATTGCTCCTTCTAATTAACTTGAAATAAAGCCTTCATTTCATAAACTTACGATTCGATTGTGGTTAGTATTGGTCTCGCACGTTTGTTCCCCCACCTTGCGCCAGAGAGGCGCGCCGAATCGGGAACGCGAAGGAAATGTCATGGATGATCTTTTACTGGATTTTATAACGGAGTCAAAAGAACACCTAGATACCATCGAGGATGACTTCGTCATGCTCGTCCAGCAAAAAGACAATCCAGACAGCGAACTGGTCAACAAGGTGTTCCGCGCCATTCACACGGTGAAGGGCGTGGCCGGGTTCGTCGGGCAGAAACGCATCGGCGAACTCTCTCACGTCATGGAGTCCCTCCTGCAGCAAATCAAGGTAGGCAAAAAGAAGCCCGAACAGCGCTACATGGATGTCCTGCTCGAGGGCGTGGACCAATTGAATACCATGCTGGACAACATCGAGGACGCCAACGATATGGATATTTCTAAGGTATACGACAAACTCAGCGTGCTGGTGGAGGAAGAGAGCCCGAGCGCCGAGGCAGCGCCACTCCAATCGAAGTCCGAGCCGCCTACGGAAGAAAAGAAAAAAGCTACCGCAAAAAGCAAGAAGGCGGACGTGGCACCTGCCAAAGAAACCCCGCCACCCCCTCCTGAGCCCGAACCACTGGCCGACATCCCGGAACTCTCTATTACGCCGGACATGATCGCGCGCTTCACGCAGGAATCCATGGACCTGCTCGACGAAGCGGAGCAAGGCCTCCTGCAGATTGACAAACATCCGGAAGGTGCCGATGGCTATATCGGAGAAGCCTTCCGCATGATGCACAGCTTCAAGGGCAACTGCGGATTCTTCGGCTTGGCCGATTTTGAACAGCTTAGTCACAGGGTCGAAAACATACTCGATGCCATGCGACACGGCGAAACAGCCGGATCAAAAAACGCCATTGGACTCCTGCTGAAAATGGTGGACTTCCTTCGCAACGGCCTGACCAATTACGCCGAGCACGGCAAATCCAAAATTCTCGGTCTGCCCGGGATGCTGGACCTGCTCAGCGACATGATCCCTGGCGAGGCTCCCGAAAAGAGTGCGGAGGCTCCTACCTCCACTCCGGCACCCGAAGAAAAGAAAGAAGAACTAACGTTCGACAAGGAGGAACCACCGCCGCCGCCCGCCAAGCCAGAAAAGGCGGTTGCCCCGCCCCCCGCTCCCGCGCCCAAAGAGGAAAGCCAGACAAGCACGACCAGGTCGATGCCCACTGCCACTGCAGCGGTACGCCAGGGCATCCGCGTGGACATTGACAAACTCGACCGCCTCATCAACCTGGTGGGCGAACTGGTCATCGCCGAGGCGATGGTGGTGCGCAATCCGGCGGTCATGGACATGGAAGACGAAACACTCGAGCGGGCCATTCACCACTTAAACCGCGTCTCCGCTGATCTGCAGGATGTGGCCATGTCCGTGCGCATGGTGCCCCTCTCCGCCACCTTCCGCAAGATGACGCGTCTGGTCTACGATGTTTCCAAAAAAGCGGGAAAAAACGTGGAGTTACAACTCGATGGCGAAGACACTGAGGTGGACAAAACCGTGATCGAGCAGATCGGCGATCCCCTGGTACATATCGTGCGCAACGCCATTGATCACGGACTCGAAAACCCCGAAGAACGCCGGGCCGCCGGCAAGTCCGAAAACGGCATCGTGCACATCGAAGCACGTCACGAAGGCGGCGAAGTCTGGATCATCATCAAGGACGACGGCAAAGGCCTGAACCGTGAGCGCATCCTGAAAAAAGCCGTGACCAACGGCCTGATTCAGGAAGACCAGGCATCTGAAATGAAAGACGAAGAAGTCTTTAAACTGGTCTTTGAACCGGGATTTTCCACGGCGGAAAAGGTCACAGATATCTCCGGGCGCGGCGTGGGCATGGACGTGGTGAAAAAGAACATCGAAAAGCTGAAGGGCCGTGTTGAAGTGCGAAGCAAACCCGGCCAGGGAAGCACCTTTATTATGCACATCCCGCTGACGCTGGCCATCATCGACGGCATGTTGATCCGCGTGAGCGATGCCCGCTACACCATTCCATTGCTATCCATCCGGGAAACACTGCGTCCAACCCGCTCGCAAATCACGGTGACGCCGGACGGCCAAGAAATCGTGCGGCTGCGCGAGGAAATGATTCCGGTATTGCGGCTCCATAAAATTTTCAACAAGAAGACCGACTGCGCCTCGCTGGAGCAGGGCCTGCTGATCATTGTGGAATGCGACCGGGACTGTGTGGCCCTGTTTGTGGATGAATTGCTCGGGCAGCATCAGACGGTCATCAAGGGCCTGTCGGACTATCTGGGAAGCGCACGCGGCGTATCCGGGTGCACCATTCTGGGTGATGGGCAAGTCAGCCTGATTCTGAATGTGGGTGGCTTGATCGATATCAGCAACGATCAACGCGCCTGAACCACAAGCCATCCATGCGGCGGGATGTCCTGTCGGGGTTCACTGATTGCCCGCCCGCTCCATAGATCCGTCCCGACGAAGGGCAGTAGTGCTGAAATCGTCCGTTCCTGTACGTTGAACAATACGGCGATTTCTGCATGACCCGCAAGCGACCGAACAAAGCCAAGCGCCTCGCTGGGCTCATTTTTTGTCCACCAATGCAAATCGCCCCGGCACAGAACCGGATGTTTCCGACGCAAAGCAATAGCCTGCCGATAAAATGCGAAGAGTTCCCGGTCGGGTGCGCGGGAAACCGGAAAAACCCCTCCTCCGGGCAAACGCTCCGACTGCTCATAGGTCACATCATCCCAGAGCATGGGCTGCCGATCATCCGGATCATTCACGCCCCACATTCCGACTTCCGTACCGTAATAAATCATCGGGGCCCCGAGGTAGGTCATCTGCATCACCACCAATTGCCTCAGGAGTTTCTTCTCGCGAGCGCCGGGTTGCCTGGTGAAGAGATCCGGATGATCGCTCAAACGGAATTCGGCAAAATAATCATCCCAGGTTTTTTTCGGATGGTCGGGATTGGCGATAGTGGAGAGAATGCGTCCGGTGTCGTGCGAGTCGAACAGGTTCTGCAAAATGCCGTTCACTTCTGGAGGATAGGCATCAAGCAGGGCCTGTAGCTTGGTCCGGCATTCTGCAGCATCGATGGCGTATTTCCCGCGAATGAAATAACTCAGCGCCGGATAGACCCACATATAGTTCATGACCGCGTCCAGTTCGTCGCCCTGCAGAAATTCAGTCGCCAGATTGACCACCTCGCCGGTGGTATACGCCTCGGGATTGATACGCTTGACCAGCGCACTCCACTCCTTCCAGAAGCGGTGCGGAACGCAGAATGCCACGTCCAATCGCCAGCCATCCACGCCCCAGATCAAATCGCCGTCGCCGTGCGGGTCCATCCAGCGGCGTGTGACGTGAAAAAGATAGTCCCGAACTGGGACAACCAGATTGCCGTCCGCACGACCGAACTCGGGCAGCGACCGCACGCCGAACCAACCGATGTAATCAAACGTGCCGTCCCGATGCCACCGCTCCACCGTATGCCAATCGCGATAGGCCGACGACGCGCCGATTTTTAGCAAATCCTGAAAAGCGAAAAAGGCGCGACCGGTATGATTGAACACCCCGTCAAGAATCACTCGCATGCCGCGCTGATGTATTTCATGCACCAACTCCACAAAAAACAAATCCGCCGCCGTCCATATCCAGGTGGCGGGGTCCTCCGTTTCCTTGGCCTCGGCCAAACGCTGCAAATCCCCCGCCCGGTCCGGGCCGAACGCTGGATCGATGTGATGAAAACACGTCGCGTCGTATTTATGCAGCGACTGCGCCTGAAAAACCGGATTCAGATAAAGGGCGTTCACCCCAAGTTCCTGGAGATAATCGAGCTTTTCGCGCACGCCCACGAGGTCGCCTCCGAATCGCCGGTTGAACACCGCGCTCCGGTTGAATTTGCCCGGTTCCCTTTCCCATTCGTCCTGATCATACCAATCCATCCCCCACGGTGAAATACGCCAGCCCGGGATCGGCTCTTCTGAAAAATCCGACACCTCCGGATTACTCGACGGACAACCATTGCGGAAACGTTCCGGGAAAATTTGATACCATACTGCGTCGTGCGCCCATTCGGGGATGTTATGCCGATCCATGTGCCTGTTCTTTCTCCGTTTTCAGGGTCTCGGGGTCAAAAACGCAAAAGCATACCCCTATACAGGCTAAACCGATAGCGTTTTCCGCCTAAAATCAAGGCTTGCCATTGAGATGGCACCGCTTATGCTCTCTTTACGTGCCGGGAGTTCCTTTTTATGCAGAAAGACATACTGATCATTAAGCTGGGATACTGTGAAACACTCGTCAACGAGCAAGGGTTTGTACCCAGTCTCGGCGACGTGTTTCGGCATACGGTTTTGTTGCATCGCTATGCAAATGATAGGGTTACCTGGCTGACCAGCCTGTCCGCCGTGCCCCTCCTGCGCGGAAATCCCTATATTGACGAACTGCTCGTCTACGATGAAAACACGACCGAGGCGCTAAAAAAACGACACTTTGATGAAATTATCTGCATCGAAAAGGCCGCCACCATCTGCCATTTAGCCAAAAGTATCCCCGCCAATATCTATTACGGGTTCGGATGGAACGGAAAGAACGTGGATGCCCATCCAAACGCCCAGCCCGCTCTTGATATTGCCAATGGAAAAGATCACTTTCTCCCCATTCAGGCCCTTCTCTACCAAATGGTCGCCGGCTACTGGAACGGCGAAGAGTATATTCTCGGCTACACCCCGAAAAAACTGCCCAAATACGATGTCGGCCTCAACTTTCGGGTCGGAAGCAAGTGGCCCACGAAGGCCTGGCCGAGGCACCACTGGCAGAAACTCGCCGCCCTCTGTGAGCAGAAAGGCTACTCCGTAAGCTGGCAGAAGGGCGAAAAAGATATTGAAGAATACATCGACTGGATTAACGCCGGACGCATCATCATCACCTGCGACAGCCTTGGCATGCACCTGGGTCTCGCCCTAAAAAAGAAGGTCGCCGCCCTCTTCGGCCCCACCCCTTCCGACGGCATCTACATGTACGGGCGCGGCCTTATCATTCGGGCCAACTGGTCCTGCATGGACCTGCCCTGCATGAAACCGCAATGCAAAAAAGACACTGCCTGCATGGAGGCTATTCAGCCGGACATGGTCTTTCAGGCCATTCTCAACATGATGAACGACTCCGCCGTCAGCTCCAGTCGTCGCCGCTGCCCCGCCACCCTGCGTGCCACAGCCCAGCAGCCCCTGATCCCCGTTGAGTCGCCCTGAGAGGTATGCCCATGACCTCTCCCGAACTCGTGACTATTCCCGATTCATTCAACTACATCGGAATCTTTCTTACCTTCCGCTGTCCCTACCGCTGCTCCTACTGCATCAACCAGTACGGCAACGGCGTTCACCTCGACTACCCCGAAATCCCCGGCACCGACTGGGTGAATTTCTTCCGCCGACTCCCCGCCAACGACATACCCATTACCCTCCAGGGCGGTGAACCCGGACTCCACCCCGACTTCTTCTCCATCCTGCACGACACCCTCGAATTTCACCCCGTGGACATCCTGACCAACCTCGCCTTTGATCTCGACCGCTTCATTGCCGAGATTGATCCCGCTCGCATCAATCGACCCGCCCCTTACGCCCCCATTCGCGTCAGCTTCCACCCCGAACAATTTTCTCTGCCCTTTATCACCGAAAAAATTCTTCTCCTCATGAACGCTGGATTCCGCGTCGGCCTCTACGGCGTAACCCACCCCAATCAGACAGACCTCATGGAAGAGGCCGCCAGCACCTGCCGAAACCTGGGCATAGACTTCCGACTCAAACCCTTTTTGGGCACCCACCAAGGAAAACTCCACGGACAATACACCCACCCCGATGCCTGCGACGGAAAGTCCCCCCGCACCTGCGACTGCGCCACCTCTGAACTGCTCGCCGCCCCCGACGGCACCATCCACCGCTGTCACACCTTTTGCTACCGGCACCTCCAACCCGTGGCCACCATCTACGATGCCCAACTCACCCTCACCGACGACTTCACCCCCTGCAATCTCTTCGGCCAGTGCAACCCGTGCGACATCAAAGTAAAAAACAACCGCTTCCAGCAGTTCGGCCACGTCGCCACCCGCATCCGAAACATTCGCTCAAAAGTTTGCGACATGATGGCCCCGGGAGGGGCCGAGGATAATAGCCCGGGGTCAGCGACCCCGGGAAGTTGACAAACAAAACAAGATGCACCCCGGAGGGGGTGCATGGGGTGTTGGAGAATCAGAAACCCAGGGTCTTCCGACCCCTGTGCTATATGCCTTCACCCCATCCGGGATGTAACTCACGCGGACTTTTGTCGGTGGAATCAATCATCGGAACGATTGGATCAGATCGCCGGAGACGACGGTTTTGCGGGTGCCGTCGGGGAGGCGCAGGACGAGGGCTCCCTCCGGCGTAATGGATTCGGCATGGCCTTCGAGGGCTCCCGCTTCCTGTCGTACGGTGACGGTTCGGCCGAGCGTGCAGCTTCGGGCGCGCCAAGCCTCGAGCACCGGTTCAAATCCTTCCGTGCAAGCCTGCACGTAGCGCCGTTCAAAGGATTCGATAATCGTGCGGGCGAGCGCCCTGCGGTCGAGCGGCGCGCCGGCCTCGGCGGCCAGCGAGGTGGCCTGTTCGCGCAGTTCCGGCGGAATGGCATCGGCGGGTGTGTTGATGTTGAGTCCGATGCCCAGGACGGCGTAATCAATCGAATCGAGATCAAAGCCAGCTTCCGTCAGGATGCCGCAGATTTTTTTTTCGCCGATCAGCAGATCGTTCGGCCATTTCACCTCGGCACGAATTCCGGCAGTCTCTTCAATCGCTTCGGAGACGGCGACGGCGGCCAGCAGGGGCAACAAGGTGAGACTTCGTGGAGAAAAGCCGGGGCGCAACAGCATGGTAAAACACAGGCCATGCGAGGCATCCGAGAGCCATGCGCGCCCGCGCCGCCCCCGTCCGTCTGTTTGGTGTTCAGCAATGAACAGGGTGCCTTCAGGGCATCCGGAGAGAGCGGCCTCTTTGGCGGTCGTATTGGTGGACGGCAGTTGCCTGAAGTAGTGAATGCCTTGTTGTCCGAAGTGCTTTGTTTGAAGCTGAAAGCGTATTTCTTCGGGCAGCAGGAGGTCGGGCGCGGCATGGAATCGGTAGCCTTTTCGGTGGGCGGATTCGATGCGGTAGCCCATCTCGTTAAGGGTGGCGACCTGTTTGCTCACGGCCATTCGGCTGATACCGAGTTGCGTGGCGAGGCTTTCGCCGGTGAGCCAGCCGTCAGACGTGCGCAGTGCGGTAAGAATCGAATCGCGATTAGTCATGTTCACTCCCCCCGGCAGCGCGCAGGCGATCCGCCGCTTCGCTTGCCAACCCCACGGTTTGATCACGGTTTTCCTGCAGTAATTCGATGCGAAAAGCAGCGGCCCCGCGAAAAGCGTCGGCCTCGAGAAGAGCCAAGGACGACTCGGGTTGGTTGCGGATGATCTGATTGCGCCCGACCTGATCGCGCAGGGCCCTATACGTCACGCCCTTGCGGTCCGTCAGTTCCAATTCGTTGGCCTTGCATGGTTCGCCGCACTTCGGCCAGCCATGCCCCGTGCCGAGGTGATGCGCGTAGAGGCAGTATTGGGTAAAGAAGAGCGTGGGATGATGGTACGCGAGCCATTCCCAGCGACCAGGGTCGGTTTGGCGCGCCAGGAGGGCGCGGGCCTCTTCATCGAGTTCGAGCGCGGGGGTCAGAGCGGTCAATCCGCAGCGCAGGGCTTTTTGCGCGGCGGCGGGGTGCGCGATGTTGAGGGAAAAATCGCCGATCAATTCCAGGCCCGGGTGCAGTCGCCGCATGCGGCGGAAGGCACCCCAGGTGCGTGCGAGATAGAAATCAGGTTCGAGCGCGGCATGCTCTTCAATGAGATGTGCCTGCGGTTCGGTGATCACGCGCGGGCTGGTCAATCCCACCGGGAGGCCCGCTTCGCGCGTCCGGGCTAGGGCCTCGCGTAGAGCCTTTCCACCCGGAAATTCCAAGTAGATTCCCACGGGCGCGGCCATGTGCGGTGCGTGTTCGAGAAGCGCATCGAGTTGTTCTTCGGAGCGGACCAACCATTTCAGCACGGGTGCATAGGCCCCGGCTTCCTGAAGCACCGGCAAGGGCTCTTCGGGAAGGACGATATGCTGTTCAGCGTGTAGGCGCTGCTCTAGTAGGCGCTCAACCAGTTGGCGGCGCAGCTCGTTGAGCACGCTTTTCGGGATCATGAGGTCCGTTTGCTGAACCTGACCCTCCGCGCCTTCCAGCGTGATGGAGCCGGGGGCGTAGGGCGTATCGCCAAGGCGGCCCAACTGCTCGGTCAGCACCTCAAGGGTCGTCGGGCGGGTGCGGGCAGGCTCGGGCACGTGGGAGGATTCCACCTCCGCCTCGTGACCTGCCGCATCGCGCCCGTACAGGCGGAGGGGCCGCCCCGCCGACGCAAACAACCTAAAATCCAACAGCACCGGATGCGGTGTGGTGATCTTGGCGTATGACTGGCGCAGCTCGCGGTCCAGCACCGGATCGGACGTCTTCCACACCGTCATCCCCGGGCGCAACGATGAAAGCTCCACGTCCTCCCGCCCAAAACCAAGTTCATACGCCTCGGGACCATGGCCCGAAGCAGGCAGACGTTGTGCCTGATAAATGCGGGCACCGGACCTGCGCCCCTCCGTATCCGGATAATCAAAGGCCACGCCGTCGCCCGGCTGTGGGGGAAAGAGCAAGTCCTTCGCCGTGTCCAGAATAACCGATCGCCTGCCGATGCGCGAAAGAGTTCCAAGCAGCAAACCTTGGTGCCCCACGAGGCGGGAATCAACCAGTTCCGCATGTTCGTCGCCATGGACATAACCGGCGGTTTGCCCGCGTGCAAAAAGAATTTCCAGCGTCTGATGGGGCCGCTCGGTGCTGACCTTCTGATCGCGAAGCGCCGCCTGAATGGCATCGCGGTAGGCCGCCACCGTCGCAGCCACGTAGTCGGCCTTTTTGAGGCGTCCCTCGATCTTGAAGCAGGTCACGCCCGCCTGGATGCGCTCCTGCACAAAATCGAGCCCGCAGAAATCTTTTGGGCTGAGGAGGTGGCGACCCGGCGTTTCGAGGGGTGAACCGTGATTGGAGAGCGCGTAGGGTAGCCGACACGGCTGAGCGCACGCCCCCCGGTTTGCGCTGCGCCCGCCCATATAAAAACTGGCATGACACTGCCCGGAATAGGAGATGCACAAGGCCCCGTGCACAAACACCTCGAGTTCCACGGAGGTCTGCCAGCGAAGGTGGCGAATTTCCTCGGTGCTCAGCTCGCGCGGAAGAATCACGCGCGTAATGCCGAGTTCCTCCTGCGCCCAATTGATCGCCTCGGGCTCTGAAAGGGTCATTTGTGTGGAGGCGTGCAGCGGAAGCGAGGGAATCCGACGGTGAATCCAGTCGGCCAGGCCGATGTCCTGTACAATCACGGCATCCACCCCCGAATGCGCCGCCGCCTCGGCCAGTCGCACCGCTTCATCCCACTCATTTGGAAAAATCAGCGTGTTCAGCGTCAGATACAGCCGCACATTATGCCGGTGACACAGCGCCACAGCCTCCCCTAATCGCGGCCCTTCAAAATTCTCCGCCCGCAATCGGGCATTGAACCGGCCCGTACCCAGATAGACGGCATCCGCGCCATTCGCAATCGCGGCGCGCAAAGACTCCTCGTCACCTGCGGGCGCGAGCAATTCAATTGGGACGGGTTGCAGTGGCTGGCTTGTCATGATTGCAGCGGATATAGCCTATTCCTCTCTTTCGCGCAATACCTCGGCAGAAATTATCCTACAGCGTGGACGCGCTATCCGGCGGAACGGCTCCCATTCTGCGCTTCAGTTCTTCGAGAAATGCAGCGAGATTCCCTTCGGTTATTTTTGCATGCGGGATAACATGCGCCTGCATGGTTCCGATAAAGAGGTAGCTGTGCGTCGGGGTGGACTCCACCCGTTCAATGCCCTGAAACAGCACCCTATGTTCTCCAACATCCGTTCGTTCAACAAGCCCCGCAGTCGTAAGTTCCAACTCATGCCGACACAAAACTCCCGCGTTTGCGTCCTGTTTGTACATGTTGGCCAGCGTCTTAGTTTTGACTCTCCCCGCGAAAAACCAGAAGAGCAGCAGAAAAAGCGTACCCACACCCTCAAAAACCAGGATTCCCTCCGGATTTTCCCCAAGTCCTATCTCAACCAGACCGATCACCAGAAAAAGCAGTGCAAAGGCCGCAACAAGAATAATTTTTCTCCTGCGGATGTATGGGTTGTTCTTCAGGCAGTCTCGGTTGAAGGCCGCCAAGTCTTCCATATCCACCGTGTATTGAATTTTCATTCGTTCACTTTCGTGCAAGGTGAACCGGAATCGGCCCCTCGTGCGGGGCAAGGTCGCAACACATGTTTTTGGCGATGCGGGCGGCCTTTTCATAACCATCCACCAGCTCGACCAGGCGAAGCGCAAAGAGAAACGAGGTTCCCGCCGCACGCGCGGTGAAGAAACCGTCATCCGCCGCAAACGGCTCATCCACCCACTGCGCGTCGGGCATATCCCGCTCAAGGCCCGGATAACAGGTACAACGACGCCCCGCAAGCACCCCTGCATCGTAGAGCACTTTCGGCCCGGCGCAGATGGCCGCCAACCGTTTGCCCTGCTCGCTAAAATCCACAATCCACTCGCCCAGCAGCTCACTGCGGCACAAACGCTCCACGCCACCCGTACCGCCCGGGATGACGATCATGTCAAAGAGGTCACGGTCGAGGTCTCCTAGAAGACAGTCCGGCAGAAGCTGCGTACCGCGTGCGGCAATGACCACACCATCGCGCAGGCCCGCCACCACCACATCCCATTCCGCCCGGCGCATTACATCCACGGCTATGACCGCTTCCATCTCTTCCACGCCATCCGCCAAAGGTACTACCACGTTGGTCATGCGTTCCTCCTGTCCATGTGCCTGAGTTCACCCGAAACGGCGGCGACCTCCGCTTCGCTCAAGGGAAATTCGCCCGGCTCGATCAGTACGCGCTGCATCGCATCCGGGCCGCAAAGCATCACGCCGGCCACACCCTGCATTCCCCCTTCGAGCCGCCCTCCCGCAAAACAGATAATTGGACTGACCGGTACGCTCCGCCCGAGCTTCTCCGAAAGATGTTTTTGCAGCGTGCCGACCGACTGCTTCACCTGCTCCAGCGGAGAGCGGTCCGGACGTTTCCCGTCATACAGAATGTCCTGCCCGCTCACCGACATCGTGCCGGACCAGTTTTTTGTTTCCACCACGAAAACACCCGTCGGCCCCACCACCACATGGTCCATATCCGATGCCGCCCCGCGCAACAGCAAACCGTGAAAAACCGTGAAAGTGGCCGGAAGCAGATACAGAGCACGCGCCACCTGCTCCTCCCCCTGCGCTCCCTTGAAATACGAGGCCAAACGCCTCTCTCCCGCATACAACACCAGCGCCAACCCGGCGCACAGAGCGACCAGCGCCAACCCGGCCGTCGAACGCGCCACATCCGGATACGGCAGTGCCGCCCGCAGAAAAAATCCCGCCAGAAACATAAACAAGAGCAGGGGAAACATGCCCCGCATGAAGCCGGTAAAGCGCGGACGCACACCCGGACTGCCCACCACTTCGGCGAACGTCACGCCGCCATCTGATTTCTTTGTTCGCGCCATACTCATCGACCTCCCGCACCGGTTATCCAATCAATGTGTTTACTTTTCAACTAAAACCTCATAAATTTCCAGTCCGTTCACCCGTAAAAGAGAGGTGCCTTATGAACCCTTGTTTAGCCTTTGGTCAGCCCGGTTGGCTGGAAATACTCCTGGTCCTGCTGATTGCCCTGCTCCTGTTCGGCTCGAAAAAACTACCCGATCTCGCGCGCGCCCTCGGGAAAAGCCTCAGTGAATTCAAGCGCGGCAAGGATGAAGTCGTCCGGGAACTCACCCAAAGCGACGGGCCGGGGGAAAAAGAGAAAGAGGACGAACCCACAAAGCCACTCTAAGGGCCTTGGAGCCCTTTTGTTTCACTGGAGGGCGAGCGTCCACGCGAGCCGCTTCAGCCGACGGATTTCCGTCCGGCCAGGAAACTCAACTCAACTGCTTGCGCACACAGACCACATTGCCCCGATCACGATATTCCACATGATCGAAAATCATCCGACTCAGAAAGATGCCGCGTCCGCAGGGTTTGTAAAACGACTCCGGCGCCAGCGGACTCGGGACATCCCGCCAGTTGAACCCCTCGCCTTCGTCCCGAAGAATCCATTCACAGAACTTCCCCCGGACGCCGTGGTATTCAATCGTCACCAAGCGGCGTGCCCGGTTGTCATCCGACAAACGCTCCTCGTGAATTAGGCGCAATCCATCCGACTCGTACAACGCCTTTTCCTTTTCCTGCTGCGTGATACCCAAATTGCCGTGCTCAATGGAGTTACTCAGCAATTCATCCAGTCCGAGAATGAGGTCCAGCCGTTCCTTTTCAGTAAAAACGATTTTAGTTTGAGCCACCAGATACTGAGCCGTCCGAGTGGTGGCCTCGATACGATTGTCCACCTGCATAATCAGCGAACGCTCGAGCACCATGCGGCTCAACTCGTGCCCTCCGTCGCGCTCAGAAATCACAATGGCATATTTGTGCAACAATTGCAGAAGCTGCTTGTCCGACACCGGTTTCTGAAGGAAGTTGTTTGCGCCCGCGTTAAGTGCCCGCGAGGCCGCCTCCGCCGAGCCTTCCCCCGTAATGATGATCACCACCACATCCTTGTTTTTCTCGCGTATATTCTGCAGAAGGGTGATGCCGTCCATCCGAGGCATTTGAACGTCAGTAATCACCAGGTCGGGGCATTCGCGTTCGAACAGTTCAAGGGCCTCGGCACCATCTCGCGCCGCAATCCATTGGTACCCTTGCTTCTGAACCACGGCGGTCAGGTAGGTGCGGGCCGTGCTGTTATCCTCTGCGATCAGTATTTTCATAGGCCAATCAGTCTGCCTTCCATGCGACGACAGGATAAAACGAACTTGTTCAAGCGACATAAAGAGTAGATAAATCAGCTTGACGAATCAACCCTTCGTTCTGATAAAAAAACGCTCAACCCATCGGTAAATGAAGACTGGCTGTGGAGACGCACTGCGCATCCAACGCCGCACAAAAAGGAAAAGACCATGTCGGAAGAAAAAAAAGAATTCAAAGCGGAACTCAAACAGGTGATGGACATCATCATTCACTCCCTCTACTCCCACCGGGAAATCTTTCTGCGCGAACTGATTAGCAATGCCTGTGATGCCATTGACCGCCTGCGGTTTGATGCCATTCAGCAACCCGAACTCACCGGCGAGGATGCCGACTGGAGCATCCGCGTCATCGCCGATAAACAGCACGGCACCCTAACCATCGCCGATAACGGCAAAGGCATGACCCGCGAGGAAATGGACGATAACCTCGGCACCATCGCCCGCTCCGGCACCAAAAACTTCCTGCAGCAACTGAAAGAGCAGAACGCCGAAAATCGCCCCGAACTGATTGGCCAATTCGGCGTTGGCTTTTATTCCGCTTTTATGGCGGCTGATCACGTCACCGTACTCAGCCGCGCCGCCGGACAAGAGGCCGCCACCCGCTGGACCTGCGCTGGCGGAGAAGGCTACACGCTGGAAGACGCCGAAAAATCCGGACGCGGAACCGTAATCACCCTCCACCTCCGCGACGACGCCAAAGAATTTCTCGATGAATGGCGCATCCGCGAACTCGTGAAGAAGTATTCCGATTTTATTGAATATCCCATTTCACTCGAACTCGTGGATGAAAAGGGCGACTCTCCGGCCATCACCAACCCGGTGATGAATGCCATGAAGGCCATCTGGATTCGCTCGAAGTCCGACGTGACGGAAGATGAATACAACGAATTCTACAAAGCCATCTCGCACGACTTCCAAAACCCAGCGCGCATCATTCATTATGCCGCAGAAGGCACCATGGAATTCAAGGCCCTCCTCTTCCTCCCCAGCCAGCGTCCCTTTGACTTCTTCTTTGGCGACACCAAAACCGGACCCGCACTCTACATCCAGCGCGTACAGATTATGGATCACTGCGAAAAGCTGTTGCCCCGCTACCTGCGTTTTGTCAAAGGCGTGGTGGACTCCTCCGACCTCCCCCTCAACGTCTCGCGCGAAATGGTGCAGCATAGCGCCGTCCTCGCCAAAATTCAGAAAAACCTCGTCAGCAAGGTCCTCTCCGAACTGGCTGAAATGAAAACCAAAAACTACGAAGACTACGTCAAATTCTTCAAGGAATTCGGCGACGTACTCAAAGAGGGCGTCCACGAAGATTTTGCCAACCGCGAAAAAATCGCTGACCTGCTGCTCTTTCACTCCACCACGGCAGACAAACCGGACCAGTATGTCACCCTGGAACAATACCTCTCCACCCTCGGCGAAGACCGCAAAGAAATCTATTACCTTTGCGGAGAACACCTCGCCGCGCTTGCCGCATCGCCCTACGTGGAAACCTTCAAAGCCAAAGGCGAAGAAGTCCTCCTCCTCACCTCGCCCGTCGACGAATGGATGATCGACGCCCTACGTGAATACAAAGGCAAAACCTTCAAAGCTGTAGACCGGGGCGAAGCCCAAATCGGCGAAGAGGAAAAAGAGGCCCTCAAACAAAATCAGGAACACTTTGCAAGCCTGCTCCAATTCCTCAAAGACAAGCTGGATACCCTCAAAGAGGTCCGCCTTTCCGCACGCCTGAAAAACAGCGCCGCCTGCCTGGTGGTGGATGAGCAAGGCATGAGCGCTCAAATGGAGCGGATGATGCGCAAAATGGGACAAGAAGTCCCTGCTGCCGAGCGAATACTGGAACTCAATCCCGAGCATCCCGCCGTCAAAACCATGCTTGAACTATATGAAAAAGACCGCAAAGACGAACGGGTCGAGCTGTATGGACGACTCTTCTACGATGAAGCCATCATCGCCGAAGGCTCACGGTTGGAAGACCCCGCCGCCTTTGCCGAACGCATCAACCGCCTGATCGCCCGGCCCGCGAATGCCTGAGAATTCACGCAAATTAGCTTATTTTCAGCGGCCACCGGCAAAATGATGTTAGAACGCATGATCGGCCAAGGCCGCGCCGATCGCGGGGAACCATTGGTCCGGCGTATGGCGGAGTTTTGTGAAGTGGTGATCTTTTAGCAGGCACACTTCGACTCCCCGGAATTGTGTTGAATGAGACGGTGATCAATATCCTCCGACAGGCCAATATATTTGCGCCCCGTCGCATTTTGAAGGATATACACTTGGTAATTCATAGATAAAAAAAGGCCGGAACATGCGTTCCGGCCCTCAAGTTGGTAGCGGGGGTTGGATTCGAACCAACGGTCCCGCAGATGCGGGATTATGAGCCGGGAGAAAGGCCTGTCAGTCGATATAATCCTGACCCACCTTTTTGCCGTTTTAAGAGATTTTCAAGCTTTCGGGCTTCGGTCAGGGTCAAGGGCGAAGAGGACCAAATCAACGTCCAGGGGCCCTTTCCGCGAGTCCACTTCGACTCCCCGGAATTGTGTTGAATGAGACGGTGATCAATATCCTCCGACAGGCCAATATATTTGCGCCCCGTCGCATTTTGAAGGATATACACTTGGTAATTCATAGATAAAAAAAGGTTCTTCCGGGTTTTTCGTGAAATCTGTACCTATCACGGACGCGAAAAGAATCTGAATATACCGGCTCGCGGGGACTCTCGCCCTCCAAGTCTTGGATTTGATAGCATTAATATCCTATTCATCAACAACATGTTAAACAATTAATAGCAAACTTGGCCTGTAATGCCCTGCAATTATGTGGAGGGCGAGCGTCCTCGCGAGCCGTAGAACATCAATCTTTAGAAATAGCTCAAAATGGCAGAATGCTCACGAAATTCCCGGAAGAACCTAAAAAAAGGCCGGAACATGCGTTCCGGCCCTCAAGTTGGTAGCGGGGGTTGGATTCGAACCAACGGCCTTCAGGTTATGAGCCTGACGAGCTACCAGGCTGCTCCACCCCGCAGTCATTTCGTCTCGAATGGGGGGCAATATGACGCCCCTTCTTCTGCTTTGCAACCCCTTTTTTAACCTTTCTTTAATTCACCGGTTCGGCCTGCCCAAATCCCCAAGGCTGGGTGCGCGGGGTTTGGGTGGCGCTTTGCCAGATATACCATAGGCCGAGTTCAGGCGCATAGACGGTGCGATCGTATTTCCCGTCGCCATCGAAATCCGCCGGGACGGCATACGCGTCACTCCAGCCCCAATACTCGCTGCTCGTGGTCTGCGTGGCCGAGAGCCAGGCGCGCCACAAGCCGGTTTCCGGCGCGTAGACGGCCACATCGGCAAGACCGTCACCATCGTAATCGCCCGGCATGGCAACCGCCTGGTTGTTACCCCATGCCTGCGAACGTCCGGTTTGGGTGGCGCTCTGCCAGATCAGCCACGTACCGCTTTCCGGTACGTAGACGGCGATGTCCGTGAGTCCATCGCCATCGTAATCGTCCGGCACGGGTCCGGCTTCATTCCAGCCCCAAGCCTGCACGCGCATCGTCTGGGTGGCGCTCTGCCAGATCAACCATGTGCCGCTTTCCGGGACATACACGGCAATGTCCGTAATACCGTCGCCATCATAATCGCCCGGCACGGGGAACGCCTCGGCCCATCCCCAAGCCTGTACGCGCGCGGTCTGCGTCGCGCTCTGCCAGATTAGCCAGGTGCCGCTTTCCGGCGCATACACGGCCACGTCATAGAGGCCATCGCCATCGAAGTCGCCCGTCACCGGATAGGCATCGCTCCAGCCCCATGCCTGGAAGCGTCCGGTCTGTGAGCTGGATTGCAGGATGCTCCACGCGCCGCCTTCTGCGTAGTAGACGGCGATATCGGCGATGGTGTCGCCATCGTAATCGAGATAAGCGGCAGGCATCCGCATCGAAGCCTCTATGGAGGCGTCGCCGTTGTCCGCTCCATAGAATGCGCGGACCGTGTAGTAGAACGTCTGACTGTTCGTGAGGGAGGTATCGGTCCAGGAGGAGGCACCCTGAGCGGCCTCGCCCACGAATACGCCTGTCCCGCCCGGTGTGGCCGAGCGATAGATCAGGAAGCCCTTTTCGCCGCCGATCGGGGCCCAGCCGATGCGTATCGCGCGTCCCGCGCGCGTGGTCGTCAAATTCGTCAGCGCCAGGGGATATTCATAAGCGCCCATATCCACGGCGGCACCAATGATACGACTGTTTCCGAATACATCGTTGGTACTGGCCATCCAGCTTTCGTTGGTTCCCGCATTGATGCAGGGGGATTCGATCTGAAGCCTTGGATCGGAGTCACTCACGAATAGCGGATCGTTGGTGATGCAATGCACAAAATCCACCTGACTCGGACGAGTGCAGCAGTAGGCCATATCCACGGCGGCGCCTTCGAAGGCGTACTCGGAAACCCCCTCGTCGTCGACATTGCCGTAGATGATGGAGTTACGGATGACGGCATCCGCTCCCACGTAAAGTCCGGCATTGGTGGTTGCCGAATTGAAGGCCACCGTGCAACTGAGAAGAGAGGCTTGGGTTTCCCCTTCCTCCGAAGGAACGATGGCCACACCACCGGCCTGACCCTCGGCTTGGTTATCGGTAATGAGCGTATTTCGGACTTCAGCATCGCCTTCCAATTGAACGCCGCCGACGTCGCCCTCGCTATAGTTTTCAACGACATAGCTGTTGATCATCCGCCCGCCGTTCACCCAAACGCCGCCGACTTTTCCGGTATGGACCACGCTGTCTACCGTTTCGCTGGTGGCTTGGTTGAAGACCATGTAGCAGGTGTCAAGGAGCCCATAGCCCTGCACATACGCGCCTCCCGCAGAGTTGGCCGTGTTAAGTAGAAGATAGGTGTTGCGCAGGATTCCCCCATCGGCGAGAAACACCCCTCCGGCGCGACCATACGGCTCCACCCCGAAGGCATAATTTCCATAGATAAAGCATTGTTGGAGCAGTCCGCCACCGTTGAGCCACGCGCCGCCGCCGGAAAGCGCCGTCCCTTGGAACAGGATGCTGCCGTTCAGCGTGCCACCGTGCTCGAAGTAAGCACCGGCGCCACGGCGGGCGGTGTTTCCGTATACCGAGCATTCCTCGGACGTTCCATCCTGATTGAAATACAATCCGCCGCCGTCTCCAAGCGCGATGTTTTCGTGCAGATCGCAATCGCTCGCGAGGGCGCTGTTTTCCAGGCCGAGGCCGGCGGCATCTCCATCGGATTCGTTGCCGATAAACTCGCAACGGCTGATACGCGAAGAACCTGCCGCGCGACCTCCGGCATAGGACCCCGCCCGGTTACTGATGATGCTGGCATCGGTCAGCAAGGCCTTTCCGCCCATGTTGACGCCGCCGTACCTATTGGACGCCGTGTTTCCGGAAATAGTCACATTACTGACGGTTCCGGCGAGCAATTCGAGCCCCGCGGAATAATAGTCGGCGCCGCCGGTCAGCGTGAAGGTGTGCACGAAGGCATTGCTGTGATCCACGTTCATCACGCGACAAACACCTTGTCCATTCAGGATCACATTTTCCTTGGCAGGCACGCCGTTCAGGGTCATCCGTTTGAGGACGGTCACCGGCGCGGTCAGGTTGTAGGTTCCGGGGCCGACCAGCGTGGTACCGCCCACGGCGCAGGCGTCAATCGCGTCTTGGACGTTGGTGGCGGCATCAAACCAGTTCGTGAACGGAGTAACATGCAGTCCGCTCGGTGAGACGTAATTGATAAAGCCCGACTCCACCACCCGTACGGTGCCGTGGCGGAGGCCACACCGCCCAGATTCGAGGCCGTCAGCACCACCGGATAGAGACCCGGCGCACTCCAAGAAGCCGTGATGAAGGTTTGGTCGGTGTAGGTATTCGTGACGCCCACCCCGGTAACAGTCCAAACCAGACTGGCAGGCTTGCCGAACAGGGAAGCCCACAGCTCGGTGCTGTCATTCACGCGCAGGGTATCTTCGTTCAGGATATAGACGATACAACTCGGAAGCAGATTGGTCGGGATGACCTCATCGCAGCCGATGTCCACCGTTCCTTCATAGATGCGCGATTCGGAATCATAGTCCACTTCCCCGTTCACGATCCCGGAAGAATCCCCGGCATTACGTGCAGGCGAAGAGGGCAGGATGTGCGGATTGTGCAAGCTGGCCAGGCGAGGATTGGCACCCGTGATGTTGCCCGTTCCAGTGACGCCGGGGGTGGTCAGACAATAGTTCACTTCGATAGCGCCACTCGGCTTGTAATTATCGGCACCCACTGGCGCTTCGTTGTAGTACATGAGACTGTTGCGCGTGATGCCCTTGCCGTGCAGGACTCCGCCACCGTACCCCTCGGCCAGGTTGCGCACCACCGTACAATTACGCATCGTTCCGCCGGCTCCAAAGGCTACGCCGCCGCCGCCAAAGGCGCGGTTAAAGTCCACAAAGGTATTGAGCATCACAGCGTCCTGATCCAACCAGGCGCCCCCGCCGTTCTTGCGCGAGGTGTTGCTCGTGATCCAGCAGCGGAGAATCTGCGCGCGATCATCCGCATACACGCCGCCACCGTACTCATTCGCCACGTTGCGTGCGATGTAACAATCTTCGAGGATACCCGATCCGAAAGCACGCACGCACGCGCCGAATCCTTCGGCGGTATTGTCCTGGACCGTGCAATGGCGCAGGACGCCACCATACACCACCGCACCTCCACCCTGCGACGCCTTGCCCAGCCGAAGGGTCAGATTCTCCACCACGGCGGCCTCATGATCCATGAACAGTACGCCATAGGCATTTTCGCCATTCAGTTCGATCTCGTCCGTCTCGCCGTCTTCCGTACCGCGCAGGGTGACGGGTTTTTCGATGCGGATGGTCGAGCCCTGCTTGTAGATTCCGGTATTCACGATCGTGACGCCGCCCGCGAAGCAGGCGTCAATTGCCGACTGCACGTTGGTGGCGGCGTTGGCCCAGTTGGTATACGGAGCGACGTGGGCGCCATTGAGGGAAACATAATTGGTGAACGACTCAACCACGGTCACGGTGCATGTATGAGAAAACGCGCCATCGGCATTGGTCGCCGTGATGACGACCTCAACCTGCCCGGCGTTCGTGAATACCGGGCTGATTTGCCAAGCATTGGTGATGCGTTGCACGCCCGCCCCGGCATTGTATCGCCACACAAAGGCATTCACTTTTCCGCGCACGTCCGTCCACAGAGGACACGGCACGCCAGCCACGAGGTTGGTGAACGAGGCGGCTATCCCGGGAGTGACCTCGCCGAAAATCGCATCGGCATGGAATTGATCGCATCCGATATCCACCGTGATGCCAGGGCCAAGACGGAATTCTTTGTCCACATCCGTTTCACCCAACAACACGACCGATAGATCACCGGCACCGCGACAAGGCGAAGCTTCGAGGATGTGCGCATCTTCGGAGCCCACCATAAACGGATCGTTGGTGATATTGCCGCTGCCCGTCAACACCTCCGAGACGCAATTGAACTCCAGGACCGCCGCTACTTCGGAGTTTTGCTCCACATACACATCGCATCCATAGGGGGCCTGGTTGTGATAGGAAATGCAGTTCACGACCTGCTGTGTACTAGCCGAAGCGCCCACATAAATTCCGCCGCCAAATTCCATCGAGCGGTTGTTGATGAGCGTACAGTTGACGAGGTGGCCGCCGTTCAGCATGACGCCCCCGCCGCCGCCCAGCCGCAAAGGCTCCGCAAGATTGCCGGCGATGAAACAGTTGCGCAGGACCGGTATGCCGTCCGCTTCATCGCCCGTCAGGAACGCGCCGCCGCCGTGCCCGCCATCACCCCGCACCGGCGCTGCGGTATTGTCCACGATGGCACAACGCATCACCAGCGCTTCGCCCGTCAGATAAAGGCCTCCGCCATCTTCGCCCGCATTGTGCACAATCATGGAGTCCACGAGGCGACCGCCCTTCCAGTTGGCCACGCCGCTTCCACCGCACTGTGTGATTACGCAATTCGAGACGATCGCGCCGCCTTCCATGAACACGCCGCCGCCCGTCTGGTTGCGATGAGTCCAGTCTTCCATCTCGGCGGCCACATGTCCGCCCGAAAGGGTGAACCCGCTCAGAATGGAATGCCCGCGCATATAGACACTGCGCACGGCATTCGTGCCGTTCGGTCCTTCGCCGCGGATGCTGGTTTTTTCCGGTCCGCCCGCACTGCGCACAGTGATATCGTTCGTGATAAACACGCGGTTCTTCAGATATACGGGTTCTTCGGAATCACTGCTGTCGGTGCGCCATCCGGTGTCATACGTCCCATCGCCCACGAGCACGGTGTGACCATCCGACGCCACATCCACGGCATCCTGAATGTTCGTGGCGGCGGTCGCCCAATTCGTATACGGGGCCTGCGGTGTGGTGCTGCCCGCCCAAACATAATGCGTATTTTCCGGACCGGACGGCACGCAGTAATACACCGGATTCATCACCGGGGAGGACTCGCCGTTGAAATACGTCTGCACCCAATAAAAATAACATTCGCCGGACAGGGCGTTGGTATCCTGCCAACGATTGGTGGAGCCAAGCATCGCCAGCGGTGAGGCGGGCGGCAGTTCTGCGTCGCCGCGATACACCGCACAACTGGAAACGCCGAGGGGTAGTTCCCACGTCAGCAACACGTTGCCGCCCGCGAAAGTCGCCATAAGATTTCCGGGGCCCATCCAATATTCATACGCGCCCATATCCACTGTTGTATCAATGAGGCGGTTCGTGCCCGCCAAGTCCATCGCGCCGACCATCCACGCCTCGTTCGATCCCGCATTGATGCAGGGCGAGGCGGCTTGGAGCGCATAATCACTCGTGAGCAGCGGGTCATTGGTGATGCACCCATCGCCATCGGGAAGTGGCGTCGTGCAGGTGTATTGGATGGCTGCACTGCCGCCATTCCATTCATACGCGGTGTTGCCATAGATAATGGAATTGAGCGCGGACCCCAGATAGGTGCCGCTGGAATTGGCCGTCATGGTGCAGTTACGCAGATTCGATTGATACGCCCCGCCGCCTTCGCTCACGCTGACATTTTCCGTGATCAGGCTGTTATAAACGGTACAGGCGGCCACGCCGCCGCCACTCACGGCGCAGGCGTTTCCGCGAATCGTACAGTTGGAAACCATGGCGGCAAACACGCCGCCGCCGTTGGAGTTTCCATTCGTGGCCACATTCAGGGAAACATCACACCGCACAGCACTTCCCGCAGCGATACCTCCGCCATCGCCGTACCGGGCGGTATTGCCACTGACCGTGCAATCAACCAGATTCGCTTCATAGGCGCCACCACCGTGCCGAGCCGCATTATTCTGGAGAGTACTGTTGAGCAGCGTCCCCCTGTAAACGCCCCCGCCGTATGCGTAGGCGTTGCATCCTGAAATCACGCAGTTACTCAGCACCGCCGTTTCGTCCATGCAATAGGCACCGCCACCATGATCGCGCTGAGTCGAAGTGTACGCGGTGTATCCATTGGTCAGCGTCATGTTTTCCAGACGCGTGTTCGGCCCCATGAGTACACAACGCACGGATTCCTCATCCGGCCCGGCATACCCCGCAATGATCGTGACCGCAGGTCCGTTGACGCCGCGTACCGTGACGGCGTTGGTCTGGATCACGCGGTTGGAGGTGGAGAGTTCACCATACTGCCGCGCGCCCGTGTTATACACGCCGTTGCTGACGAGAATGAGTCCGCCATAAATCGAATCATCCACCGCCGCCTGAATGGTCTGCTTGGCCGTGGCCCAGTTCGTGCCTGCGGCGGAATCATCTCCATCGATGGTCACATGCTGCACCACGTTTTCCACATACACCGTCGCAGCAGCCTGACCCACGGCATCCTGGTTAATCGCCGTCAGCAGAACCGTATATTCGCCTTCCCCAGCCCACGCATGAGAGGGCCACGTCTCATTGTTCACGCTGGAGCTGTCGCCGAAGTGCCAGACAAGCCCCAGTGGGCGTCCGGCGTTGTCATCGGAAAACATCGGCAGTTCGGCACCGGGGGCCACATGAAGTCCATTCGGGAAGCCAATCCCCATTTCAAGATCGTTTGTACAACCCGCGTACCAGAACTGATCCCAGCCGATATCCACCGAGGTGCCATTCTGGCGAGGTTCGTCGTCGCAATCGGTGGCAGCCGCCATCCACTCCTGCGTGATGCCCGCGCCGATGCACGGAGAATTCTGGAGCAGATGGCCGTATCTCATGCCGGCCAGGAGCGGCGCATTGGTGAATCCGCCCTGATTCACTTCCGGCATTGGCGTGGTGCAGGAGTAGCTGAAATACGGAGGAGCGGCAAAAGAACCATTGCCCCAGTTGGGACCCGTGACCGCCTCGTTATAATAGACAATCGTATTCACGCAGAAGCCGTGCGATACGCCGCCGCCCTCCATCGCGCGGTTGCCGATGACGGTGCAGTTGTAGAGCCCCACATCGTCAGCGCCGCCGCCGGACTTCGTTGCTTCATTGTCCGCAAGCAGGCAGTTCCACGCCTCGCCATAGATCATGCCACCGCCGTATTGGGCGCGGTTGCCGATGATCTTCGAATGGGACAATTCACTCTCATACACGCCGCCGCCCCGCTGCCCCGCTTCGTTGTATTCCACGTCGCAATGCGTAATCACGCCTTGATAAATGCCTCCGCCGTAGCCATACGCCGCACATCCCACCACGATACAATTGGAGACCGCGCCCCTCGATCCGTCGCAAAAAACGCCGCCGCCACTTCCCGAGAATTCGAATTCGATCCCCGAACGACCACCCGAAAGCGTGAACCCCGAAAGCGAGGCCCCGCCGGACAACAGCACGCACCGCACCGCATTCGAGCCGCATCCGTACACATTGGTGGATGCCGGATCCTGCGCCCCCCGAATCTCTGTGAATTCCGGGCCGTTCATACTGCGCACAGGGAACGGATTGGTCACGGCCACGCGGTTCGAATGAGCAAATGCGTACGCACCGCCCGTGTCATACACGCCATTGCTCACCCAGACGGACGCCCCCGGCACCGTACAGGCATCCACCGCCGCCTGAATCGTTTGTTTCGCGGTGGACCAGCTCATGCCATCCGCCGCATCGCTGCCATTGGTCGCCACATAAAACGCCACCTCCAGCACACGCACCGTGACGACCGCAGAAACTTCACCCAGCAGATTCGATGCAGCGAGCCGCACTTCATAATCGCCCGTGTTGGTGAAGGCATGCGTGAAGAAGGGTACGTTGGTCAGCGCGGTACCGTCGTCAATCTCCCACGTCGTCTGCTCGCAGCGCCCGATAATGGCCGCTTCGAGGGGCAACGGATAGCCGGGCACCACCACAGCGCCCAGCGGCAGGCTGATGGCGACCTGGAGCGTATCGGTCAGGCTGTTCGCCCAGAACTCATCGGCACCGATATCCACCGTGCCGGCATTCAGGCGCGCCTCGCCGTCGATGTCTGTACCCGTCGCCATCCATTCCGCATTCGTACCGGCGTCGATGCAGGGAGAATCGGAAAGCAGATGCGGATCGATCAAGCTCACGATACGCGGGGCGTCGGCGATGTTGTTGGTTCCAAACTCCCCTTCCGGGAGCGGCGTGGTGCAGGAGAATTCGAAATATGCACTTTCTGAATCCTCCTCCGATGGCCAGTTCGGGTACCGGATGGAGGCGGTGTTGTAATAGACCAGACAGTTCACGGCCATCACTTCGACGATGCCTCCGCACTCCGCAGCGGAATTGCCGACGATGGTACAGTTCTCGATGGGTCCATCGCCCATGCGCGCCACGCCGCCGCCGAAGCGCTCTGCCGAATTCCCTGCCACGACGCAATTGCTCAGCGCGGCCATAAACGCGCCGCCGCCCATCTGGGCGCTGTTCCCGGTGATGCGGCAATGCGCCGCAAACGCCTCCATCATTCCGCCGCCATAGCGACCGGACGTATTATCCCGCACCACACAATCGTTCAGCCAGGCCACATAGGCCCCGCCGCCATAGCGCGATGCCCGATTGCTCTCGATCACGCTGTCATAACAAACCGCCCCCGCGACGCCCCCGCCCAGACCGGATGCATTATCTGAAATCACACAATTCACCACGGTTCCCGAAAGCGCGAAAGCAAACACCCCGCCGCCGGGATCCTGTTCTATCGTCCTCCCGCCGCGCACCGTAAAGCCGTACAAAACCGCGCCGGAATCCATGATCACGCCCCGCACCGCCCCCGGTCCAAAGCCGTACTCATTCGTTGCCGTCGGGTCCACCGCGCCCACAATATGCGTCACCAACGGTCCATTCATACTGCGCAAGACCACGCCGGTTCCAATCATCGCCCGGTTGGTCTGATCATACATAACGCCGCCGCCCTGATCATACACCCCGTTGGTCACCCATACCGTGTCGCCCTCGCCCGCAACATCCAGTGCCTCCTGAATCGTATGCGCCGCCGTCGCCCAGTTCGTATAGGGCAACGCCGGGCTCGGACTATTCGTCCACACAAACCGATCCGACACCAACAGGCCCAAGCCCGAAACCGGCCGATTCGACACCCCGGCCTGCGCATCCGAAAACACGTCCAACGTACCGTTGTAATACACCCCATCCAGCGGAGAAAAAGTCACCGTCACATTCGTGGCCGACTCGGGTGGAAGCACAAAATTCGTCGCGCTCACCGTATACCCCGTCGGAACCTGAATATCGGAAACGGTTAAGGCTTCATCGCCCAGACTGCTCACCGTGATGACCCGCTGAGTCGACGTATTCACCGCCACCCTGCCAAAGGCCAGCTCACCGGACACCACCACCACGCGCCCGGTAAAAGGCACGAACACAAAATCCGTCATCCAGCCCGCATCGGAGCCCTCGCTTTCCGAAATATCCTTGGAATATTCCCAGCGTAGGGTAGACACATTCGACGCCAGCACATATTGACACTGCTGCCAGTCCGCGTCCCCGGAAAGGACATTCGATTCAGATCCGTTTATATAGAACGTGAGATCGTCATACCCCTCTTCCGAGGAGACCTTCCACTGAAACACCGCCAACCCGCGCCCCGTCACCACCGTCTCCATCCAGTTCGCCCCATTATTCGTTGTCGCCCCCGACTGTGCCGCACACGAATCCGGCTCACGAGTCGTGTTGGTTTGCGCAAACCAATCCGCATCGCCACCAGTGGTCCAGGTGAAGGCGGGGGCGTGCGTCGCCTCCGCCAACGTCGTACAGCTTTGCGCACGAGCGCCGGCCACTAAAATCCCGACCGCCGCCAAAACCAGCCATCCGCACTTTTTCCAATGATTGGAAAAACCGGGTGAAAAGTTTCCAATGATTGGAACTTTTTCGGAATGATTTTCCAATGATTGGAAAAAAGAAAATGAAGAACGCAGAACCGACAAACCGCCACGCAGTGTACCACGCATACCCGACCTCCTTTGATAGCCTAGATCGGGATATCTTAGTGAGGACATCCTGCAATAACAATTCAAAATACGCGCCACGATAGGTCGCATTCCTGGACGGCCATGAGAGGCATCGGCCCAGATGCCACTCACTTTTTAGAAAATGCCCGCGAGCCGCGGGCGCTCCCGATGGACTAGTTCACGGGTTCGGCTTCTTCGAATCCCCAAGGCTGAATGCGCTGGGTTTGGGTGGCACTTTGCCAGAGGTACCACATGCCGTAGATCGGTGCGTAGACGGCGCGATCAAATTTCCCGTCGCCATCGTAATCCGCAGGCACCGGCAACGCCTGATTCCAACCCCAATGTTCCGTGCTCATGGTTTGACTGGCCGACAGCCACGCATACCACTGGCCATTGTCCGGCCAAAAAACCGCCACGTCGGTGAGTCCATCGCCATCGTAGTCGCCGGGAACAGGATCTGTTTCGTTCCAGCCCCAAGGCTGCATGCGCGGGGTTTGCGTCGCACTTTGCCAGAGGTACCACATGCCATATTCCGCCGAATAAACCGCCAAATCGGTCAGACCATCCCCATCGTAGTCACCCGGCACGGGTTCGGCTTCATTCCACCCCCATGCCTGAATGCGCGAAGTCTGCGTGGCCGATTGCCAGATGAACCAGGTGCCGCTTTCAGGGACATACACAGCAAGATCGGTAATACCATCGCCATCGTAGTCGGCAGGAACTGGAATGGCTTCATTCCAGCCCCAAGCCTGTACGCGCGCGATCTGGGAATTGCTCTGCCAGATCAGCCAGGTCCCGCTTTCCGGCGCGTACACGGCCACGTCGTATTTGCCATCGCCATCATAATCACCGGCCACCGGCGTGCTATTTACCCAGCCCCATGCCTGTTGATACAAACTATAGTCAGAGCTCTTCAAAATGTACCACTGTCCCATGTCAGGCCAGAACACCGCCACATCGGCTTTGGCATCACCATCAAAATCCAAATACACGCCCTGACTGCCCGCCTGATGAATCACATACTGCATGCCGGCTATCCACGCCGTGGTTTCGCGTTTGCTTCCACTGTTTTGCTCGATGACTAATTCCACGCTTCCAATACCTGTTCCGCTGGCACCAGACACCACCGTAACCCAATCCGACGTACTAACAGCTATCCAAGCGGTATTGCTGGCGGCCTGTACAGCAACATGAACCGTGCCACCTTCGCGTACCGCATTGGTGGCGCCCAGTTCGCCACCACCCGGTTCCAACACCAGATTCGTCGTGCCATACACCAACGTATAATTTTGCGGAATACTAAATGAACCAAACGTCCCCGAGCGCGATGAATACGTGGCAAATTCGTAGCGCGTTGTTCCATTCGCATCCCCCGTCACACGCAGCGTACTGGAAGTGCCCAACGTCAGCGTATCGCGCACAATCAACAGATCACTGGTTGTGTTCTCCAGTTCCACATCAAACATCCCGTCCAGTTGCACCGAACCCTCGATCGTAAGAGTACCCACGCTGGCCCCTGGTGCTAAGTGTGAATTAAATAACGCGATCAACTGGTTTATGCTGTTCAGAAGCCCAAGTATACCTCTGCCCCCCAGCCGCGCACCAGGCCCAACATGCACATCGCCCAAGCTTTCCAGCCGGCCCTCAACGCGCAGCCGGCCTCCGGCCACATCCACGCCGCCCAGCTGATTACTGCTCCCTGCAACAACCACATCCCCGTGACCATCCACCGTCATGCGGCCCGGCCCCGAAAGGAAAGCAGGCAACCTAACCACGACATTAGAATCCCCTTGAATGATTCCATCACCCGAAAATAGCATATTTTGCAAAGGTGCCATGCTCGCGCGCACGGCAAGGATTCCGTTATTGGTGAAAATAAGATTCAGCTCTGGATTCCCCAAATTTCCTGGCTGACGTACACCGCAAGCGCCTCCATCCAGGCACATAGCATTGCTGGGGGAACCAAAGTTGTTTGATCCAAACAGTTCAATCCGACCCGGACCCGAAAAGTTAAAATCTCCACTACCCAAGGCACCCAGCAAATCACCATGAATCTCCACCGCCGTTCCCGTTGTCATCGTCACAAATCGTCCTCCAGGTGCCACCAGCAGATCACAGTTCAACACAAACAATCCGCCATTCCCCTGAACCGCTGGCTGAAGTCCTCCGCTCACCACCTCGTTGGTCAGCGTAATGGTTTGACCCGGTCCATTAACTACGACCGCATTAGACCCTGCTGCCCGAATACTTTGGACCTCCACATTCGTATCCAGATTTATCGTAAGCGGCTCAAAGCCTGAAACAAAACCCACGTTATCATTCTTCCCCGGAACAAGTCCGCCTGAGTTGCTCCAGTTCGCGGCGTCACTCCAACTGTTGTTGGTCGTTTTATTCCAGGCAGGAGTATCTTCTAAGAAGATCGAATGATCGTTGTAGCGTAGCGTATGCGTTGTAAGACCAATGACACGGCTGAACTGCCCCGTCAGACTACCAAACGTAATCAGGTTGGTACGGGACGTTGCGTTCTCGTCAAGCCTATAGATCTCCAACGTGCTATATCTGCCCAACTCCAACCTGTTATCCCCCAAATCGAACGTCCCTAGTCCCGCCGGGGTTTCGAACAACACCAACGTGCCATCGATGGATGCCGCAACCGATCCCGATATTTCATTCGTCACCACCAACGTGGTACCGTTATATCGCGCACCTGATGCAACGATCAGTTTATTGGTAGAAGAAAAACGAATGCCTGATCCCCCAGATACCGAACCCTCGTTCACCACAAAATCGCCAAAAGAAATATTGTTAGACGTGGAGATCCCCATACGTCCCGTACCGTTTTTTGTGAGTTTTCCTTCAGAATAAATACTATCCAACACGTTCATGCTCGCAGTTCTCGCAACCGAAACAACGCCCGACTCTCCAAACCATAGCTGGCCGTACAGAAGAAAATCTCCGCTTTGTACCGTAATAGCGGCTCCTGCATCCGCCAGCGACAAAGCTCCGCCCCGGAAACAGGTAAAACGGTTGTTCGTATTAAACAACAAACCAGCCACTGAACGATCCTCGCCAAGGTTCACCTCTAGGTGTGCAGGCGACTGGGCACTAAAAAGTGCGACATTCGAATAAACCGGCACCACGCCACCACTCCAATTCATTGGATCTGCCCAGTTGGTTCCCGCCTGGCTATTCCAGGAATAATCCACCACCACCGGCGGTGCTGGCGCGTTTGACGTGGTAATCGAAATCTCCGTGCTGTACGCCGTACCCGCAGTATTCATCGCATACGACCGCACCGTATACCTTGTGCCCGCAGTGACCCCACGCGCCTCGCTGGAAAATAGGCCCAGTCCAGCACCATCCACTGTTTTTGAATCAAAAATAGAAGGGGTTCCGCCACTCGACCAACAAATACCGCGCTGCGTAACCGGTGCGCCTCCATCGTTGGTCACCGATGACGATACCGTAAAAGTTTCCAGGTCCACACTCCCCACCTGGGGTGCTGCAAGTTGTGGAGGCACCGGCGGCAAGGCTTTCGGCTGCGCCTGGGCCGGAACGACCAGCGCCAAGCCCAGCAGGGCGATGCCCACGTTCGAGAACGCCGACGCCCACACCGCGCGACCGCACGTTCCCAACATTATTCCAAAATTTTCGACAACCCCTGCGCCGTACTTTTTCATCCATTGCTCCCGTATCGTTTGTTGATGGTTAGATGCCCCCCCCGCATTCATCCGGCGAGCTTCACGCATGGCACATACATGACCTTAGCGTAGGCCTCTGGAAGGAAACAAAGCAACATAAATGCATTTTTCCGGAAGGCCTTTTTCACTATTTCTGGAGGGCGTCGGGCCCCGACGCCTTGGGCGTGTGGAGTCACTCCGGCGTTGGAATGTTTTGACGGCTGGTGGCTTTGGCTTTGACGCCCAGGCGCGCGAGCCGCGCGCCGTCCAGAGGAGAGGTGCCGCATTGGGCGATCTCATATCCAACGCCTCGCGGGACGCGCTCACTCTCCGCACGGCCCGTGGGGACACGGGCCCTCCCGGGAGGGACGTTGTCCCCAACGTCCTTTTATTTTCCCCCAGATCAATCCTTCTCTTCTTTCTTCCAACCCCTCGCACCCTCTCCGCACGGCTCGCGGGGACGCTCGCCCTCCAGTCTATAGTCTATGGTCTCTTCCCCCTTTGTGCCTTTGTGTGAAAAACATCCCGGCTAATTGACCGGTTCGGCCTGCTCGAAGCCCCAGGGCTGCGTGCGAGGGGTTTGGGTGGCGCTTTGCCAGATGTACCATAGGCCGAGTTCAGGCGCATACACGGCGCGATCGAAGATACCATCGCCATCGTAATCCGCCGGCACCGGCCAGGCCGCGTTCCAACCCCAGGAAGCAGTCATCCCGGTTTGCGTGGCCGAAAGCCAAGCGTACCACATGCCGCTATCCGGCCAGTAGACAGCCACGTCGGTTTTTCCATCGCCATCGTAATCGCCCGGGATCGGTTCGGCGTCCGGCCAGCCCCACGCCTGCGTGCGGGCGGTCTGCGTCGCGCTCTGCCAGATGTGCCACGTGCCGCTCTCAGGATTATACACCGTCACGTCCGTCATGCCGTCGCCATCGTAATCACCAGGAACCGGCACGGCACCGCTCCAGCCCCACGACTGCGTGCGGGCGGTCTGCGTCGCACTCTGCCAGATATGCCAGACGCCGCTCGCAGGCACATAGACGGCCAGGTCGCACTTTTCATCGCCATCATAATCCCCCGGTACGGGGATGGTTTCATTCCAACCCCACGACTGCGCACGTTCCGTTTGGGTGGCACTCTGCCAGATCAGCCAGGTGCCTGTTTGCGGCGCATACACAGCCACGTCGAAAAGGCTGTCGCCATCGTAATCGCCCGGCACCGGTGTGGCGTCACGCCAACCCCACGACTGATAGCGCCCAGTGTTCAAGCTGGATTGCAGAATCGACCACATGCCCGCAGCGGGGTAATACGTGGCAATGTCCGCCTTGCCATCGCCGTCAAAATCTAAGAACACCGGATCGCGATAGGTGAACCCATTCGCCAACGTAATCGTTCCATAGCCCGTCGATTGAATCACCACATTGCCCACGCCCCGGAATCCGGCACAGGCCGTTACCACCACCTGTGTGGGGCTCTGGCTGACCATGGACTGCACGCTCACCCCGCACAGGGTGACCGCATGCACGTCTGATCCACTCCCCAGATGGCTTCCGTTGATGACCACCTGATACCCGCCTGTCACCGATCCGATAGACGGAGTAACCCGGCTGATGAGCCCCATGGGGTTGTAGGTATAGACCTGCAGCATGGTCATTGTGCCCTCGCTGGTTGATTGAATAGAGACATCACCCGTCGTTCCACCCGAGGGCCCGGCACCCAACGTGACTTTCACCCAGTCCGTACCCTGATCCACGATGGTTGCAGCGACTCCGCACACCGTCACATTCGTGATATCCGTGCCATTCCCCAGCGCAACGCCATTGGTCACAACGATCGTATTTCCTCCTGCGGAGGGTCCACTCTCGGCAGAGATCAGCGACACCCGTTCATACGCGCCCATATCCACCGTGCCAAAAAGAACGCGCGGGTTCCCGGCCAGGTCATACGGCGCACTATTGGTCGGCGCATAGGCATTGTTACCCGCATTGACACACGGCGAACGGGCCTGTAGCGAATAATTGCTGTTCGCCGCATCCATGAATTTTGGGTCGCCGGTAATACATCCGTTCACCCCATTCGTCACGCCATCAGGAGAGCATGTATTCTGCACGGTCGCTGTGCCCGCAAGAATATTGTCATCGTGAACAGAGGCGATATTGGACCAAATGATGCAATTGTTAATGGTGCCGTTATGGGTTCCGCCGCCATACTCTCCATTGTTTTTGGTAACCGTACAGTTATTCAATGTACAGTACGCCATGCCGCCACCATATACTGCGGTGTTCTCACTAATTAAACAGTTATTCAACGTCGCGCGAAACGCCCCGCCGCCTGCACTGAAGTTGACTGTATTTCCACGCACCACGCTGTTATAAATCTGACCCCCGTAGATTCCACCGGCGCGATGTGCCGCTGTGTTCGCAACGATCAGACAGTTGGAGACGATGCAGTCGGCGGCGGCCCATAGGCCTGCTCCGGATTGATCCATGTCGCCATCCCCGCCCGTGATACAGCCCCCGTTGGCAATGGTAAAACCAGCAAGCGAGCACCCATTCGTCATGAACACACCCCGTATCGCCGAATTTCCGACCGGCCCGACACCGGCAATGGTCGTCACGTCAGGACCATTCACCGATTGCACCTGAATCGGTTTTGTAATGCACACCCGGTTCGGTAAAAGATATCCCGGAGTCACTACTGAGCCCGTGTTATACGTTCCATTCGTCACCAACACCGTATCCCCATCAGCCGCCAAATCCACCGCCGCCTGAATGCTCTGCTTGGCCGCCGCCCAACTCAAGCCGTTACCCGAATCGTCCGGGCGTGCCGCATCCGCGTAATACGTGGTCTGACCCCACGCACCGCCGACCGCCCCCAACGAGAGCCCCGCGACCAAAAATAAACGTTTCCAACAGAACGAAAAAGAAACAGATGCACCACGCATAAACAACCTCCTAGAGAATCTCATTTCGGACCACAATGGGGGGGGGGGGGGGGGGAATCTAAAGGTATCCAAACTGAATGCAAGCGCAAAGGCGGCTACTTCTTCGTTGCTTACTCACCTCTTCCATTCGTTGCTCTCTTCATTCGTTGGAATATCTTCTTATTTGCAAGGAAGGAGCACATGCTTCTCTTTCACCCCCTCTTGTTCATTCTCCGCACGGCTCGCGGGGACACGGGCCCTCCCGAAACACGCTCCCTCTCCGCGCTCTTCGCGTGCTCTGCGGGAGAATCTCTCTCCCCTCTTTCTTTGTGCCTTCGTGCCTTTGTGTGAAAACATCTCCCCTCTTTCCATGCGTTCTTTCGCGGCCAACTCTCCGCATGGCCCGTGGGGACACGGGCCCTCCCGGGATATCTGCGTCACCGCGTCCCTGCGCCTCTGCGTTTAATTCTTCGTTGCGTTTAATTCACCGGTTCGGCCTGCTCAAAGCCCCAGGGCTGCGTGCGTGAGGTATTTGATCTAGTCTGCCAGATGTACCATAGGCCGAATTCAGGCGCATAGACGGTACGATCGAAAATGCCATCGCCATCGTAATCCGCCGGCACCGGCAAGGCCGCATCCCAGCCCCAGAGATGCGTGCTGCCGACCTGCGTGGCCGAAAGCCAGACGTACCACATACCGCTTTCCGGCCAGTAGACCGCCACGTCAGTCAGGCCATCGCCATCGTAATCGCCCGGAATCGGTTCGGCGTCCGCCCAGCCCCAGGGCTGCGTGCGTCCGGTATCCGTCGAGCTTTGCAGAATGTACCACGTGCCGCTCTCCGAATCATACACCGTCACATCCGCCATCCCATCGCCATCGTAATCACCCGGCGCGGGCACGCCATTCTCAAAGCCCCACGCCTGGGCGCGTTCGGTCTGCGTGGCGCTCTGCCAAATATGCCAGCGTCCGACCGCCGCATCATAGACGGCCACATCGGTTATACCGTCGCCATCATAATCCGCCGACACCGGCACCATACCTTCTGCGCCCCACGCCTGGAGGCGTCCGCTCTGCGAATCGCTCTGCCAGATGTACCATAGGCCGTTGGTGCTGCAATATACCGCCACGTCATAGAGGCCATCGCCATCGTAGTCGCCCGGGGTCGGCACACTGCCTGGCCAGCCCCAAGGCTGGACGCGTCCGGTGTTCAAACTCGATTGCAGGATGCTCCAGCGACCGGACTCCGGCTCAAAGACGGTGATATCGGCCTTGGCATCGCCATCGAAATCCAAATAGATCGCACTTTTCGCGACCAGCACCGTCTGCGTGGTCCAGGCTTCATTCCAATTCGTATCGCCACCCTGATACGCCTCAACCGCCACGACGCCTTTATCCGTAAAGGTCAGGTTCGTGCCGCCATTGATAGCACCCGGACCGGACGCCACGCGGAAGGTCACGGCCAAGCCGCTTTGAGCCGTCGCACTCAACAGCACCGTATTGGTCAGCCGTTGTTTTCCAATGGTTGGAAAATCAATCGCCTGCCCGGAGCGGGCGCAATAGACCAGTGCGGTTGCAGCCTGCGCCGCATACATATCATCCAGCGCCTTGGTCGCCACCACCGTCACCACCCCGGAGCCGGAGTGAATGGAAAGACCATCCACGCCGATGATTGCACCGGGGCCATCCTGCACGGCGTAGCTCACCGCGCCGGTGCCGGCACCGCCGGTCGTCGTCAGCCGGTTCGTGGTCAGATAGATCATGGTATTGGTCGGCGTGAAGTTCAGCGCGCCTTGAGCGGACTTGTTCACGGTGATCGAATTGGTCACCTGCGGCGCGGCGCTCCAGTTGGTGTCGCCCGGCTGATCGGCCGTGATCAGCACCGTGCCCGATGCCGTGAAGCTCAGGTTCGTGCCGCCTGCGATCGAGCCCGGACCGCTCAGCACCGCAAAGGTCGGCGAGAGCGTGCTCGAGGCCGTCGCCGCAAGACCCACGATATTCGTCGAGTCCTGCGCGGCAATGCCCGGGAAGGTGATGGTCTGATTGTTTTTGCTGACCACGAGTGTGCCGGTGGTTCCGCCCTGATACATGACATCGCTCACGATACCAATCACCGTGTAGCTGCCGGTATTGGTCGGAGCGGTCGCGCCTCCGTCGTAGGTGATGTTCACGGTCAGGCCGGTGGGTGCGGTGACCGATCCGACCGATCGGGCGGATCCGTCATAGGTCTGGCTCAGGTTCGTCAGCGTCACGGTGGCCACGGCCTTGCTCACGCTGAAGGTCTGGGTGACGCTCGAGGCCCCGTACCAGTTGCTGTTGCCAGCTTGGTGCGCCGCGATGCTCACACTGCCCGCACCGGAGAAGGTCAGGTTGGTGTAGCCGGTGATGGCGGCGCTGCCGCTTACCACGGAACAGGTCACCACCAGCCCGGAACCGGCGCTCGCCTGGAGGCCCACGGCGTCCGTGGTTTCCTGCGCGCCCGGATTGCCGAAGGTGATGGCCTGCGACGCCTTGTCCACGGTTAACGTGATTACCACCGCCTGCGGCGAGTTCGTCGCATCAAGGGAGACGATGCGGTTGGTCGCCGTGTGCGTTCCTGCATTCAATCCGGCGACGTTAATGGCGTTGGTCAGCACGGTTGCGCCATGCAGCACCAGCGATCCGTCGGTGGGTGATGGAATCAGCCACGACGCCGTGGAAACATTCGTGTAGGTGAAGCCACTCACGCCCACGTTGGTCATACCAAACGACTGGGCCGACGGATTGTTGCTCTGGTACGTCGCCTGGAAGGTCAACGCATTGGTCGCTAGCGAAATTCCGCCGCCGATGCCTATGCCGCGCAGATTCAGCACATAAGGACTTCCGACGCCATTGTTCGCCAGGGTCAGCGCCGCATCGAGCGTTCCGCCTGTGGTGGGTTGGAAGACCACGGTGACGTTCGAGACGCCGCCCGCATTCAGGATGGCCGGCACTCCGCTGATGGTGAAGGAGGCCGCTGCTGCGCCGCCTGTGGTGACGCCCGAGATGTTCAGCGCCGTATTGCCACTGTTGGTGATGCTGAACACATTGGTCAGCGCGCCACCCATGCCGACAATCAGTGATCCAAACTGTGTGCCGTTGGATACGCCCGCCGCCGAGCCATTGGCAATCGCCGCGCCATTCGTGCCCAGCATGCTCAGGTTCGGCGCGTTGTAGGTGAAGGCGTTGGATTTGGTCGTCGTTCCAAAGCTCGTGGACTGCACGATCACGTCGCCTAAGCCGGACCCATCGGTGCCGGCCAGCACCACCACCTGCGTAGAGGACTGCCCCGGCTGAATCGCCGCAGTCACCCCGCACAGCGTTACATTCGTGATGTCCGCGCCATTGCCCAAACTGATTCCATTGATGACAACAAGATAACCACCGGTCCATGAACCAGAGTCAGGGAAGAGTCCTACGGTGCTTTCATAGCCCTTGATGCGCATACAGTTTAGCATATTGCCATTTAATTCCGGCTTGCTCATCACGAATGAAATAGCGCCATTGGAGGGCACCGCATTGGTCCAGGTCACGTAGTTGGTTCTGGAGTTATATACATCGCGAACATCCAGACCCAATCCCGCGTTGGTATTACCGCCGGAAGGCCAGTTGCCGTACTGGCCATTGTCTGCCGGCATACTCAGATCATAAACGCCGCCGTGTAACGTTTCGGTCTGTGTAAAGGAATCGTGATATGAATTGATCACGTCAACCTGATAACTATTACCCGGCAAGTTAGTAATGACTACATAATTGGTGTACGTGCTGCCATATAAGTATATGACATTATAGGCCGCATTAGTAGCAATCCAGTCGTAGCCACCAGCACTGATATTCCATCCGTTACTTAAAGCATGTGTAAAGTTATAGATTCCAAGCCAAGCGGCGCGGGCTGATCCGTCGGTCGTTTTCAGTTCCTTCCAGTCATTCGTACGCTGGACATGTGTCCAGATGTACGTGCCATCCGGCGACGTATTCGTGGGATAGTCAGGGTTAGGATGGTCACTGAAATCTACGCGGTATTCCACCAGCGTATCGACGCCGATTTCACCCGCCGGATTGTAGGTGTAGGCATCCGTGAGAAGGATATCGCCGTATTCGGGGGTCTGCAGGGTGATGTCCGTCAGGCCCGCATTGGTTGTGGCGGGCATGGTTATGGTTACCCAAGAGGCCCCTGTACTGTCTGGGGAAACGGAGCTGGAGCTCCATTCTACGAGCACGTTGGTCACTGTTCCGAAATTG
This sequence comes from uncultured Verrucomicrobiota bacterium, assembly GCA_964490935.1. GTDB lineage: Bacteria > Verrucomicrobiota > Kiritimatiellia > RZYC01 > RZYC01 > JAQVYB01. The sequence continues at coordinate 102,622 of CAZBEO010000001.1, forward strand.
CCATTCGTGATAGTGATTGTGTTTCCACCAGCATAAGGTCCGTTGTCTGGTGTCACGCTGAAGACCCGCACGAGGTTGGTAACATTAGGTGCCGCATCATAATTTCCACTGGCAGCCTGTGACGCCACTACGGCCACATCACCTATCCCAGAGCACGTCAAGTTGGTGCTGTCGATGCTTCCCGGTCCTGAGGCCACACTGAAGGTCACCGGATTACCCGATGCACCGCCCGTGGCACTCACACCTACGGTTGCATTGGTGTGTTGCGCAGGAATCGATGGGAAGGTGATGGTCTGCGATATTTTGGTGATCTGCAACGTGCCGGTCGTTGAACCATAAATCAGCGGATCAGTGATGGTGGCAATTACTTCGTAGTCGCCGACGTTGGTTGGGGCATTGGTGCCGCCGTTATAGGTCAGCGAGTAGGTCAGACCGGTCGGACTAGTCAGACAGGTCGGACTGATCGGACTACCCGTATACTCCTGCGTGAGATTCGTCAGGGTAATCACACCCGGCGCGCGAATCACATCCCAGCTTTGCGTGAGGGATTCTGCCGCACCGTAATTCAGGTTTCCGGCCTGTGAGGCCACAACGGTGACCAGCCCGGATCCGGTATAGGTCGCATAGTCCATATAGGACACATTCGTCAGCGATCCAGGTCCGCTGATGAGCGTGTAACTCGGAGCCAGTCCGCTGTTCAGGGAAGCATCCAGCAGGGTCTCGTTCGTGTAAGTCTGCGTGCCCGGATTGGTCCAGGTGATCGACTGGGTGGTCTGAGAAAGCGTCAGCGTCACCACACAGGTTTGCGGACTGTTGGTGGCGGTGGCGCTCCAAACGCTGACCGTGGCTACATGCACGCCGACATTGATGCCGGAGACATCCACCGAGTTGGTCAGGGTCATCGAACCGGACGCCGCCAGGGCGATGCCGCCGGTGGGTGTGATAGTGAGCCAGTTTTCGCCGGGTGCGGCATAGGCGACGGTATTGCTGAAGGTCAGCGGATCGGTGCCGACATTGCTGACATCAAACGTCTGCGCCGCAGGCGTCACGCCGTAGGGGGTGTTGAACGTCAGGGTGGCATCCGACAAGCCCAATCCAGGACCCGCGCCATAACTTTTCACGTTGAATACACTGACCGTATAGCCGCCGATTTGCGGCAATGCTGGATCGATCCATACGTTGTCGCGGAAGGCCAACTCCCCGAGTTGATCACCGCCCAGCGAGGCGCAAACCACGGTGATTTGTCCGGTGGCACCCGGCAGCAATTCGTTCGTCGGGAATGCAATCACTGTGAACGAACCGCCGCCTTGCCCGGCACTTTCAACACTCGAAAGCGTTAAGGCAGCATTGCCCGTGTTGATCAGTCCGAAGGTGTTGGTGCGGGAGGCTCCGACCAACATCGAACCGAAATCGGTGCCGGCATCCATCGAGGCGGGATCACCCTCGACAATTTCATCGCCGTTGGTACCGATGAGCATAATCTCACCGCGCAGATAGGTAAAGGCATAGGCACTGCCCATGGTGCCATACGTCAGAGAATCCACCACCACGTGGCCGGGCCCGATGTCGGTGGCATTGGCGGTCACGACAATTTGCGTGCTGGAGACGCTGACGATTTCCGCATCCACATCGCAGATGGAAACCGACTCCACGTCCTCGATCGTCCCGTTGCACAAGTTCGTGCCTCGAATGGTTACATTAAATCCACCCGCCGGATATCCGGAGATGGGCGTGATGCCGCCATCCTGCAAACGGTACATGTTGGTTTTGGCCGAGGTGCCGTCACTGCCGCCGAGCACATAGATCGCTCCGCGCCAATAAACGGACGCAGCGGATCGACGTGGTGCTGGCAGTGGTGCGACGGTACTCCAGTTGACGCCGTCAAAGCGGTAGACATTCGTTTGCGCTGCGGCTCCATCACTTCCACCAATGGCATAAACGTGTTCGTTCAGCGGCGCGCTGCCGAGCGCATCGCGCATCGCGGGCATTCCGGCGTCGGACGCCCAGCTTGCACCATCGAACACATACTGATTAAACGTGGGCGATCCACCGATAGTGCGCCCGCCATAGACGTGTATTTTATCACGCCGCACTGCACAGCCCATCCCGGCGCGGGCTGATCGTAATCCGGCGACTTCGATCCATTCCGCGCCGTCGAATTGGTATACATTGGTGTGGGCCGCCGCGCTTCCGGACCCGCCAATGGCATATACCGGGCCGATGCCGACAGCGGCCAGATCGGCTCGCGCAGCGGGCAGCCCTTCGATTTCCCCCCAGTGCGTGCCATAGAATAGGTACACATTGGTTTGGGGCACGCCACCGATGCGTCCACCAATAAGACAAGGCGCGCCATCCAGCATGGCGACCGCCGCACCCTCGCGAGCAGCAGGCAAGCCCGGCGCATCGTACCAGCGATAGCCGTCGAAACGGAAGACGTTCGTCACCGCCGATGTGCCGTCATGACCGCCCGCCACATAAAGGTTATCTCCCAGTTCCGAAGCAAAAGCGACGGTATTGCTCAGGGCCATTGGAAGGCCCGGAAGCTCTTCCCAAACGAAGGAGTCGCCATAGATCATCGACGGCGGCATGTAGGTGTAGGCATGGAGCAACACGGTGTCGCCGAGGGATAACGACTGCACCAAAATATCCACGGCTCCTTCGCCATGAGCGGGCATGACGAACGTGACCCAGTTTTCGCCTTGCGCGGTGGGCGTGACTTCGATGCCGTCTACCAGCACAACGACGATGTCATTGTATCCCATGCGCGCACCGTTGGTAATGGTGATACTCACGCCGCCTTCGGACGAACCGACCGACGAGGAGAGCGCCCAAGCGGACCCGGCCAGATTGACCACGTAATTTGAGAGCGAGCCCAGCACATCACTTTCGATGACCAGCGCCGCAGCGGGCAGTCCGCCTGTCACAGGCTGGAAGACCACGTCCACATTCGTCACCGCACCTTCGGCCAGAGAGAAGGCCATCGGCGAGGCGCTGAAGGCGTCCGCATCCGTGCCCGTGAAGGACCTGCCGGTGAGTTCGACCGACCCGATGCCGTTGTTGGTGATCGAAAACGTATTCGTGACAGCCGCTCCACCGCCGGTATTCGGGAAGGAGGTGCCGTTATCCTCCGAGGCGTCCGCGTTGTGGGTAATGACCGAGCCATCGATTCCCAGAACCCTGAATTCACGTCCCGCATAGCGGAAGGCATTGGTGCGGCGTGCTGCGCCGACCGATGGCGAATAGACCACCACATCGCCCCAGCCCATCTCGACGGCCACGCCCGTGCGCACAATGACCTGCGTGGGCGTCGCGCTGAGGATGGCGTCCACCGGCGCACCGCACAGGGTCACGTTGGTCACGTCGTCGCCGATGCACAGATTGGTGCCCAGAATAACGACTTCGGTTCCGCCGGTATAGATACCAGAGGAGGGCGTGACGCCCGACAGGTTGTTGACGGTCGGGAAGCGGAAGCAGTTGGTCCGCCGATCGCCAAGCGCATAGATGTAGTCGCCGCAGGTGGCCACGCGCTGTCCATACATCGTGTCGCCCACCGGCAGGCCAACGGTCGCGGTCCAGGAGATGCCGTCAAACATAAAGACGTTGGTTAAAAGGTTGTATCCGCCAACGGTGTAGAGTTTTCCGCGAAGCGTCGCGCAATTCATATTGCCGAGTCCCAGAGGCAATCCGGGGGCATCGACCCAGGCCGAACCGTTGTAGCGGTACACATTCGTGTAAGAGATGCCACTAGCGCGACGTCCCACACGATACAGGGAATTGCTCAACACGCCCAGATCGCTGTAGGCGGAGGTCGACGGCAGGAGGCCCATCACGCTCCAGTTCGTTCCATCGAACTGGTATGCGCCGGTTGTATTAAACGGATCGGCATAGATTTGGCCGTTCATGCTTGCCATATACAAGGTACTGGCCGCAGTGGGAGGTGCCGACTGAGAGGTCCATTCCGTTCCATCAAAACGGTACATGTTCGTCGTACTCTGGAAGGTATAGAGATAGGGTCCCGTCGAGACCGCCCCGTCCACCGAGTCGGCCACCGGATAGGTTCCAGCAAGCGTCCAGACGGGGTCGTCGTAGCGGTACACGGTGTTTGCGCTGACTCCGCCCACGGCGTAGAGCTGATCGTTCACCACGCCGGCCACGGCCAAGTTAAGAGCGGGCGGGGCGGCGATGGCCGTCCATTCCTCGATGTATTCCATCTTGAAGATGGCGCCACCGGCGTTGAAGGTGAAGGCGTCGGGCAGGGTCAGCTCGCCCAGGCTATCGGAGATGATGGTGATGTCCCGGATGCCGATGGTGGCGACGGCGGGCAGGCGCACCGTCACCGAGGTGGCGGTTTGCGAGAGTATGGCGGCGGAATTGGTTCCGAAGCGGACCGACGAGATGTCGTCGCCATCACCGATGGTTCCAGTGGTGATCGTGAATTCATTGCCGCCAGCGGCGGGGCCGTCGGCCCGGGTTAGGTCGGCGGCGATGCCGCGCAAGTTCAGCACGAAGGGGCTTCCGCCGGGGCTGTTGTTCGCGACGACAACGGCGGCGGTGTAGATGCCCGGCGCGGTGGCCGCGAAGGTCACCGGCACGGCAATGCTCGAGCCTGCGGCCAGCGAAGCGGGCCAGGTACAGGTGAAGGCCGAGGCGCCCGTACCATTGGTCTGCACGCCTGACGTGGTCAAGGAGAGCGACCCGTCGTTTTTGAGGGTCAGGGCGTTGGTCTGCGCATTGCTCGGTGTGAACCAGAACTGATTTCCGGAGGCATAAGTCGGCGTACCGCCGTTGGCGATGAGGTTCCCATCGACTCCGCGCAGCTTGAGTCCTGAGCCGCCCGTGTAGCTCCAGACATTGGACTGCACGAGGATGCCGTAGTCGTGGGTATAGACTGCCGCGTCGCCCACGCCGGGATAGCCCGCCGCCGTGGTCACCACGATTTGGGTCGAGCTGACGCTGTCGATCGAGGCCACATCCACGCCATCGAGCGTGACGCGGTAGACATCTTCGGTCGTTCCGTTGCCCAGGTTGTATCCATGAATCGTGACGGAGGTTCCACCCGTATAGGAACCAGACGAGGGCGCGAGGCCGTTGGTCTGATCGAAGATAAAGAAGCCAATCCGATCCAACTGGGTAATGCCGGAAACCGCGTTGGTGCCCATGTTCGTGAAACTGCCGGCAGCAAAGATTCCGCGCGGGGTCAGCGCCATCGCCTCAACGGTCTTGCTGTTATCCAGACTCTGTTGGCCGACCGAGGTCCAGCCCGAGCCATCGTAACAAGCCATGCAGGAATAGGGCTGTCCAGACGACAGATCGATCGCTTGGCCGGACACAAAGAGCCGCTCCCCATCGCTCTGCATATCGCGTACGCCAGCCGAAAGACCTCCGGCGTAGCCGGAAATGGTCGACCATGTAGCCCCGTTCCAGCGCACCAGGCTGTTGTTGCCCAAGATACTGTTGCCCACATAGAGATTGCCGCCAAAGGGCTCCATACAATAGTAGAAGAGCTGAGACGCGGGGTCCGTAGGTGGCGAACCCGCGTTCTGCCAAGCCGCCCCGGTCCAGCGGATGACATTGGTGTATAAGCCGCTGGGATAAGAGGCCGGGCGCAGGTTGCCGGCGGCGTACATACTTCCGTTGTAATATTCCAGCGCGTAGATCGTACTGTTGGACATCGTACTGGGCAGCAGGTCGGTCCAGGTGGTACCGTCGAACTTCTGCGCGGGCGGGACATTGGGTTGGTCGTTGTAGTTGTACAAGCCCATGTAGATGTTCGTGCCATCATGGCCCAGCGAATAGCCCCACACGTTCAAGCCGGGGGCGGGATGCGGCCATTCGCCAACTCCTGCCCATTCCGAACCGGTCCAGCGGATGATGTTGGTTACGATTCGGCTCTCGCTGGTCACATATTTCTTAAAATCGCCGGCCACATACAGATTCGTGCCGATGAGCATCGTGTCGTACGCTTTGGAAAAGTTTCCCAGACCTCCGCTGACGGCATGCCACTCACCGGCCTGCCAGCGGGCGATGCTGTTGTATCCGGAAACGCCGTCCACCTTGTCGAACGATCCGGCCGCGTACAGCGAGCCGTCCGGTGCTAGGGCCAAGCTGTTCACCGCGTAATCATCCACCCCACCCGCCAAGTTGGTCCAGCATCCTGAAGAATAATCCGTCCTGCCGATCCAGGCGTGTTCCAGGTAAGTATAGATGTCCGCGAAGAACAGATCGCCAAAGCCCCACGAGCGCACGGTGATGTCGCGGGTCACACCGGGCCAAGCGACGGACGGCATCACGTAGCTGACCCAATTCGCGCCCTGGCCGACAATCTGCACGGCCTCGCCGCCACAAAGCACCGCGTAGATGTCGCTACCCGTGCCCATCACCACGTTGCTCAGCGTCACGACATTGCCGCCATTGGCCGGGCCGGCGAGCGTACTGAATTGATAGACCGAGGCGGCCAGATTGACCGTGTAGTCGCCGCAGATGCCGGGCATGTCGTTGGCGATATGCAGTTCGGCGGTCCGCGCGCCGGGCGCATTGGCCGTGAAGACCACCGGGAAATTGGCGCTCTCGCCCGACGCCAGCGATTTGGGCAGCGCGAACGGACTGGCCATACTGAAGGCACCGCCGCCGTTGGTGGTCCAGCCGGTGATGCTGACCGCCGAGGCACTGCCGTTGGAAATCGTCAGCCAGTTGGTCAGCACCGTGCCGTAGGCTTGGTGCCCGAAGTCGGTATCAAGGTTCGTCGAAGCTGCGATCCCCGGAGCGATCATGTCGCCGTCCGTATTATAGACGCGAAAGCCCTGCGCGCCGGTGTAGGTGAAGGCGTCGGACGATACCGAGCGCCCGTACGTCGCTGATTCGACCACGACATCGCCGAGGCCCCCGCCACCCGCCGCGCTCGTCACCACAATCTGCGTGGCGGAGGCGCTGATGATCGAAGCCACCGGTACGCCCGCCAAGCGCACTTCCACGATGTCGCCCACCGTACCATCACACAGATTCACGCCCGTGATCGTCACCGTATCGCCACCGACGGAAGACCCGCTCGAGGGCGTCACGCCGCTTTCATAGGCACGTGCGGGGAAGACAAACGAGGCGTGCGCCCCAATCGCGTAAAGTCGTCCATCCAGGGTTGCCCCACCGTGCATAAACGTGAGGGCGGGCAGCGGCGCCACTTCGGTCCAGCTCGCGCCATCAAGACGGTACGTATTGGTATATAGGTAAGACGAGGAAAAGCCGGAGCTGTCCCAGCGTATTCCACCTGCCGCGTAGACTTGACCATCCACTACCCCGGCGGCCATACGACGGCGGGCGGCGGGCAGACTCGCAATAGCGACCACACTTGTGCCATCATAGGTATAGCAATTGACCATCTCGGTTCCGCTGTCGGTCGAGACGTAGGCACCGCCCACCGCATAGAGCTTGCCACTGTGAACCACGCCCGCTTGGTTGTAACATTTGCGGTTTGAAGGGACTCCGCCAGGTGCCCTCGCCCAGACAGCGTCCGCTCCGTTATGGCGGAATAGATTCGTGGTGCCAATTTGGAACCGGGAAGAGACCGTGGGGTAAATAAAATTCAATCCACCCATGACATACAGCTCGTCTCCGAGGCTGCCGGCCATGCTGTGCGCCTGCGTATTGGTGGAAATATATGAGTTGGAGACCATCATCGAGCCGTCCCAGGTCCAGCAGGTCTGGTTGCAATTCGAGGGCCAGTACCAACGACTGCTGCTGTACGCGGCGGTGTAGCCGCCCATCATATAGAGCTTGCCGTCGTGTTCGGTGGCCGACATGCCCGCGAAGGCAATCGGCAGATCGGGGCCGCGCCACCAGGTGAATCCATCCCAACGATAGCTGGACTTCTCATACCCGTACGCGCTGATGTTCACCCCGCCCAACTGCACCACATAGCCATCATACTCGGCCACTCCGGCATACCGCAGATTCGTCACGATCGTCGATTCTGCCGGAAGCGGCGGCAGCGTTTCCCAGCTCGTGTAGTCATTCGTGTATGCGCCAAAAATATAGCCCTTGCGATTATAGGTAAACGAGTTGAACAGCGTGCGTTCGGCGGTCTCGCCCTCCACGGAAATATTCTGGCTGCCGTGCCAGCGGCCCGGCCCGGTCGTGAAGCGAACCCAGTCCGCCCCCTGCTGGTTGACCGTCGCCGACGCGCCACCCACCGTCACATTGGTCACCCGACCCACCGCCGAGAGCAGTGCCGGATTCGTGATCGTGATGACCGTGCCGCCGTCCATCGGACCTGCCACGGGTTTGAGGTCTATCCCGCTGCCCGTCAACCGGATCGTAAAAGGAGAGTTCGTCGTGTTGTTGTACAGCGTCAGGCTGGCCGAGCGGTCGCCCAGCGCGGAAGGTGTGAACGAAACCACGAGGGGCTGATCCACGTTCTGCAACACCTGCGTCGGCCATTCCAGCACCGTGAAGTCCGAGGCGGCCGCGCCGCTGGTGGTCACCATGGAGAGGGTCAGGGGCGCGGTGTTGTCGTTGTTGATCATGAAACGATGGGTGATCGTTGCGTTTGCGGCCAGATAGCTGTAATCGGTGCCCTTTTCGTAATCAGGCGCTTCCCCGTTTACGATTTTCTCGCCATCGAGACCCAGCACATTGATCTGCGGGCCGAAATAGATGAAGGCGTTGTATTTGATCGCCCGGCCCCGGGAGATCGAATCGACGATCACCGCGCCCCTGCCCACGTTACCGGCGGAGGTATAACACACCACCTGGGTCGAGCCGTTGATTGAAACACTCGTGGCCGCATAGCCGCAAATCGTCACATTCGTGATGTCCGCCAGCGTGCCATTGCACAGCCCCACGCCCGTAATAACAATCTCCTCGCCGCCCGTGTAATAGCCGGAATTCGGGGTCACCGTGAGAACGGCACCTGCCGGATTGACCAGATAACACTGCCGCATTGTTTTGGTCCCTTCGGAAAGCGACCGGATGACAACATCCTTCCAGCCCGCGTCCGACTGCGCCGGCACGATGAAACTCACCCAATTCACGCCCTGCGCCACAATCGACGCATTCTTTTCGCCGATCGACACCTGCGTAATGTCCGCTCCGGCACCCAACGCGCCGTTCGTAATCGTCACGATGTTACCGCCTGCCTTGGGACCATTGTTCGTACTGATCACATACCCGCACCCGCTCAAATTCATCACAAACGGACTCCACGGCCTGCCGTCGAACAGCGTCAGCGTCGCCGTTTCCGTGGAATAATCCGAGGCCGTATAGACCACGCTGAAGTTCTGCGTCTCGCCCACCGCGAGCGACGCCGGCACACCGACCGCCTGGAACCGTGCCGACCCCGTCAGCGCATTCGTCAGTAGCGTGATATTGCTTGGCCCGCCGTTGTATACCGTGAACTGCTGCGTCACCACCGATCCGACCAGTCGCCCGCCAAAATCGGTGTATTCCGAAATGCTCGTTGCGCCGTCATCCGTCACCCCCTGCACCAACGCCACGCCATCATAATAAACCGCTGTAATTCGTCCCGAACCACTCGCCTCCGTGGTCTCATCGGAAGCCGTCAGCTCCACGTCACATCCCTTGCCCACCGAGACCACCGGCGGACACGTCACGTTAATCAAAACCTCAGCAGAACCCCCGGTATCCACCGTAATATTCGTCGGTCCAACAATAGAAACCGTCCAGTCCGGCGAATACCCCTTCACCGACAAATTCACCGTCGCCGATTCAGCCGAATTTTCCACCAAACCCGTCACCACCGTCGAAGTACCGATCAGCGCATCCGGTACGTCCACCGTCAACGACGCGCCCACCGCCATCGTTTCCGCCGCCGCAATCGACCATGTTTCCCCCGCACCCAGCGAAGATTTATTCCACTGCACCGCATAGCCATTGTCTGTGGAATAATTCGTGTTCAGCGTATAATTCAAAGCCCCTGCCTCCACCAAAGAAGCCACCGTGCTATATCCCGCACTTGCATAATCATCCGGTTTCTGCGCCGCACTGCCCAGCGTCTGATAAATCAGCCGACCCGGATCTTTCTGCGACGGTTTTTGCACCCCCACAACGCCCTTGGTCGCATCCCAAAAACCGCCACCCGCATCCGAATAACCCAGATACGTATCCTGTCCGTGGAAAAACTTCACCCCACTCAGCGCACTGCCGCTGGTATTCTTAATTTCAAACTCATAACTCTCCGTACGCGAAGGCGACACATACGTCGTGCGCATCGTGAGTTGCACGCTGCCCCCCGCCCAGATGCGTTCATTCACCGTCGAACTGATATTTTCATTCTTCGTACACGTCATCGCCGAACCCGAATAATAGCCCGCCGTATACTTAAACGTCCCGCCCTGCTCATAATGCACCATACTGCTTTTATTATTTGAAAAGGTCTGCTGCTTCCACACCCCATCCAGATAGGCATGCACACTCATCCCGCTATTCCCACACTCAATCTTCAGCGCACCCTCAACCGCATCACCGCCCAGCGTCGCCGCCTGCGCCGTCCCGACTGCGCAAAGCAGTGCTGCAATCAGCGCAAACCCGATTTTCCAATCACCCCAGACGGGGTGAAGGCATATAGCCCAGGGTCGGAAGACCCTGGGTTTCTGATTCTCCAATATCCCACGCACCCCCGCCGGGGTGCGTGCTGTTATATTTGTCCGCTTCCCGGGGTCCGATGACCCCGGGCTATTCTCCCCGGCCCCTCCGGGGCCATCATGACGCGGACTTTTGTCGGTGTTTCCAATGGTTGGAAAAAACGTGAAAAAAAGTTCCAACGATTGGAAAAAACATGAAAAAAGTTTCCAATGATTGGAAAATACGTGCGGACGTGCATTCGGTGTGTTCTTCATGCGCTTCATCTCCTTTGAGGCTTCCCCTAGGTTTTAGGCAGACACCTAACGCTCACATCAAATCAAAGAGGTGGACAGGTGAAAAGGTCAAAGTCACGAATCGGCCCATTAACGGCATGAATCTGCCCTCTCGGGAGGGACCTTATCCCCAACGTCCTTTTATTTTTACGAGCCCATTCCTACATTCTCTTCCCCCTTTGTGCCTCCGTGCCTTTGTGTGAGAACTTCTTTCTTTCGGCCGTCAAAATATCCCTGCGCCGGAGTACTTTCTCACGCCCAAGGCGTCGGAGCCCGACGCCCTCCAGGCCACCCCCTCCTTCACATTCTTTTGCATTCTTTCTCCGCGCTCTTCGCGTGCTCTGCGAGAGAACCTCTCCCCTCTCCTCTCCCTCTTCTACTCTTCCTTCAACAAATCGCGCAGGCGGGCGGCGGCACTGCGCCCAAGCTGAAAGGGATGACGGAGCTCCGCCAGTTGCACGGTGGCCGAGCGTTGATGAAAGTCGGCCGAGCGAATTTGCGCTCGGTTGACCAGCAGGCCCCGGTCCAGTCGCACAAACAAATCAGAAGGCAGGCGCTGTTCCCACTCAATCATACTGCGGCGTACCATGTAGCGCTGCCCATCCGTACAGTAGGCTACGCTGTATTTACCGTCGGCCTGAACGGCTAGAAGATCGTTGACTTTTCGGAAGTGCCCGGACTCTCCCAGTTCGAGCAAGACCACATCATCCTGTTGCAGTTGCAGCGTATTCCCCCGAGGCGGCGGCCTTCCTTCATGCGCCCGCGCATGGACACGATGGAGGGCTTCTGCAAGGCGTTCCGGCTCCACCGGCTTGAGCAAATAATCCACGGCATTCACCTCAAAGGCCCGCAGCGCATAGCGGTCGTACGCGGTCACAAAAATTACGGCGGGCGGAGCGGACAGCGCGCGCAGAACCTCGAACCCCCCGCCACCCGGCATCGAGACATCCAGCAGCAACACATCGGGCGCGAGCGAACCGACAGCGGCCACCGCACTTTTTACCCGATCGGCCTCGCCCACCACCTCCACGCCGGAGACCTCCGCCAGCAGGTCGCGCAGGGCGTCGCGCGCCAGGCGTTCATCGTCCACAATCAAACAACGCAGATTTTTCATACCGCCACCTCACGGGCAGGCATACGTATTTCCGCCGTGACCAAGCCATCGCTCTCATTCAGCGTAAAGCTCGCCGCCGCTCCATAGATATATCCCAGGCGCTCCTTCAGACTGCCCGTGCCAATCCCACCGCGTTCCCCCGGCTCCACCAGACTCCCGTTATTCACAATCCGCAGATGCAGCTCTCCTGCCTGCCGTCGGGCACCGATGCGGACCTCCAGCGCACCTTCCGGCGGCATACCGTACCGAACCGCATTTTCCACCAGCGGCTGAAGCAGCATCTCCGGCACTTCACACCGCAACGTCTCGGCATCCACCTCGTAACGCACCTGCAAACTCTCCTCAAAACGCACCTTTTCAATGTCCAGATAGATGCGGATGGACTCCAGCTCTTCTTCCAGGGAGACCAGGCCGTCCGGCGCGGGCTCGATGCGAAGACGCAAAAACGCCGCCAATTTGCGCACCAGCTCCGGGATACGCTGCGGGGCCTGACGTGCCAGCGCGTCGATCGAGTTGAGCGTGTTGAACAGGAAATGCGGATTGAGTTGATAGCGCAGTGCCTGAAGTTGCGCCTCGATGGCGGATTGTTCGGAAGCCCTTGCCCGTTCCTGTTCCCGCACCGCCTGGCGGTGCTGCACCATCACGATGGCCAAAAAGACACTGTAGATAAAGGGCAGCAGCGCATGTTGCAGATACGTCGGCATCAACATATACGGAATCCAACCCAAGAACTGGGCGTACAGAATAGCCACCACCACCAGCACGAGCAACCAAATCCCTGCAAGCAGGCGATCAATCCAACCCCGCGAGTACAATCCCTGGCGCAGCGAAGCAACCGTACCGCTTAGGAAACACACCAGCAGCAACGCCAATAAAACTAAAACTCCCATACGAAACGGCAACACACCCAGAACAACCACCCCAGCAAGCAGCAACCGCGAAATCCAGTTCAGCACTCGAAGCGGAGGGCATTCTCTCGCCTGACGCTGCACATAAACGAGCGTGAATTGATAAAAAGCCCAATGCCCCAGCATGCCCCACGACAGCAGCATCTGACGGTTCACCCAAGGCTGCCACGGGCCGCCCAGCCAGTGATAAAAACCATTGAAAATCAGATAATACACCATGAACCCCGCCGCAAGCAGCGACAGCAGCAGGTAGAGACGCTCCCGTTGCACCAGCCCATACAGCAACGCCACCAGAAACATCGCCAAACCGAGCCCCACAAACGTAAAATCCCGAAAATTCCGCCGTGCCGCATAGGCCACATAACTCAGCGCCGTGCCCGCACGTACCGGCACCCAAACCGAGCTGTTCGATTGCACTCGCAGAAAAACCCATCTCGACGCCCCCGCAGGCAGCAGAACCGAAACGACCGGATAACGCGTATGTTCGGTTCCCGCTTCCCGCAGCCGCAGTCCATCCGCAACCTCTTCCACCACCCGATCCCCATCCAGCACGAACCAGCGCACCTCATCCAACCGGGAAATTGGCAGCTCAACCAGAACAGACGAATCTCTTGCCGATGGATTCTCCAACCGCAACCGCATCCAGACCGCATCCTGTGAATACCCGAATGCCGGCACCCCGCCGTCCACGCCCTCAAAGGCGAACCACTCCAGCGCGTCCACATCCCGGACTCCCGTGCGGCCCCCCACATCACGCGCAAACAGGCAGTACGGCACGGCCGACACCATGCCCGACTCCGGCGTCACGATTAACGGCTTCACCACCGGCAACTCGCCCAGCGCCGTGCCGACGAAAATAACCCAGCTCAATACCCATGCCATTCGCACTCTTCCCATGCGTTGATAATGCGTATGAGTGCCGATGCTTGCAACAAAATATCCCGGCCTCATCGGGTGGTGCAGAACCTCAGAGCACGGCATCCACTGGAAGAGGATGCTCCGCGAGACGGGATTCTCCGCTCTTTACTCGACAGCAGCGACCATTCGGGGTACAAGCTGTGCCCTGTGCATAGAACGGCTGAACCACATGGATTGTGAGCGGTTATGAAAGAATTGCGGATTTTGGTGATTGAGGACGATGCCCTGCTGCGGAAGGCTATTTACGACCGCTTGCGTGCAATGGGACACGACGTTCAGGCGCGCGACTGCCTGGCGCAGGCCCGGCAGGTCCTCGAAGAAGCGGAGCTGGACCTGCTGCTTTCCGATATGCGGCTGCCGGATGGCGATGGACTAAAGTTCATCGCCGAGCAAAAAGAGCTGCATCCGGATTTGGAAATGGTGATCATGACCGCCTATGCGGATATTTCCACCGCTGTGGAGGCGCTCAAGGCCGGCGCGTTTGATTACCTGCCCAAGCCGTTCGAGGATGAGCAGCTCGATAAAATTGTACGTAATGTGGCGGACAAGCAGACGCTGACCCGTCAGGTGACCTCGCTGAGCGAAATGCAGGTCAAGGAATGCGGAGAGGTGCTCAGCTTCGGCGAGATGATTGGCTCCTCCGTGCTGGTGAAAATTTTCGAGCGGGCGCAACTGATCGCGCAGGCACCGGACACCACCGCCCTGGTGATGGGAGAAAGCGGAACCGGCAAAGGAATGCTCGCCCGCGCGATTCATCTGTCGAGTCCGCGTGCAAAAAAACCGTTTTTGGACATCAATTGCGCGGCGATTCCCGAGCAGCTCATGGAAAGCGAACTCTTTGGCTATGAGAAAGGCGCGTTTACGGATGCCAAGCAGCGAAAGCTAGGACTTTTTGAGGCCGCCGAGGGTGGAACGATGTTTCTGGATGAGATCGGCGATATGGACCTAAAGCTCCAGGGGAAAATTCTCAAGGTCCTGGAGGACAAGTCGTTTCGGAGGCTGGGTGGAGCAAAATCGGTAAGCGTGGATGTACGCGTGGTGGCGGCTACCAACCGCAATTTGAAAAAGCGGGTGGAAGAGGGACTCTTCCGGGAAGACTTGTATTACCGCCTTTCCATTCTGCCGATTGTTATGCCGCCGCTTCGAGAACATAAGGACAATATTGAACCGCTGTCCCGATATTTTCTCCGGTTGCTTTGTGCGCAGATGGGCCGGAAGGTCGCGGGGTTCTCCTCGCAGGCGGTCGCCGCTCTACGTGCCTATGATTGGCCGGGCAATATTCGGGAGCTGCGCAACGTGGTGGAGCGCAGTCTGATTTTGACGCCCGGCGGAGAGATTGAGCCGGATGTACTCGGCATTCCCTCGACCGGTGCCCTTCAGCCGGAACTTTCCGCTCCGGCCACTCCGGCGGGAGAAATCCTTCCCATGAGTCTTTCAGAGTGCGAAAAGAAGCTGATTCTTTCCGTTCTTAAAAGCGTGGACGGCAACAAGAACAAGGCGGCGGAGGTGTTGCAGATTCACCGGACCACTCTGTATAAAAAAATGTCGGAATACGAAATATCCTAGAGAATTCCAGTGGTTTTCGGCATGGAAGCGCTGTCCGAAGGCCATTGTGGCATTCCGGGTGCTACAGGTGAAGCCATGTTGAAGAAGACTACATATAAACGACTTGCAGCGGCGGGGATCGGTTGCTTCGGCACGCTTGTGCTATCCTTGGCTGCTGTGGCTCAACAAATTACCCCCCCACCGGAAGCCCCCCCGAAGGGGCCGGGTCGCCTCGTGGAACTCCAGCAGAAGGCGGAAGAACGCGATAAACTGGCCGAAAAATGCAACACACTCGAAGACGAACTCGTGGCCCTTCAACAACAGCTCGGCGTGGGAGATGAGACTCGTCCGCGTGCCGGGCGGGGGCGGCTGGACTCGCTCGAACGCAAGGCCGCTCAATTTGAGCAGTTGGTCTTGATCAATGAAGCCAAGACGGACCAGATTCGCCTGCTGGACGAGGAAAACGAAGAATTACGCCTGGCCACAACGGAAACGGAAGAGCAGTTTGTGGGGCTGCAACTTGATTTTGAGAGCATGGTGCAGTCGAATCAGGTGCTGCAGGGAGTGATCGAGTCGCTGCATCAAACCATTGATCAGCTCCTGCTCGGTAATTTTGAATATTATGAGGTGCGGGAAGTGGGCGAAACCTTGTATTCCATTGCCGGGCTGCCCATGGTGTATGGAGATACGAACAAAGCCAATCTTCTCATTTCGCCCAACCGCAAGCGCGTACCCGATCTGAAAAATCTGCAAGCCGGCGATGTGCTGGTGATTCCCCGCTTCCCGGCCAGCGGAAAGTATCTTTGGTAAAAAGGAGTTCCGTGTGGAAGAAGCACAAACATTATCCTCTTCCGGCCCACGCATCCTCCTGATGGAGGATGAGCCGCTGGCACGCTGGCTGGCCCGGAAAGCCCTCGAAGAAACCGGTGCGCAGGTGGTGGAGGCGGCATCCTGTGCCGAGGCACTGCGACATCTGGAGACGGTTGCTTTCAATTTGCTGGTGCTGGATTACCGGCTGCCGGATGGAAATGGCGCGTCCGTGGCCACCTCGGCACGCGAGGGCGGCTGCCGCTGTCCGATTCTACTGCTGAGTGCCGATGCCGATGACTTCGCCACAGAGGCTTCTGCTCCTGACTCCCTCTTTTCTGGCGTACTGAGCAAACCGCTCGATGTGGATGAGCTGCAACGTGCCGTGCAGCAGTATTGCTCCCCCTCCGAATCGTCGGCTTCCGGCGTGGAAGAGGCCACCACGAAGCGGGCCTGGGTGGATCGTTTTTGCGTGATACCCATGCCTCGGCAGATGACGGCGGGCGATCTCTCCGCGCTGGCTCCCGTTCCTGAAGACAAGGGCTGGATCGCCCTGGACCTTCGCGAAACCGAAAGCATCGAGCCGGAATGCGCCGCCAAACTGGATGCCCTGGCCGAAACCTGTCTGGCCCTCGGAGGCCGCTTGGCGCTGCTGGGCGCGCAGCCCGAACTGGTTCGTCTGCTTCGAGAACAGGGTGCCCCTCCCGCGTTTGACGCCCTGCCGGACGTCCGGGCGCTCGAAGCTCTGAGCCGGCGCCTTTCCTCCTTCTGTGAACGCTCGTCCCTGCTCGACGCGGTGATTTCCGCCGATTCGGAGGTGGTCGAACCATGAAAAAATCGACGATCATTCTGGTTCTTTTGCTCTTCCTCGGCACCAGTGCCGGTCTTTATTACGGGTTGACCCGGTACCTCCAAAAAGAAAAGGAACGAGTGCTTGCGGCACTTGAGGAGGTGGAGGAGCCCGAAAAATCGGAAGAAGAGGAGAGCGACGAGGTGGTAGAACTTCCCTCGGTGACCTACTCGGAAGCAGATGTGCAGGAGGTGCCGCCTGGTCGGCTTATGGCGTTCGATCAACTGCTGGGCGATGCGCAGAACGAAGCGGCTATTGATCGTTGGGAAATGTCCAAGGCCCTGCTGCGCAGCGCCATTGACCTGACCTCCAACGCCACCCTGCGCGCCATGGCCGCTCAGGAGATGGGGGCGGTACTCCTTGAAGAAGCCCAGGTGACACCTTGGCCAAATGCCCTCGCCGCCGAACAATATCTGGAAGGAGCGCTGGAACTGGAGAAGGACCCCGCCCGACGCGAACAGATAGAGGGACGCCTGCGCGATACGCGGGAAATTCTTTATTCCAGCCAACTGGTGGATATTCCAGAGACCGGCAATCGCTTTCAGATGCTGGATGCCTTGGAAAAGGCGCGGCCCATGATGCAAACCCCCACCCGGCAGTTGGAATATAAGCTGCGCGAGGCCAACGCCCTCCAGCAAACGGTGCTGAATCCCTCCTGGTTCAAGGAATATCTCCAGGATCACCCCGAAGAAAACCGAGAAGAGGCCCGAGAGAGCCTTCGTAATGAGGCCATGAGTCAATACCTCGAACTGGCCGAACAGGCTACCGGCCCCATACGCGACGAGGCCTTTTTCCGTATGGCGGAACTGCAAATGGAGGAGAAAAAATACGATCAGGCCGATCAGACCATCCAGAGCTTCCTCGACAACGAACCGATGACGTTTATTCCAGAAACCATGCTGCTGCTCGCACAAATTGCACGGGCCAAAGGCGACCCGCGCCGTGCCAATCACCTGCTTACGCAGCATATTGAGCGCTATGGAATCACTGGCGATTCCCAAAATCAAATCATGGAAGTTATACGAGAGATGGCGGGGTTGGGCTTTTACCGGGAAGCCGCCGATTCGCTCGAGGCGCTCACCCGCCAACCGCAGTTGGAAACTAAAACCCATGAACTCATGGCGCAAAGCCAACTGTACCGGGCGGACTATTTTTTTAAAATCAACGAACCGGGAAATGCCGAGGCCATCTTGAGCGAGCTGGCGACCGGCGATTATCCGCCCGCAATCAAACAGGCCGCCGTATCGCGCCTCTTCGAAACCCAGCTCGCCCGAAACCAGGGCAATATTGAAATGCTGCTGACGGGTATTCAGGCCGTCGAGTCCGACCCGGAAAACGAACATGCCAAGAATATCCTGATTCAGATGGCACGAACGGTGGAGCAGATGGGGCTGCCGGTCTATGCGCAGGAAATCTATGACAAAATCGCCCTGCTCGGCATGGCCGCCGCGCAGAACGCCGACGCCACCAGCGCCGTTCCACTTTCCATCGAGGCCGCCACACTCGGCACGGCACGATGTTATTTCAAAGAAGGAAACGACCTGAAAGCCGATTACCTTTTCCGAAAAATATGCAATAACTACGACGTCGGAGCGCTTCAGTCCGAAGCCGCCTTCTGGTGGGCCCAGATCGCCTTTCGTAACGATCAGCTTCAGGAGGCTTCGCGGCGCCTCGGCCTAATGGACCTCTCCTCGCTGCCGCCCGATTTCACCGCCAAAGCCAAAATCCTGGATCAGTTTATCAACATCCGGCTGGGCATCAGCAACGAGGAAGTGATTGATCCGGTGCTGATCGACCTGGCGACCTTGACCGACGTCGATCGCGAATTTATCCGCACCTATTATCCGGCCTTTTTCGACCTGTGGGAAAAGCGGGATAATCTGAAAGCCATGAAGCGCTGGTATGAAGGAAGCCGCGTCAGTCCGCATCGCGAAGACGTTCCGTTGGATGATTTTTTTCTGCGCATTGCCAACGTCATCCTTGAAAATGGGACGCTGAACGATCTGATTGCCTATCTGGACAGTCCGGACGATCTACTTCCGATCGAACAGCAGGAACAGCTTCAGGCCGACCTCTGGATTCCCTTTCTCAAAAATATTCGACAGCTTGAGCTGACTAATCAGGGAATCAAATTGGCCCTGAATGAACTCTACCGAAAACGACGGGGCATCCGCTGAAGAACGGCATGAACATATGAGTGAAAAAGAAAAGAAACTGCAGGCTCTCATGAAGCAGCAATGGACGGATGGCGAGCTGCTGACCGGCATTAAGAAAGCCTTTGATCTCTTCGATGAGCAAAGCAGTCTGCTTCAGCATTCCTTTGAGAATCTGAAAAAGGACCTCGCCCGGGCCAATCAGCAATTAAATGAGAAGAATGCCACCCTTTCGGAAAAGGTCGAAGAGTTGCACCAGATGACCGGGCGACTCGAGTGTATTCTTGAAAGCATCGGTGATGGTGTGCTGGTGGTGGACCCCAATCTCTGCGTGGAGCGTACGAATCCCGCCTTCCTGAATCTGCTGGAGAAAAAGAGAAAAGAGGTGGAGCGGCGTGCCT
This sequence comes from uncultured Verrucomicrobiota bacterium, assembly GCA_964490935.1. Classification (GTDB taxonomy): domain Bacteria; phylum Verrucomicrobiota; class Kiritimatiellia; order RZYC01; family RZYC01; genus JAQVYB01. The sequence goes on from CAZBEO010000001.1 coordinate 122,183, forward strand.
ATTCCGAGGTGATGGAGGACCTAGGCAATCCCAAGGCCATTCAGGAGGCGATTCGGAAAGGTAAAGTGGTGTTTGATCAGGAACGGGTGTGCAGAAAGGGCGATCACACCATCACCGTACTCGCCGGCATTGCACCGGTTCGTTCCACCGATGGAGAAATTATCGGCGCGGTGGAAGTCCTGCGCGACATTACCCCCCTGCGGCTGCTGCAAGAAAAAATGCAGCACCAGCAGCGCATTGCCGCCCTCGGCGAGATGGCCGCCAGTGTGGCCCATGAAATACGCAATCCCCTAGGCACCATCGAAGGCTTTGCCCGCCTCTTGAAATCCGACCTCGACAAGGACGGCTTCGAAAATCATTCCCGCATGGCCACCAAAATCATCGCAGGCGTAACCAACCTGAATTATGTGATCACCAACCTGCTGACGTATGCGCGTCCGCTTTCCCTGCAGAACGATGTCTTTGATGTCGGCATGCTGCTCGCGAGCGTGGAAGACCTGCTGGGCGGAATCGCCGCGCAGCACGGAGTGGTGCTGGAGTTCAAACAGTCCGGAAAAATGCATACAGTTAGCGGCGATATACGCCAGCTCCGTCAGGTGCTGGTCAATCTCGGGCGCAACGCGGTGGAGGCCTGCGTGGGGCGCGAAGACGGGCACGTCACCATCCGTTCCGAAGTCAGAAAGCGCAGCGCCCTCTTCACGGTTTCCGATACGGGTTGCGGAATTCCGAAAAAAGATATACATCATGTCTTCGATCCTTTCTTTACCCGGAAGGATGCCGGGACCGGGCTGGGGCTTTCGCTGTGTCATAAAATTGTCACGGCACACGGAGGTGAAATCACCGTGGAAAGCCAGACGGGATCGGGTACGGAATTCACGGTCACCATACCGCAGGCGGGAGCAGCAATATGATAACATCAATCGAAAATGCGCTGGTCGTGGATGACGACGCCCTGATGCGCGAATTTGTGGTGGAAACCCTTCGGCGCAATAAAATAAAAGTCACCGAGGCCAGTAACGGGCTCGACGCAAAGGAACTGCTCTCGCAGCAGGATTATGACATGGCCTTTGTGGATTTGAAAATGCCGGGGCTCGACGGCATGGGCCTGCTCAAACACATGACTTCCGTAGGCTGCCCCACCCTGACGGTCATTATCACGGCCTTCGGCACGGTGGAACGCGCCGTGGATGCTATGAAAAACGGGGCCTATGATTTTCTGATGAAACCCTTTTCGCCCGAGCAGGTTGAAATCATCATCAATCGCGCCCGCGATTGGGTGGGCCTCCAGGCGCAGAACACCTATCTGAAAGAAGAACTTGGCTGGATTCTCCCGCAGGGACGGCAGATTGTTGGCCAGTCCACTGCGGTGCAGAAGCTGATGAAGGAAGTGACCCGGGTGGCTCAGTCGAACGCCACGGTGCTGATCAACGGGGAGAGTGGTACCGGCAAAGAGCTGGTCGCCTCCGCCATCCACTGCATGAGCGAACGCAAGAACCAACCGTTCATCCGACTCAACTGCGCTGCCGTGCCCGAAGCGCTGATGGATAGCGAACTTTTCGGCCACGAAAAAGGCTCGTTCACCAGCGCCGTCGCCCGGCGCATCGGACGGTTCGAGCTGGCCAATCACGGCACCCTGCTGCTCGATGAAATCAGTGAAATGAACGTCAACCTTCAATCCAAACTGTTGCGCGTCCTGCAGGAACGTGAATTCGAGCGGGTGGGAGGTTCGCAGACCATTCAGGTGGATTGCCGGGTGCTCGCCTCCACCAATCGGAACCTGCAACTCTACGTGGATGAAAAGAAGTTTCGTCAGGATTTGTATTATCGGTTGAATGTGGTTCCCATCAAGCTCCCTCCTCTACGCGAGCGGCTCGAGGACATTCCCCTGCTGGTTGGTTCCTTTGTTCAGCGCTACGGTGCCGGACGCGGCAAGGGCGGCGATGAACTGAGCTTTGCCGTCGAGACGATGGAGGCCATGCAGCAGTACAACTGGCCAGGCAATATCCGCGAACTGGAGAATGTGGTTGAGCGAGTTTGCGTGATGGAGGAAGGGCCCGTCTTCGGTCCCGAAACACTGCCGGTCGAAATACGGGGCCGACGTAGCGGAGTGGCCTTTTCCGCGCCGGAATCTGATGAGGCTTGCTCGCCTGCAGCGTCGGGGACCGCGCCATCCACCGGGCCGGATGAAATATTGAATATCGGCGATCTGGAACGGCGCGCCATTATTCAGGCCCTGCGCAAAACCGGCGGCAACCGCAAGGACACGGCGGACCTCCTCGGCATCAGCATTCGCACCCTTCGCAATAAGCTCAATCAGTACCGCGAAGAAAACACCCTGCCCGAAGACATTGAATGAATAACCCATGACCGTTGGGATGACCCGGCGGGTTGAAAAAAACGAACCGAACGTGGGCAGCGCGCATTTTTACGGATGCAGGGACTTGGCAAACTCCTTGCGGACAATCCCTTTCAAATGGAGGGCATTGCGCTCGCAATCCGGACAGAGCCCGTGCGTAAAATGCGTACAGGAATCCCGTTCAAGAAACTGCTCAAACGGCGTCCAGCATCCTGCCTCGCGTATGCTCTTGCAGACCGGACAAATGTGAAGCACTCCCTCCAGACAGGCAATGCGGCAAAGCATGCGCCGCGAAATAAATAGGACAAGCAGGGAAAGTAACACCAACATGGCGCTTTCCAGCACGCTTTCCGCCCAGTTGATCGGGGTTTCCACCGTGCCAAAAATGCGGTGTGGAAGGTCGATGAGCTCATTGATCCAAAGCAGCATCAGCAGGAGGGTAAAACCGATAGCCTCCAGGGTCAGGATGCTGCGACCGAACTCTGCTTTCGATAGCTTTTTCTGATTCATAATTTTGCCTTCCCCGGGCCATGAACGGAGTCCCTTTTGTCAGCGGTGTGCGGTCCGCACTGTTGAGGCGTGCATTTAAGGCACGAAGCCGCAGCCTGTAAAGAGAAAAGGCCTTGCTGGCGGGTTGTTTTCCATTTTTCACGAGGGCGTGAATCGCCCAGACGTGCGGCGGGCAGCACGGGCCGTTGATTTTTATCTTGGTCTTGCCTTGGAATCGCGTATATACTTTCGGGCCACTGGATAAGGCGTGGGCGTAGGTGCCGCGTAAAAGGAGACCGGATCATGAGTAGTTTTATGCAACCGCAGTATCTTTGGGCCATCGTGGGCATAGTGCTCCTGTTGGCCGAACTGGGTATCCCGGGATTGATCATTTTCTTCTTCGGTCTTGGTGCCCTGCTGACAGGGATGGTGACTTGGATCGTCCCGCTCGGCCTGAACCAGCAGTTGGTGCTGTTTTTGGTTTCCTCGCTGTTGATGCTGATCGGCCTGCGCCGCTGGCTCAAGAATGTGTTCACCGGCTTCATCGCCAACAAGCAGAACCTGGATGTGAATGCCGATGGCGATTTTACTGGGAAAACCGTGATTGTGCTCGAGGCGATTGCGCCGGGACGTGACGGTAAGGTGGACTTAAACGGTACCGACTGGCGGGCCGCATCAGATGAATCGCTCGCGCCGGGTGCGTGGGTGATTGTGACGGGCCAGAATAATTTGACGCTGCAAGTAAAAGGGCAACCATAAACCTCGGAAGAAGGAGAAATTAACATGACAGGATTCACGGTATTGCTGGTTATTATTATCGTTTTCGCGTTTATACTTTTCGTGAAGTACATACGTGTCGTTCCGCAGAAGAGCGCCTTTATCGTGGAACGGCTGGGCAAGTACGCTGGCACGCTCGAGGCCGGGCTGCATGTGCTACTTCCCTTCATTGATCGGGTGTCTTACAAACACACGCTGAAGGAGCAGGCCGTGGATGTCGCGCCGCAGGTGTGTATCACGCGCGACAACATCGCTGTGGAGGTGGATGGTATTCTCTACATGCAGGTGATGGATGCGAAGAACGCCTCGTACGGCATCGGCGATTATCGTTTTGCCGCCACGCAGCTCGCCCAGACCACGATGCGCAGCGTCATTGGAAAGCTGGAACTCGACAAATCCTTTGAAGAGCGCGACACCATCAACAGCGCCATCGTGGCCGCCGTGGACCGTGCGTCCGACCCATGGGGTGTCAAGGTGACCCGTTACGAGGTGAAAAACATCACCCCGCCGCAGAGCATCAAGGACGCCATGGAGAAACAGATGCGTGCCGAGCGCGAAAAGCGTGCCACCATTGCCGAGTCCGAGGGTACGCGGCAGGCGCAGATCAACCGCGCCGAAGGCGAAAAGCAGGCCGCCATCGCGCAGTCGGAAGGCGAAATGCAGAAGCGCATCAACGAGGCCAAGGGACGCTCCGAAGAGATTCGTCAGATTGCCTCGGCCACCGCTCAGGGGATTCGCGAGATTGCCATTGCGATCAATGAAAAAGGCGGCATGGATGCGGTGAACTTGCGTATTGCCGAGCAGTATCTCGGCGAATTCGGCAAGCTGGCAAAAACAAACAATTCGATGATCATTTCCTCGGACCTCGCCGATGTCGCCAGCATGATGAAGGTGGCGAAGGGTGTGTTCCAGGCCAAGACATCCGAGGGTTGATCCGGCCGTCATGGAAATACGCCTTCAGAAAAAAGAAGACACGCTGAGCATTCTGTTGGAAGGGCGGTTCGACGCCTTCGGTGCCAATCAGTTGGATGCAGTGCTGAAGGAGGCCCTGGAAGACGGGATTGCACGCGCCATCTTGTTCATGATGGACGGGGTGAGCTACCTGAGCAGCGCCGGGCTGCGCGTCCTGCTGGCTACTTACAAGGAAATGCAGCGGCGCGGCGGCGTGATGGTTCTTTCCGGCGTGCAGCCGTACTGTCGGGAAGTGATTGAAATGACCGGCTTTGCCGAAACCTTTCCGATGGTTGATTCGCCGGAAGAGGCGGAAACGAAGGCCGCCGCCGCTCTTCAGAAGCCGTCAGCCCCGGAAAGACCGAAGCCAGCGGGCGGGGAGACGTGTTCCGCCGAAACAGGCGACTACTGCTTCGTTTCCGGCTCCGACGATTCCTGCGCGGCGGAAATTCTCGGCGACATACGCGACATTCTGCATTCGCGTGTCACCACCGAGCGTATCTATTCCAAGCGCTTCTTCGACAAGGAATATTCCATTGGCATGGGTGGTCTCGGCGCAGGCATCGAAGAGTACATCAACCTTCTCGGCGAGATGATCACCATTGGCGGAACCATGGTTTGGCTCCCGACCGATGGACATGACACCGCTGACTTTCTGATTCCAAAAACCGATCAGGGACACGTCATGATCCGCACCGGATTCAACGTGTCCATCAAAGGCGGCGTGAATGAATATGTGCATTTCAAGAGTGCAACGGCGGGCGGCACGCCCGTGGGTGCCCTCTATCGGGAGTTGTTTGCCTTTGCGAAGAAACGGCGTCCTGATTTTCGCGGGGCGTTGGGGTTAGTGATTCGCGCTCAGCTTGGGGCCGTCTATGGCTCGGGCATTAAAAAGTCCGCCGTCACGCAGAATGCGCCCGCCAATGGGAAAATGATTCTGCATGAGAGCAATCTGGCTGAGTGGTTTGATGGCGATACATCACCCCGGCACACCCGCGTGACTGGATTGATTGTGGGCATTGGCGCCGATCTTACGGCAGACCTCTCCGATTATGAAGAAGAAGATTTCAACCGGGTGTTCTACATGCACCCGGTCAACATCAGCGGCAAACAGGAATTGCTGCACAATCACGCGGTGATTTTCAACGAGCAGCCCGTCCCGCAGCATCCGGCACAACTGGATGGAGAAATTCATCGGGTGATCGAGCAAGGGACTTTTCTGGATATGCGCCACCTGCTCGACAGCTCCACCATCACCGAAGCACTCATCGGCATTCATTATATTCAGGCATTTCGGCCCGATCCCGAGGGCATCCCGCTCGACCAGGACCCGGCGGCACCCATGCCGGAGATTAAAAAAAGCCAGATGAAGTATTACCAAGCCTAGCAATCCGTCAAACTCAGGGTGAAACTATACTTCATCCCCACGGCCAACGAATGGTCGTTGCCGCATACCCCGGGAGATCGTGACGGATTGCTTCATGCAAACGGATGTTTGCGAAGTTTTGTACTGAAGAGTAGCCGTCCGCTCGCCGAGCGGACGGGGTTGGCTTTGAGTATCACCCGACCAACCTTCATGGCGCTCGGAGAGCACCACGCTACCCAGACTCTACGCTCCTCCCGCGGGCCGTTGGTGGGTGCTGGAAACACCGTCTACCAGAGGGCATCCACCACGTTGATGGGCAGGGCGTTTGCTTGGGCGAGCATGGCGGTGTCGATCTGAGTCAGGACATAATATTTTGTATAGTTGGTCAGCTCGATGGCCACATCGGCATCTCGGATACGGCTTTCGGCGGCGCGGATGTTTTCTCCGTAGGAGCTGAGTCCGCTGAGCGTCATTTCCATGCGGCGCAATTCCGAGCCGAGTACGGAGCGCTTCGTACTGAGATAATCGATGCCGATGTTGATTCTAGAGATGGCGCCCTGGGCGATGGTTTGGGTGGAGATACTTAGGTGCGCGCCGCCAATCAGGCTGGCCCAGTGCACCGTTTGCGGGCCGACACCCGAGCCCAGAATGGTCATATTCACGGAGCCGTAGCTGTATTGCGTGTAGGAGCCCATGACGGCAAAATTTGTGGCGGTGAGATTCACGGATTCTTCGGTGAAGGTCTGATTGCCGTCGGGTCCGATCTGAAGCGAGACGTTGCCGCTCTGGACGGCTGCGCTCGCAGGGGTGGTGACGCCGTTGCCGCCCCGGAAGAGATAGATGCCGTTGAATTTGCCTGCGGCGGTGGCTCCGGTGGTGATCCGGGTAATCTCCTTCTGCATTTGACGAAATTCTTTTTGCAGGTTGTCGCGATCGATTTGGGTTTTGGTGCCGTCGTTG
>CAZBEO010000002.1:0-98096 GCA_964490935.1 uncultured Verrucomicrobiota bacterium
ATTTTCAAAAAATAATTGAATGCGTGAAAGTTCGCCCTTTTGGGACAAACTCTAATTGAACGGCTCACAACACACCGCATCAATACCGCCACATCTCATGCCGTAACGCAACGTCGCATAATATATGTTATGCGCACCATGTGGTGTTGAGGGGTACCAGATGTTGTGGATTTGGTTATTCACAGGCTGTTAAGAGCGGGATTGCTCCGACTGCGCTACATGCAGGAACATCTGGTTGTGGTGTTGATCCGTTCAGGACGCCACAGGGTATTCGCTGGGTTTTACTCACTAGCAGGATGTCGGGTCAAAGCCCGGCAGCCAGCTAGAGGGCCAAGGCTTTTTTGTAGACATCCAGATACTCACGCGCGGCGTGATCCCAGGAATGCTCTTCGCGCATGTTTCGGGACATCAAGGATTGCCAGAAGGTCTTGTCAGCATGTTTCTTCAAGGCCATCTGCAAGGCGTTGTGCAAGGCTTCCCCAGAGTATTGCTCAAAGACAAATCCGTTCCCATTTGAGATAGCATTCCCCGCCTCGTCACAACAGTTTCGAATGGTGTCTTTCAATCCGCCCGTGGCATGCACGATGGGTATAGCCCCGTAGCGAAGGCTGTACAACTGGTTCAGGCCGCACGGCTCGAAGCGTGATGGCATGAGAAACATATCCGAACCAGCTTCGATCTTGTGCGACAGCTCCGTATTATATTCTAGCCGGGCGACAAAACGTTTTTTCCAGCGCTCGGCCCATTCTGTGCAAAGATCGTGATATTTCTGCTGACCGGTTCCAAGAACGATCAGAGAGACATCGTGCTCCATGATCTTTTCTATGGCTTGCGCCAGGATATCCAGCCCTTTTTGCTCGGCCAACCGGGTAACCATGCCGATCAGCGGACGCTCGATGTCCACATCCAGCCCGGCCAATTGAAGTAAATCTTTTTTACAGGCGAGTTTACCCTCGGGCTTGTCCGCCGAATAATTTTTCGCAATATACTGATCCGTTTCAGGATTCCATTCGGAGTAGTCCACGCCATTGAGTATCCCGACCAGTTTGTCGCCTTTGTCCATCAGCACACCATGCAATCCACACCCGTGCTCTTCGGTGCGTATCTCGGTGGCATACGTTTTACTGACGGTTGTCGCGTACTGGGAAACGACAATACCCGCCTTCATGCAGTTCAACTGGTTATAGTACTCCATCTCGTACATGTTGTAGCAGGAAAACGGAAGGTTGGAGACGGGAAAGGAGGAGCCAGGATAGACACCCTGATAGGCCAGATTATGAATGGTGTAAACAGTCCGTTCCGATTGGGCCCTGCCCCCGCCATTGATTCCGTGGCGAAGGAAAAGTGGAAGAAGCCCGGTTTGCCAGTCGTTGCAGTGTACAATGTCGGGCTTGATTTTCAGTGTATCAATCAGGGCAATTACGGCTTTCTGAAAAAAAGTGAAGCGCTCAAAGTTGTCGTCATAGTCGCGGGTGGAAAGACCATACAGAAAAGTCCGGTCAAAAAATTCATCGCGCCGAATGTAATAGGTCTTCGGAAAATCCACTTCATCCAGCCAGACTTCCGCCGTGTGATTGCTCAGTCCGACGGGTATTTGCAGGCGCAACTGGGTATCGCGAAGATTCCGGTTTCGCTCCATGATCTGGCGGTAACAAGGGATAACCCGGATCACCTCTACATCGAGCCTGGCCAGGGCGTCGGGCAATGCCTTGGCAATATCGGCCAGTCCTCCGGTCGATGCATAGGGACTGATTTCACTGGCGGCAAATAGTACTTTCATGATGATCAAGTTCCGACAACTGACAATATTTTCCGGTGGCGTCTGATTGTCCCACGGGTCAACCAACTTAGGGCCATGCTAAATCTTTTATCGAACAAGGTAAATCATTTTTTTCGGAACATTATCCCTCTCAATATCGAGTACAATGGCGCTGAGGCGGCTGTTGACAAACTCTTTCAGAAAATATTCCCCGCGTGACTGGCTGGTCATGTTCATGGAGTTCACTTTGCGTATGCGGTCCCCTTGAACCAGTCCCATGTTTTTGAAAAAGGCCTCCTCACCGACCATGTCCAATTCGTATCCGGCGATTTTTTGATTCTCTCCGTAGTCGGGCTTCAGGGAAATATAAATGGATGCAATGCGCTCGGGATCATCCAGCATTTCCGTGTAGTAATCCATTAGCGCGGCCCGATTCAACACCCACCTGCTTTCTCCCACCTGTTTGGCGTAAAGATTGTCCATCCAAGCGTCGGTCAGCGTCGGGTTGGCTGTCGGTTCCATCCCGGAAGTCAACGGGTCCTGGTCCTGAAAACCGATCTGCAAGACCGATTCCTCCTCGTCTTTTCTCAAAATGGCCCGATCGCGTTCGATGCATACGATCTGGAATTCATCCAGCAAGTCCCCCTCCTCCAGCAATCGCTGCTCCCCGCTTTGTACTTGATCAATAATGGCGGTTCGCCTGTTCCGTCCATTTGACTGGCCGGAAGAAAAAAAGGTGCCCGCCAGACGGTAGCGCTCATCAAGGGCGCTTCGCGGCAGAGGAGACGGTTGTTCCTGCGCCCCCCCCCGTAAGACAAACCAGGCAGGTGCCGCATCCGTGGTGGCGCCCCCTGTGGCCTTTTCCCGAGCCACCTCCCGTGCAGCAAATGACGCCGCACCCGTCTGTGTGTTCCCATGCGGCATGCGACGCAGCAGAACGCCGTAGCAGCACCCAGCCAGAAGCAGAATCAGCAGGGTGCCCCGGCGCATTTGAATAAATAGGCCTGTCTTCATTTTACATAAAAAAAGCGAAAGGGCTTGTAAGCCGGATTTTGTTCCGTCCTTTCGGACGGCCCTGGTCATTTATCTAGCGCGATCAACCCGAAACTCTCCCGGATTTGCATCCGAATCGAGGCGGGCCGCCTCTTGTTCCCTATTTGATCTTGCTCCGGATGGGGTTTACCCTGCCTTCGCCATTACTGACGAAGCGGTGGTCTCTTACACCACCATTTCACCCTTATCCCACTCTCGCGGGACGGTATATTTTCTGTGGCACTTTCCATCTCCCACGATCTGGCATGGGAGTCCCAAGCTTTCACCGGGGCATCCCGCCCTATGGAGTCCGGACTTTCCTCCCTGGATCGAAATCCAGAGCGACCAAGCCACCCTTTCGCCGTTTAATCATTTCTATATAGGATTCTTCCACAATATGTACAGACGGTCAGTGAGTCATCTTTCTTTGCATTATTAACCACTTGAGGCGGCAGATTCATGTGGCAACCGCCGCAGGACCCGGTTTCAATGGGCACAATGGCTCGATCTTTCAGGTGATTCATAATGCGCTCATATTTTGAAAGCATGTCCACCTGAATTTTTTCCGCCAGTGCAGCACGTTCGGGAATCAAGGATTCAAGTTGCTCCTTTAATACGGCACCCCGTTCGTCCAGTTGAACCACATCCTCGGCGATGCGGACCTCATCCGCCTTCATGCCTTTTTGAATTTCTTCAATTCTATTTTTGATTTCATCGGTCTGGCCCATCAGGATCAGCTCTTGGTCTTCCAATCCGGAAATGTCGCCACTGGCCTTTTCGATTTCGTGTTCCAGTGCGCGGTATTCATCATTATTTTTTATCTGGAACTGTTGTTCTTTATATTTTCGGATTTTACCGTTGATCAGATCGACTTCCACTTCCGTCGCCTTAACGGAGGCCAACGCTTTTTTCAAATCCTCATTGGCCTGCTCCAAGGAACAGCGATGAGCATCCAAGCGACGATCGAGTTCCTTTTTTCGCATCGGTATATCTCTGGCTTCCTGGCTCAAACGTGCCAGTCGGCGGTCTTTTTCCTGAATTACCAGCAAGTCTTCCATCGATGTCGTTGCCACAATATTCCTTTCACCCGTTTAGTTTTTCGTTCGTAAGCCGCTGCTTTATATCCTGTTTAGTGCGCCTTTTCCACCACGCGATTACGGTCGTCCACGTGCACAATGCGCGGAAGGTGCTTCTTCGCCTCCTGTTCATCCAGGTGACAATAGGCGATAATTACCACCTCGTCGCCGACCATGCCCAGGCGTGCTGCCGGCCCGTTCAGCATGACTTCGCCGGTATTGCGCGGGCCTTCGATCACATAGGTGATGAGGCGCTCGCCGTTGTTCACATTCAGTACGTGCACCTGCTCGCCCGGCAGCATGTCAGCCTGCTCCAAGAGGACCGGGTCGATGCTGATACTCCCTTCGTAGTGTAATTCCAGGGCTGTCAGCACCGCTCGATGAATTTTGGATTTTAGCATGATTCTTTGCATGGTAGTCCGCCCCCCCCCCCTCTCAAATCAATCCGGTTTCCCGCAACGAATCCCACGTCACTTCGCCGGGAACCCGTCCTCTTTCGAGTAATCTCCTAGCATATTTACCCAAGAGGTCAATTTCAAGATTAACAGGCGTCCCTTTTTTCAACTCGCCAAAGGTCGTTTGCTCATAGGTGAACGGGATAATATGAACCGAAAACGTTTTTTCCTTCAGTTCTGCCACGGTCAGACTCACGCCATCAATACCGACGGACCCTTTGTAAACCACGCCATCCATCAAGTCGTCCGAGCAGGTAAACTCGAACGACCAGTCCCGTCCCACTTCGCGGATGTTCTCGACCGTGGCCACGCCATCCACATGCCCCACCACGATATGGCCCCCCATTTCCTGTCCCCATCGCAGCGAACGCTCCATGTTGATGAATTGGCCAACTTTTCTAAACCCGAGCGTGGTCCGATCGAACGTTTCGCGCAGCACGTCAAAGTGCAGAACACCATCGACCACATCGGTCACGGTCAGACAGATGCCGGAGATGGCAATACTTTCGCCGATTTCTACGGGATGGTCCCAGGGCTTGCGGGGATCAATGGCTATTTTGCCCCATTTATCCTTGAGATCCAGCGACTGGATGATGCCTTTTCTTTCCACGATTCCACTGAACATATCTATCTCTCCTTTATTTTCTCTTGGCCACAAGCAAAACATCTTTTCCCACTGATTGCACTTCCTTCCAATGGAATTCCGGCTTGTCAGCCATATTCCAATCGGTCCCCTGTAGTACGGGAATGCCCGATGCGCCCAAGAAGGAGGGCGCGATAAAAAGATAGAGGCGATCCACCAGGGAGCATTTCACCAGCTCTCCGGCCAGGGTTCCCCCACCCTCGCACAGGACATGCAGAAGGCCCATCGCTCCGAGTCGCCCGAGCAAATCAGACAAGTCCACCCGGTCATCTTCCGATTGACAGCGCAGAACCGTCGCGCCGAGTCGTTCGAGCGCGCGCACCTTTTTCTCCTCCGCCTGTTTAGTCACGGCCACCACGGTTTGAGTGGCGAACTTGTCATTCAGCATTTGTGCGGAGAGCGGTATCCGGGCATGGCTGTCCACGATAATCCGCCAGGGCTTTCGTCCATGCGCCGGTCTGGGAAGAAGCGAAGGGTCATCGGCAAGGACCGTACCAACCCCCACCAAGATGGCATCTGCTGTGAGTCGGAGATGCTGAACGCTTTTTCGGGCCTCGGGTCCGGTAATCCAGCGTGAAGCGCCATGAGTATCCGCAATCATGCCGTTGGCGGTCATAGCCATCTTGAGACTCAGCAGAGGTTTTCCTTCCAGTATATATTTTGTAAAGGGGGCGAGCAGTGCTGTCGCCTCGTCTTTTCCGATGCCAGTTGAGACTTCGATCCCGGCGCGGCGGAGGAGTGCTATGCCGCGTCGATGGTGTTTTGGATTAGTATCCGGTACAGCCACCACGACCCGGCTCACGCCGTACTCGATGATGCACTCGGTGCAGGGCGGCGTTCGACCTTGGGTGGAACAGGGTTCGAGCGTGACATACAACGTTGCACCGCGCGCTGCCGTTCCGGCCTTGCGCAGAGCCATGCGTTCGGCATGCTCGGCCCCCGCACGTCGGTGATATCCGGCGGAAATCAGGCTTCCCTCTTTGACCACCACGGCACCCACTGGCGGATTGGGGCGTGTGGTCCCCTCCCCCCGTGCCGCCCACTCTAGGGCCAGCCGCATCCAGCGCTCATCTTCCTGCACACTAGGGCTGTTTTCGCCTTTCTTCTTTTTATTCGTTCGATTCATCTTGATTCAGCAGGGCCTCCACAAATTGCACTTTACTGAAAGGCTCCAAGTCGTTTTCCTGCTCGCCGAGTCCAATCAGACGTATGGGAATGCCGAGTTCCTGAAAGACGGAAAAGACAAATCCGCCTCGGGAAGAGCCGTCCATTTTACTCATTACCACGCCTGTCAAATTCACAGCTTCATGGAACACGCGCGCCTGCGCGATGGCATTGCGCCCGAGGGATGCATCGAGCACCATCCACACTTCTTGGGGTGCATCGGCCTTCACCTTGGCGATTGAGCGGCGCACCTTCTGCAATTCGGTCATCAGCGGCTGTTTGGTGTGCATGCGTCCGGCAGTATCAATGAAGAGATAGTCATACCCCCGCTGCACAGCGGCCTGCGTAGCATCGTAGGCGACGGCTGCGGCATCGGCGCCCTGCTTCCCCGCCACAATTTCACAACCCAGGCGCTCCGCCCAAATGCGCAACTGGTCCGTACCCGCCGCACGAAAGGTATCCGCGCCGGCAAGCAGGGCGCGATACTTATGCTGATTGGCCTGAAAACCGAGCTTGGCGCAGGTGGTGGTTTTTCCCGAGCCGTTGACTCCAACTAGGAGAACCACCAGAGGTTTCTCTGCGGGATTCCAGTCGAATCCCTCGTTCGCACTCAGGGATTGAAGCATAGCCTCACGGAGAAGCGCCCGGCGTTCATCGTCGGATGCGGCCCTCCCCACCGACTTAATCCATTCCGCTGCCAGGGTGGGTGCCACATCGGCGCGAATCAACTGCTCTTCCAACTCCTCGATAGAGGCTGCCCGGGATGCACCACCGGCGCTTCGAAAGAGTCCCCCAAGTGTACGGCGCGTCAATCGCAGGGCATCCATCCATCCGGCCATTACGGCTCCCCTTTTTCTACTTTCGGCTCCGCCGCAGGTGCCTGGCTTTTCTGTTCCGCGGCGATGCTCCGCAGTAGTTTGTCGAGCACGCCGTTGACAAAGCGTCCCGACTCCGGGTTGCTCAAATCCTTGACTAGGTCGATGGCTTCATTGATGGATACGATGGGAGGAATATCGCTGCAGTAGAGCATTTCATAGGCCGCCACGCGGAGGACATTCCGGTCCACGGCGCCCATGCGCGAAAGTTCCCAGTTATCGGCACAGGAGATGATACGGCGATCGATTTCTTCCTTGTTTCGCAGCACGCCATAGACAATCTGTTCGGCAAAAGAAATCACCTTATTCGATGGTTTCCCCCCCCCTTCATCGTCCTCCTGCTGCCCCCAAAAAGATTGGAGAGCCTCGGCGGGTTGATCCGGGTTGAAATCCATCTGGAAGAGAAATTGTGCAGCCCGTTCACGGGCGGTATGACGTATAGACATTATTGTTTCCTTATGGACTGAAACACCCTCACCATTTCCAGTGCAGCCAGTGCCGCGTACCATCCACGACTCTTCTTTTCCCCCTCGCAGCGCTCTTCCGCCTGGGCCAACGAGCCAGCGGAAATGACCTCGTAGATCACCGGCAAAGCATATTCGATCGAGAGGCGCCCCAACGACAGGGCGATATGCTCATTAATCAATTGGGCGTGTTGGGTTTCCCCTTGCACCACCACGCCCAGAGCCAGAATCGCATCATAGTGTCCGTTTTTAGCCAACTCTCCGGCGATGGCCGGAATTTCATAAGCCCCGGGCACCCAAATCAGCGTGATGTCGGATTCCTTCACCCCGTGCTCGATCAGTGCCTGTACAGCGTAGCGGGCCAGCTTTGAGGTTAACTCGATATTGAAACGGCTCACCACAAGGGCGCACTTCACATGGTCCCCATCAAAGGAACCGGTGATCTGGTGTATGCCAGCGAAGGAGGGCACCTTCACGGCCGTTTCCATCTTGATTTCTTTTTTCATGAGAAAAGGTCCTTTTAAAGGAGATGGCCCATTTTATCCTTCTTGGTTTTCAGATATCGCTCATTATGCGCGGTGCAGACCGCTTTGATCGGCAGGCGCTCGCGAATGGAGAGTCCGAATTGTTCGAGGCCCTCCACCTTGCGCGGATTATTGGTCATGAGTCGAATGTTATGCAGTCCGAGATCAGCCAGAATCTGAGCGCCACTGCCATAATCCCGCAGATCGGCATCAAATCCCAAGTGGATATTGGCCTCCACCGTATCCATCCCCTTTTCCTGAAGAGCGTAAGCATGAATTTTATGCACCAGCCCAATCCCGCGTCCTTCCTGCCGCATATACAGCACCACCCCATGACCCTCTTTTGCGACTTCGCGCATCGCATGATCCAGCTGCTCGCCGCAATCGCAGCGTGCAGACTTGAAGACATCCCCAGTCAGGCATTCACTGTGAATCCGCACCAGAGCCGACTCCTGTTTTTCCGGCTCGCCCATGATCAGCGCGAGATGATGCAGATCGTCCAGTGTAGAATGATAGAGTTTCAGTTTGAACTGGCCATAGGCCGTTGGCATATCCACGCACTGTACCAGGTTCACCAGTTTTTCCGTTCTGCGCCGATACTTGATGATCGCCGCCACCGAAACTAGGGGAATCTCGTGCTGTTTGGAGAATTCCTTCAGTTCCGGCAGACGCGCCATCTGGCCGTCGTCACGCAGAATTTCGCAGATGACGCCGGAAGGGTTCAGCCCGGCCAGGCGGGCCAAGTCCACCGCCGCTTCGGTATGGCCCGGACGGCGCAACACACCGCTCTGAACGGCCTCGAGCGGAAACACATGACCGGGACGCCGAAGATCCGACGGACGACTGTTTTCATCGATCAGCACCTGAATGGTGGCGGACCGATCGTGGGCACTGATGCCAGTGGTGACGTCCCGTACCGTCGCATCCACCGAATCCATGAACGCCGTACCGAACGCATCGTTCTCGCCGCGTGGCACCATCCGAGCGAGACCAAGACGCTTCAACGCCTCCTTTTCCATCGGAACGCAAACGAGTCCGCGCCCGTGACGCGCCATGAAATTGATAATCTCGGGCGTCACCTTTTCAGCGGCGCAGACGAGGTCGCCTTCATTTTCCCGCTGCTCGTCGTCACTGACGATGACGATGCCACCTGACCGTATAGCCTCCACGGCCTCTTCCACCGTGCTGAATCCCTGACTTTCCCGCTTTTCTTCTGTTTTTTTCATAAAAAAATCCCGAGAGATATTCCTCTTCGGGACAGACCACACCTGTATGCCGATCTTTTCCCATCCAGACTCTTACTGTCGGCTACGGATCACGCCGTACGGCATAAAGACACCGTATAACGTTCGACCGTATCAATCCGCCCCCCTTGGGCGGACTCGCGGGCTCTCACCGCCGGTCAGGAATTCTTTCCTCATCTTCTGATTCCGAGAAAAGGCACCTTGTCCCAAAGATTTACAGGGGGGATAATATTTCTTTTTGTTATTCACGCAAGGGATAATATGATTTAAGTTCTCCGCTCGATTCCATCCTTGCGGGATGGTCCTATCAATCAATGAATTTTAGCGAGGCATTTGTATGGGTTTTGAGAGTGGTACTATTGGATTTCGCCTGTTCTGGCTGCCCCGTTCTCTTCCGGACGATGCCGCCGAGCTTTTTGCCGAGCATGCTGCGCCGCCCCTCTCCACGATCGGCGAAGAACCTGTTCACGGCTGGGTAACCGGACGCCACATGCTGGACCGGCACATCACCCAGGAAACCGCCTTTCGCGGACAGTATCTCTACCTAGCCATGCAGGAGGCTGAGCGTAAAATTCCCTCCTCCCTGCTGCGCGCGGAGTGCAAAATGGAAGAGTTGGCGCTGATGGCGGCGGAGGAAAAGCCGTTTGTCAGCAGACAGGAACGCGCCGAGATCAAGAAAACGGTCACAGAGCGCCTGCTGCCTCAGATGCCGCCCCAGATCAAGGGGACGCCACTGGTCTATGCGCCGGGCTCGACCTATCTCTACGCGACGGCCCTCCCTGCCAAGCAGTGCGATTTGTTTACCGCGCTCATCCAGCAAACCCTAGGGTTCGCCATACTTCCCTGTACACCCGAACTGGCCGCACTGCAACGGACGAACACCGATGTGAATCAATGGAATCCCATCTCCTTTTCACCAGATGTCCCGCGCGACCTGATGGAAGTCATGCCGGGGCGTGATTTCCTGACCTGGCTGCTCTTCCATTCCGAGGCGGGCGGCGGTTCTTTCTCCGGCCATGAGTCGGGGGACATCCACGTACTGCTCGAGGGGCCGCTGCTCTTCACGCATGAAGGCGGCGGCGCGTATGAGATTGTTCTGCGCAAGGGGGAACCGCTGCTGAGCAATGAAGCCAAGACCTGCCTACTGAGCGGAAAAAAGCTCCGTCAGGCGCGTGTTACCTTTGCCATCGGTGAAGAGATATGGTCGTTCAACCTGGATGCGGATGAGCTGATCTTTCGCAATCTCTCCCTGCCGAAAATTGATGAAGTCCTGGATGCGTCGAGCCACTTTGAAGAGCGCGTCCGCCGGCTGGAACGCTTTCTGGAAATTTTCTTCCTCGTCTTTGACCACTTCACCGAAGTCAGGAGTTCTAAGGCCCAATGGAACACCATGCAGAAAGACATCTTCCAATGGGTACGTAACCGTATTGGAAAAATCTGATCGACCCAGAATCGCCTCATGAAAAAAATCGGCATACTTCTTCTCGCGGGTTTGATGGCCGGGCTGCTTGCGGCACTGCTCATCATCGGCGTTGTTCCGGTCTGGCACTCGCTGTCCGAACGCATCAAACGGCATGATGACTCATCGGTGGAAGTCTCTGAAGCAAAAACGGACAAGACGGAATCGTCGCAGCGTTCACGCCTCGCGATAGGCCGGATGTTGTCCGAAAAGACATCCGCTTCGGAGGCGGTTCCGGCAGCCACGCCGTTCAGGACCACCGGCGAACCCGAGGCCTTAAAGCGAGAAATCGCCCGTCTGCGCAGCATCAACACGCAACTCCAAACCCAACTGGCCGAAATACTCTCGTGGATGCTCGTGAATTACAAAGGTCGCTACCCTCTCGCAGAAAGCCAGATCACCAATTTGAGTTTTCATGCGGCAACCGATGCCTTCGAATTGAATCCAGCCGTTGCCGAATTCATGCACTTGGACAGCAATGAAACGGCCATGATCAGCGACTTACTCTCGTATGGCGGCGAGATGGTGAACGAGCTGGTGGCGCAAAGCATCTCCGTCACTGAATCCGATGGAGGCAAGGTGGTCCTGCACATTCCGCCCTTCCCCGAAGAGGGCAACATCCTTCGCGAGGACCTGTATACCGCGCTCGAAACCACACTCGGCCCCACCCGCTTTGATCGTTTCATGGATGTCACCACAGGCCAACTGGATGCCGACTTCAATTACTTCGGTGATGCCAGCCACACCATTATCTTCGAACCGATCTATTCACCCGATGACGATTCCCTGCAATGGCGAATACGCGATGGCTGGATCATACGGGAAGAAGACTTCTCCAAAACGATACGCGCCACCGAATCCCTCGTGCGGGAACTGCCAGACCACTACTACAAATACGTCCACTATCTGCCTGCGTATCTCTTCGTGGAGGAGACGGGGCAATAGCAATCCGCCAGCTTTCGAGTACAGACTTCAGGCTCGAAGTAGCGTGGTGCTCTCCGAGCGCCTCGGCCTTTCGTCGCGCGTACGGCGATCGGGCAAGGCCGAACGCCACCGGCTGAGCCGTGTACGTCAACTCACCGAGTGGTTTCGCAGTACCTCAACCCTGACGGATTGCTAGGCATTTTCGGGGGGCTTTACGGGCAGGCGTTTGGCTTTGCCGGAACGCTCGGTGATGAGGGCCAAGAGATAACTGTTGGAGCGAAAAACTTCCTGACAATAGGGGCACACCTGCTCATCCTGGATACGGAGTGCATCGTAGGGCAATTGCCGGGAACAGGCGGGGCAACGCACGGCGGTTTTATCATCAAAAGGCGCCTTTTCCGGCACTGTATTCCCTTCCTGCACGTCCGGTTCCTCGGGCACTGGTTCCACCGTCTCCGGCTCGGTCTCTACGGCGGGTTCTGATTCGGGCGCTTCTTCCTTTTTTTCGACGATCGGCTTCGGCGCAGCCGGCGGCTGCGTTTTTTTCGGCGGGATGGTGGCTGCGGCATCGGATGCGGCGGTCTGGTCGAGTTGTTCATTCAGCAGAGCGGTCAGTTCGTCCACACACCCGGCAATGGCATCGAGTTTGGACAGCATGGGATTGAGTGGCGACGATCCGGCGGGCGGTCCAGCGGCACCCTCGCCTTCCGGCGGCTTCACGCGATGATCCATCTGCTCCGTCATCTGTGCGTGAAAAGCGGCCTCGGACTTGATCTGTTTTCTCAGCAGCGTGCCAATATTCTTCATCTCGCGGCTCATGGCATTGTAACGGTAAGCCACCATGAACAACGAGACGATCAGGGCGCAAAACACGGTCGCAATGACAATGGCCATCGTTATATCCATCAGGTCGTCTCTCCTGGTTTTTCTGATTCTTTCGGCTGTTCTGCTTCTTCCGGCTTATCTGCCTCTTCCTGCGTTTCCGGTTCTTCCTGCGTTTCCGGTTCTTCGGGTTCTTCCAACTTCTTCTGCTCGCTAACCGTTCGAGCCACTTCCTGCATGATCTTCTGAATCTGCTCGATCGGAGTGACTTTGAGTATAAAGTTCACGGCACCCAGTTTAAAGCATTTTTTGACCACTTCCTCATCCACATAGGCCGACATCATGATGACTTTGGCCTCGGGATGCGCGTCAATCAGCTCCGCAAGGGCGTCGAGTCCGCTTTTCATGGGCATGTCAATATCCATGAGAACCAGATCGGGTTTGTAGCGTCGGTAGTAGGTAATCGCGGCGGCACCGGTGGCCGCCATGCCCACCAGCTTCATCCCTGCGCGTTCGACCACCATTTTAAGTAAAAAGCGGATGTTTGCTTCATCATCCACAATCAGTACGGTCGGCTTATCGGCTTCTTTCATGATTACCTGATGGCTCCGCAGATCCCCCGATCTGATTTTTCAATAAACCGCCAGATTTCGCTGGCGGGCCCCTCCGGAAATTCCTCCTTCATTTTATCGAGTGCCTGACTGGTGTTCAGGCCCGAGTGATAGAGCATCTCAAAGGCGCGTTTGATTTCCTTGCGTTCGGGCGGTGTGAATCCGGCTCGTTTCAGGCCCACCAGATTCAGCCCGGCAATACGGTTTCGCTCGGAACTTTCGGTGGTGCAGAACGGTGGCACATCTTTGCCGATACCGCTTTGGCCACCGAGCATGGCCAGCCGTCCGATTTTCACAAACTGATGAATCACCACGGTGCCGCTGATGAAGGCCCCCTCGCCCACCTCGACATACCCGGCCAGGAGCACGCCATTTGCCACAATCACGCGATCGCCAAGTTGTACGTTGTGCGCAACGTGCGAAAAAGCCATCAGGAAGCATTGATTGCCGATCACGGTACGCGTTTCCGGTTTGGTGCCCCGGTGTACGGTGACGCCTTCGCGGATCACGCAGTCGTCGCCGATATCGACATAGGTCGCGCCACCCGGGAAGGAAAGGTCCTGTGGCAAATCGCCGAGCACGGCCATGGCGTGTACGCGGCAACGTTGTCCGATCGTTGTGTAGGGATGAATCACCACATGGGGACCGATCACGCAGGCATCCCCGATGCGGACGTTATCGCCGATTACCGAATAGGGCCCGACTTCCACATCCGCGCCAATTTCCGCCGTGGTTCCGATGATTGCCGTTGGATGAATCTTTGCCATGTGCTCTCCTAAAAAGTTACCAGTCCGTCTTCGCGCAAACTCACAAATGAATAGGAATCCCGTTCCGGGTCACAGCCGAGGATTATATGGTCCAGCAGCTTGATATCAATGATTTTGCCACTTTCAATTAATTTTCGGGTAATACGCAGATCTTCCTGCGATGGAGCCGGATCGCCCGAGGGATGGTTGTGCGCCACAATCACGGCGGCGGCGGAGGTACGTATGGCCTCGCGGAAGACCTCGCGCGAATGAACCAGGCTCGCATCCAGGATGCCTCGGGTAATCTCCCGTGGGCGTTGTTTGAGGCCGTTCTTCGCATCCAGAATCAGGAGCCAGAAGGTCTCGCCTTCGCGTCCTCGGAGTAGCGGGCGTATGACTTCGGCCACATCCGCCGGAGCGGTCATGCGCTTTTTGGGAGCGTTTTCCTCATCCCGAATGCGCACGCCGATTTCGAGCGCGGCCTTCAGCACCTGAGCCCGCACCTGCCCCAGTCCCTTGAATTGCGCGAGTTCATCCACGGAAGCCAGGGAGAGCACCGGTAGAGAGCCGTAGTGCAGGATCAAATCCTGTGCGATACGCAGCACGCTTCGCCCCTGAATACCGCTGCGCAGAATCAGCGCAATCAGCACCTGATCGGAAACGTTTTCCATGCCCACGCGCTCAGCCAATTCCCTTGGGCGCTCATGCATCGGCAGATCACACACCCGAAACGTATCCGCCGGCAACGGATATTCATGTACAGCCGCAGGCTTTGGTTCACGTTTCGTCATGCGTTTTGTTCTCCATCGGCTTTCGATTTTTCCTCATCATACACGGCCTGAATGATTTCGTATGCGCCATATCTTCCGGCTTGTGCTTCCTGGAGGCGGACGCGCATCA
Organism: uncultured Verrucomicrobiota bacterium; assembly: GCA_964490935.1. Taxonomy (GTDB): domain Bacteria; phylum Verrucomicrobiota; class Kiritimatiellia; order RZYC01; family RZYC01; genus JAQVYB01. Next base: position 14,699 of record CAZBEO010000002.1, read on the forward strand.
GGATGCCCGAGAGGCCCGTTGCTTGTTCCAGCACAGTTCCATGCGTATGCAGGGCGGACTGAACCCGCGCCTCAGCAAAGGGAATCCGCAGATACACCTCGCGCAAGGAGGTGCGCAATTGATCGGCCAGCAGGGCGAGGAGATCCGGCAGGCCTTCACCGGTTTTGGCGGAGACGGGTACGGCCAGCCGATGCATTTTGCACAGGCCCTCGGCATGCAGAGCACCCGTTGGCGTGTCCATTTTGTTCACCGCCATGATGGTTTTCCGGCCGCCGATGCCGAGTTCATCCAGCACCCGATGCACCGCGCTGATTTGCTCCTCCACCTGCTCGCAGGAGGCATCCACCACATGAATGAGTACATCGGCCTCCATCACTTCTTCCAGCGTAGCGCGAAAGGCCTCGATCAAATGATGCGGAAGTTTGTTGATAAAGCCGACGGTATCGCTGATGAGCGCGGGGAGATGATTGGGCAGTTCGACCTTCCGCACCGTGGTATCGAGCGTGACAAAGAGTGCGTCTTTGACCTCCACATTCGCTTCGGTCAGCGCGTTGAGCAGCGTGGATTTCCCGGCGTTGGTATAGCCGATCAGCGAGGCGGTGGCCCAGCCGTGGCGGCTTCGTCCCCGCCGCAACTCCTGCCGATGCCTGCGCACCTCTTTGAGATCTTTTTGAATGCGGGTGATTTTTTCTTTGATGCGTCGGCGGTCCACTTCCATCTGTTTTTCACCCGGTCCACCGCGTATGCCGATGCCACCGGTCTGGCGCTCGAGATGCGTCCAGAGTCGGCGCAGGCGGGGCAGTTGATAATTCAACAGGGCCAGCTCGACTTGCAGCATGCCCTCCTTGGTTTTAGCGTGACGCGCAAAGATATCGAGAATGACCTGCGTACGGTCCACCACGCGGCATTTGAATGCCGCCTCGAGATTGCGGCCCTGCGCGGGAGAAATTTCATCATCGAAGATCGCGCAGTCACACTGCTTTTCCTCAATCAGGGCAGCCAGGTTTTCTGCGGTCCCCTTGCCGATGTAATGGCTCGGTTGTACGGCTTTATATTTAAGCACCTGTTGCTCCACCACGGTCCCGCCCAGTGCATGAACGAGCCGAGCCAGTTCCTGGAGCGAGTCGTTGACCAGGCATTCGTCATCGGTGTGCCGCCTCACGCTCAAGAGGAGGCATCGTTCGCCCGGCGGTGTGGTGGCCCACCCGGTTGTTTTTTCTTTCATTCAGTTTTCCGTTTCATGGAGATAAGCAGGAGGCATTTCCTGCCAACAGGTCCATACCCGATCGGCCAGCTCCTGCTCGTTTGATTCAGTATGCACATCCATCCACTGCATATCAAATTGATGATTGAACCAGGTCATCTGGCGTTTGGCCAGTTGCCGGGTTCGAACGACAGTTTGCGCCATCGCTTCTTCACGCGAAAATTCTCCGCGCAGCAGGGCAAACGCCTCGCGATAACCAATGGCTTGGGCGGCCGTTTCCGAAAGCGCGTCGCCGAGGCTCAGCAGGCGTTCCGCCTCTTCGAGCAGGCCTTCGGCATACATCGCACGAACCCGCGATTCGATGCGCGCAGTTAGCAGTGCCCGATCCCAGCGAAGCCCAAGCAGCGGATGCGGCCCGCCCGCCTGCCAGTCCGATGTACGTCCGGCATCCGGATGCCGACTTTTTTCCAGGGCCCGGATGATTCTTCGCGGGTTGGCCTGATCGCTGATTTGCTCATAGGTTTCCGGGGAGGTTTTTCGTGCGTATTCCTGAAGGCCCAGAAGGCCGGACTCTTCCAGCAGTTGATTCATCTCGGCGCGAAAGGCCGGGTCTGCAGGCGGACTTTCATCGAGCCCAGCCAGCAGGCATTTGATGTAGAGCCCGGTGCCGCCGGTCACCAGGAAAGCCTCCTCATGCACGGTGTTCTTCACATAGGCCATGAAATCGCCCACGCTGAAAGCGGTGTTCGGGGGGGTCAGATTTACGCCGTGATAGGTCACCTCTTCGCGCTCGCGCCGGGCCGGTTTGGCCGTGCCGATGTCCAAACCCTGATAGACCGCCATAGAATCGGCTGATAGGACGGGGAGATTATGCTGAAGGGCCAGCCGATGAATCACAGCGGACTTGCCCGCTGCAGTCGGGCCGGCAAGAATATAGACACGTTGCTTATTCGTCATGAGGCGGTTCATGGCTGCCGCGCTCATCCAGATAGGAGGAGAGCAGATAAAGCCCCACTCCGGTGCAGATCGCGGCATCGGCCACATTGAACGACGGCCAGTGCCAATTGGCAACATAGAAATCCAGAAAATCGGTGACGGCGCCTTGCTTGACCCGATCAATCAGGTTGCCAATAATTCCACCCGCCAGTAGACCGAAGGCCGCCCGATGCACCCGCCCCCCGTTCAAAAAAGAGCGCCGGAAAACAACCATCAGGATCAGCATGACAATGGAAAGCAGCGAGAGAAACATATTCTGCTTCGCGAGCATACCCCACGCTGCACCGGTATTGCGCAGATGCGTCAGATTCATCAACCCGGGAATCACCGGAAGCACGCTGCCAAAAGCCAGATGTTCCCGGACGAGCATCTTGGATACCTGATCGAGCACCACAATCGCCAGGCAGATGTACAGACTCATGAATCGGTCCCCGATCGGGTTGTAGTTCAATAGTGGGTAGAAAGCGTCGGCCCGAGCGGACGGTACTTCACGGAACCTTTTTCCTTGGCCGATTTGCACTTGATGCATAGTCGGGCAAACGGAAGCGCCTCCAGGCGCGCCTTTTCAATCTGACACTCACAGTCCTCACACGCCCCATACGTCCCCTCGTCAATACGGCGCAGCGCATCGTTGATCTCATACAATACGTCGTGTTCGGCACTCACCAGATTCAGAGAGAATTCACGATTGAAATTGTCGGTGCCGTGATCCGCCATGTGCATGCCGTGCATGGTCATGTCGCCCGCCGTATCCTTCATCGAGCGATTCAGACTATCATCGGTCAGAAATTCAATTTCGCCCAACACCCGGTCACGCAGATTCTCCAACTCCCTTCTCAGCATCTTCCGGTCGCTTTGCGACAACTTGGCCATGCCCCGCGTTTGGACTTCATTCAACTTCTTCTTGAAGGAATCCATCGCGTTTTTTGAGTTCATCTGCGCCTTTTTCTGCGTTGCAGGTGCTTTTTTGGACTTTACAGGCACTTTTTTTGCTGGCGCGGCTTTTTTCACAGAAACGGCTTTTTTCACCGTTTTTGCGATGGGTTTCAACTTGGCCACAGCCTTGACCACCTTTTTTACCGATGGAACCGCTTTTTTTGCTTTTTTTGCGATTATTACCGGTTTTTTCGCTTTTTTTGTCGTTTTTTTGTCGTTTTTGGCCGTTTTCACTACTTTTTTGTCGTTTTTTATGACTTTTTTAACGCTTTTAACGACTTTTTCGGTCTTTTTTCCAGTTTTCAGCGCGGCTTTTTTGGCCTTAACGGGGGTAGTTTTTTTCGTTTTTTTAACAGCGGTGATCGTCTTTTTTGCCATGAGGGTTACCCTGCTTTTAGTTAATGATTTTTCGACTACCATTTACTCTGAAACGTCCCCGTCCAGAAAAAGGTGGCCGTCTTTATCACACGCCTATGTTCCTGTCAATGTGTTATGCGCATTCAAGGTGCAGGGTGCAGGGAATGCCGTTGATGTCCCACTGAACGCCCCCGGAAAGAGGCGTCTTTGCTTCGTGCCATTCCAAGGCCAGCGTTTCATTTTTTAGGTATTCTTCGTGGATTTTCAGGGCTTTGAGCAGGGCTTCTTCAGCATTCACATGGATGACAATGCGCTGCACCACGTCGTAATCAGCCTCTTTGCGCATGTTCTGGATCTTGTTGATCACCTCGCGGACGAGCCCTTCGGTGACGAGAGCCTCGGTCAGCTCGGTTTCAAGGGCCACCACGAGATGCCCTTCCGAGGCCACGGCGAGGTTTTCTTTCGGCAGGCGCTCGACGGCCAGGTCATCGCCGGTGAGGGTGAATGCCGCCCCGTCGATTTCAATGGTCACGCTCGCGCCATCCATCGCCTGCAGGAGTTCCTCCTGCGTAAGCCGGGCAATGGCCGGACCGGCCTTCTTCACGGAGGGGCCCAAGCGAGGCCCGAGCGTCTTGAAGTTCGGCTTGGCGCGCAGCGTGGCTAGTTCCGTTTCCCGGTCGCTAAACCGGACAGCCTTCACGTTTAGTTCATCGATGATGATGTGTTTGAGTTCCTCCAACTCATTGAGTGACTGAGCGTCGCGACTGACAATATGAATGCCCTTGAGGGGCTGGCGTACCTTTAGATTGTGCTCGGCGCGCACCTGGCGTCCCAGGCGCACCACCGTCATGACCAAGTCCATGCGCTGCTCGAGTTCGACATCGCGATGCGCGGAATCGCCCGCCGGGAAATCACACAGGTGAATGGATTCGGGCAGGTCTTCCGTGCGCAGATTGCGGTAAATGGCCTCGCTGATGAAAGGCACGAAGGGGGCCGCCACCGTGCTCAGCCGCAGCAGTACGCGATAAAGCGTTTCATAGGCTTCCGACTTATCGCCATCGTCCGTGGATTTCCAGAAACGGCGTCGGCTGCGCCGGATGTACCAGTTGGTGAGGTCCTCGATGAACCGAACGAACGGTTTGACCGATTTCTGGAGGTCATATCCATCCATCGCCTCCATCACTTCGCGCGTGAGCCGCTCCATGGAGCTGATGATCCAGCGATCGAGCAGATTGGCCGGTTTGCTCACCGTGCCGCCCGGCTTCCAGCCATCAATCCGCGCATAGGTGACAAAGAAGGAATAGGCATTCCACCACGGAATCAAGAAGTGACGCAATGCGTGTTTAACGCCTTCTTCCGAAAAACACAAATCTTCGGCCCGCACCACCGGCGAGTTGATCATGTAGAGACGCAACGCATCTGCGCCATACGCCTCGATCACCGTTTTCGGGTCCGGATAATTTTTCAGGCGCTTGCTCATCTTGCGCCCGTCCTCCGCCAGGATCAACCCGTTCACCACCACATTACGAAAGGCAGGCTTGTCGAACAGCGCCGTGGAAAGCACCATCAGCGTGTAGAACCAGCCGCGCGTCTGATCAAGTCCTTCCGCAATGAAATCGGCTGGGAAATGTTCTTCAAACTGTTCCTTGTTTTCAAACGGATAATGATTCTGCGCATAAGGCATGGCCCCGCTCTCGAACCAGCAGTCGAGCACTTCCGGAATGCGTTTCAGCGGTGCGCCGCCCGTGGACGAAGGTATTTCCAGATCATCCACATAGTGCTTATGCAGGTCCGTCACTTTTTTGCCCGTACGTTTTTCGAGTTCCTCCACCGACCCGATACACACCACTTCGCTTCCGTCCTCATTCTTCCAGATCGGCAGCGGCGTACCCCAGTAGCGGTTTCGGGAAATCGCCCAGTCGCGCGCTCCTTCGAGCCACTTGCCGAAGCGACCTTCCTTCAGATGAGCTGGCAACCAAGTGACCTGCTTGTTCGCCTCGATGATGCGATCGCGAATCTGCTCCACGCGCACGAACCAGGTCGAAATGCCACGGTAAATCAATGGCGCATCGCATCGCCAGCAATGAGGATAACTATGCACGATCGTACTGCGGTGAACCAGAATGCCTTCCTCTTTCAACCTACGTATAATATCGGCGTCGCATTCCTTCACCCCGCGCCCCGCATAGTCCGTCACCTCCGGTGCGAAACGCCCCTCATCATCCACAGGGCACAACATCGGCAGGCCCATCTCTTTTCCCAGCGCGCAGTCGTCTTCGCCGAATCCCGGCGCGATGTGTACAATGCCCGTACCATCTTCCGTGGAGACAAACGGTGCGCACCCCACCGTGAAAGCCCCCTCCTCCTCCAACTGCGCGAAATATGGGAACAGCGGCTCATAGCTCAGACCCGCCAACGACGCCCCCCGCACCTCTTCGATTAATTCATATTCCTCGGCGCTCTTATAATACGCGCCGAGACGTGCCTTCGCCAAAATGTACACCGACTCCCCGTCACGCACCTTGACATACTCCACCTCCGGCCCAACCGCTAGGGCCAGGTTCGAGGGCAGCGTCCAAGGCGTCGTCGTCCACGCCAGCAGAAAGGTATTCTCCACACCCTTCACCCGGAAACGAATCGTAATGGCGGGGTCCTGCACATCTTTGTAACCCTGATTCGTTTCAAAATTGGAAAGCGGCGTCGAACAGCGCGGGCAATACGGCAGAATCTTCTGCCCTTCATAAATCAGCCCCTTGTCCCACAGTGACTTGAACACCCACCAGATCGACTCCATATATTCAGGCGACATAGTTTTGTAGTCGTGATCAAAATCCACCCAGCGCCCCATCCGCGTAACAATCTGCCGCCATTCCTGCGTGTAGCGCAGCACAATGCTTCGGCATTTTTCATTGAAGACCCCCACCCCCATTTTTTCAATATCCTGCTTGCCGCTGATATGGAGTTCCTGCTCCATTTCATACTCCACGGGCAGGCCGTGGCAATCCCATCCGAAACGACGGCGGACATGGCAGCCACGCATCGCCTGATAACGCGGAACGATATCCTTGATTGTGCCCGCCAGCAAGTGGCCGTAATGCGGCAGACCCGTGGCAAACGGAGGACCGTCATAAAACAGATACTCCCGACATCCCTCACGCTGCTCCAGCGATTTCTCGAAAATGCGTTCCGCCTCCCAGAATTTCAGGATGGCTTCTTCCATTTCGGGAAAACTCACTTTATTCGACACGGGTTCCAGCATGACGGGCTCCATGGATAGGGGTTCTTGATGGTGAGCGGCGATGGTATGGCAATGCCGCCGCAGTTCAAGTTTTTGATAAAGATATTTTCTCTCGGGAGGGCCCGTGTCCCCACGGGCCAAGCGGAGAGTAAGCGCGCAGAGCAAGAGAAATAAGGAATGATCTGGAGAAAGATACAAGGACGCTGGGGACAGCATCCCTCCCAAAATTCGCAACACTTGCTTCGCTGCGTTCAGAGCCTCTTCAATCTATCGCCGCGCTGTTCCTCACGAAAAAGACGGAAGAACCGTTTCGTAGTGCAAAAAACGCCTTTCCCTCTCTCTCACACAACAGCGTACCCGCTGTTGTTAACTGGCAGAACGGCGGGCCCTAAGCCCGCCGTTCTGCCAGCAGGATAAAGAGAAAAAACGGACCGCCCAGAACCGCCGTCACCACGCCCACCGGCAATTCCAATGGTGAAAACATCGACCGCGCAAAGGTGTCGCAAAGGGTCAACAACACCGCCCCGCAGCAGACCGTCGGAATCATGTTGTCCCCATGCCCAAATGAAAACAGACGCCGACTCAGATGCGGCACAATAATTCCGATAAAGCCGATGGGCCCGCAGAAGGCCACCAGGATGCCGGTCAAAACCGATACCGAAAAATACAATGTCTTTCTCAACCGATGCACCTGCACGCCGCGGGTTTTGGCCAGGTCCTCCCCCGTCAGCAACTGATCGAGTTCGTGCCGACGCCTGTAAAAAAACCACAGCGACGGGAGGAAAAACACCGCCAGCACCCACGCGCTGCGATAATCCGATGCGCTTAGCGACCCCATCAGCCAGCGCACCATCCGGTACGTGTCCTGATCATTACTCAGAAATTGAATCAGCAAAATCAAACTCGCACAAAACAGATTCACCGAGACCCCCGCCAGCAGCAGGGTCTGATTCGAAAAGCGTTTACGAGACGAGGCAATGCGGTAGACCAGCGCAATCGTCAGCACCGCCCCGCCCAAGGCCATTGGAATCACCGGTGAAAAAAACAGAATGGTTCGGTTCAAGCCCAGCGCCAAACCAAGCACCGCCCCCAGCGCCGCACCACTCGATACGCCCAGGGTATACGGTGTGGCCAGCGGATTGCGAAAAAGCGTTTGAAAAATCAGACCGCAGACCGCCAGCGATGCCCCCGCCAGCATGGCCGTCAACATGCGCGGCACCCGAAGCTGCAACAGAATCTGCCGCTCCAGCGCCGCACCGCTGCCATCCCCCCAAAGCGTCGCAGGGTTCGTCCATTGAACACCCATCAACGGCGTGATCAAGATCACCAGCAAAACCAAGAGATAGAGAGTCTTCTTCTTTTGGCTGAATGTCATACGCCTTTCCTGTCCTAGCCGGTCCCGATCAACACACGGTGCTTCCACCCTTGAGCAGCAACCCGCCTACCCGCGTTTGATCTTCAATTCAGGGTGTTCATTGGCCACAAAACTATTCGGAGGAACCGACTCCATCAAAAAGACGTTTCCGCCGATCGTACTGCCGTGCCCGATCACCGTCTCGCCGCCCAGAATCGTGGCATTTGCATAAATCACCACCTCATCCTCCACCGTCGGATGCCGCTGAATATGCTTGATCGGATTTCCGTTTTCATCCAGCGGGAAACTGCGCGCACCCAGCGTCACCCCTTGATACACCTTCACACGATTGCCTATATGACACGTCTCACCGATCACCACGCCCGTCGCATGGTCCATGAAAAAACCATGCCCGATCCGCGCGCCCGGATGAATGTCCACGCCCGTTTGCGAATGCGTCCACTCGCTCATGATGCGCGGTATGATCGGCACATCCAGCAGATACAGCTCATGCGCCAGCCGATGCGAACACATCGCCAACACCCCCGGATACGCCAACTGCACCTCCGCATACGTCAGCGCCGCAGGATCCCCCTCATATGCCGCACGCACATCCTCCAGCAGCAACCGGCGCACCTCCGGCATACGACGCAAATACACCTGAATGATCCGACTCGCCTCCGCCTTGTCCGTCGCCTCCGCCGGTGCACTCGCTCCGCTTCCCGCCGCCGCGCCCATTCTCCGAAAACGAAGCGCCTTCGCAATTTCAGGACGCAACAAACGCCACGCATGACTCAACCGGCGCATCAGATAAATCCCCAGCTCATCCGCTTCAATCCCGCCGCCCGGCGACATCCTTCCGGGGAAAAGCCCATCAATCAGGATGGTCAGCGCCTCGATCACCTGCACCGGATTCGGGCAACCGCCCAGCACGCTGTCCGGTCGGTCCGCCTCGTCCGTACAATACAACGGCAGCAATTCAGCCACCGTATCGCACAGCGCCCGTTCCTGTTCACCGCCCGTACATTCCGAAGCACAACGATTCATAATCCGCCCGCCTTCTTCATTTATTTTCACAATTCACTCAACAAAACACGGCTGATTTGATACACACAACCCCCTGAAAAACCAAGCACAACATAAGGACATTCTCCCATGAAAAAAATACTGATCGTTTTCGTTGCCCTACTTGCCGTGGCCTTTATCGCCCTCTTTTCCCTAAAAGACCCCCTCGTCAAATCCGTGGCGGAGTCCTTGGTCTACCGCACCACCGGCTTTCGCCTCACCATCCAATCACTTGAAGTCAGCCCTTTCTCGCAAAGCCTGACCATCAAAGGAGCGCACCTCCTGAATCCGCCGGGCTTTGAAGAAAAAGAAGCCCTCGAAATAAACGAGCTATCCATCGCCGTCAGCCTCGCGTCCATTTTCAGCAGCCAACTTCACATCCGCGAGGCCACCGTGGACATTGCCCGCATCACCATCGTTCAAAAACCCGATGGCACCAGCAATCTGGACCTCCTCACCGACCGGCTTGAAAGCTCCTCATCCAAAGAAAAAGCGCCCCCCGAAAAGCCGACCGACGAGACCCCCAAAACCGAAAAACCCACCCCGCAAACTCCCAAGACAGAAAAGCCCGCCAAGGCCTTCCTCATTGACCTGCTTACCCTGCGCATGGGCGAGGCCGACTACATCCAATACTCTGCCGACCAGCCCACCCCCAAAAAACAAACCATCGCCATCGACAAAGAGCGCACCTACAAAAACATCACCAGCATCGAACAGCTCACCAAAGATATTTTTGCCGACGTCGTCCTGGATGAGGGCGTGCGCGCACTCAACGACTGGGCCAAGGAAAACAGCGACAAACTCGGTGTCAAAAAAGAAGAAATTGACCAAGCCACCCAAGTCATTGGCGGCTTTCTAAACTCTTTGAAGTCAAAATAAGAATAGGACTCGACACCTCCGAAAAATTCTGTACCTTGTGGCTCTTTATTGGTCGACGGGGCGTAGCGCAGCCTGGTAGCGCGTTTGAATGGGGTTCAAAAGGTCGCGAGTTCGATTCTCGCCGCCCCGACCAATTTGTTGTAGCGCGTCCCGACGAATGTCGGGAAGGTCGCGAGTTCGATTCTCGCCGCCCCGACCAATTTGTTGTAGCGCGTCCCGACGCATGTCGGGAAGGTCGCGAGTTCGATTCTCGCCGCCCCGACCAATTTGTTGTAGTGCGTCCCGACGCAGGTCGGGAAGGTCGCAAACCGCCCCGACCAATTTAACTGAAAAGTGATATGTCTTACATAGGCCAACTTGATTGAAAAACGATGTACTTCGTTTACATTCTTCAAAGTCAGACAACCGGTCGTTTTTATATAGGGCAATGCGACCACCTGATTGAGCGTTTTCATGAACATCAGCGTGGCTATAACAAGTCAACCAAACATCGCGGCCCCTGGTGGATGCCCTACTACGAAACCTATGCGACCCGCAGCGAAGCAGTGACGCGTGAAGTCGAAATCAAGCGCAAGAAAAGCGCCCGAAGCATTCGCGCCATTATCCAGCAGACCTATCCGCAAATCAATTTGTTATAGCGCTCCGACTCCATTCCAACGCTCGCCCTCCAAAAGTCAGTTCTCTGGATGCGGTTATGGCGCTTTAGGTTTCTTTTGACGCCCCACGGACGGGGAGGTGTTCTCTTTCAGCCAGTTCTGTGCTTCTGGGTGCGCCTGCCAAGCGGGTTTGAGTATCTCCCAGGCAATCATTGCTTCCTCTTTACTGCCCATGGAGTAGGAGCTGGGCGCGTTCTTTGGCAAGTTGCGATTTCCAAGAAAATAGGCCTTCGCATAACTGTTCTGTTGTTCCGCAGCAGCAAGCGCATTTTTCGCACCGGCCACATCCTCGGAAAGGAATCGGTCCAGTACATAGGCCCAGGCAAATATGGCGCCGTGTTTTACATCATCCGTGTGCGTCTCAAACAACTGCCGGGCAGCATCCAGTCGGTTGAGCTTCAGGTAGCAGGCCATCAGGCTGTAGCGAACGCCCTGATTATCGTTCGGGTTTAACTTCAGGATGGTTTCATATTCAGCCGTCGCCTCTTCAAAACGGCCTGCCTCCACAAGGTTTACTGCCAAGCACTGGCGCGCGCGCATGTACGGACGGGTTTCCAGGATACCCCAGAACGCACCGCTGTTGTCCCGAATAAATTCTTCTCCAAGGTTCTTTTCACCCATTTCTACTAGGTTCCGAAGCATCTTTATATTTTCGTCCTTCTTAATCCGCGCAAACCGCATCAACCCCAACCAGGCGTCCACATTGGTTGGATCGAGTTTGGTTGCCTGCATCAGCAACTCTACGGCCTCATCCTGCGTTGAGCTTTCCCAGGCGTCGTAGACCAGCTCCTGTGCGGCGCATTCATTTTCACCGCTGTTTACGGCACCACCCATCATACGCTCCATGCGCTGAAGCATGGAGCCTGGATCCACGGGAGCTTTTTCTTTTTTAAACTTGGCCATGATCCAGTCACCTTCTTTCTGCTTTGATTTACATTGCCCCGGATGTTATGCGCTTTGGCCCTGTTGCTTCAAGTCATGTTTTGGCATGATGGTCAATTCGTTAATTATTATCCCAAAGGCCCTTCCGCACCCAAAGGCCGCCGAGCCGGCGGCCCTCCAAAAAAACACCTTTAACTGGGTATGGAGGGACCCGACTGTCCGAAAAAGATATTGCCGATCGATTCTGTTCAACTCGTCAATTTTTATAGACCCGCTTGATACCCGCATTGATGCAGGTGAGAATTTCATAAGGGATGGTTCGACAAAGGGCGGCGAGTTCGTTGGCCCAGATGGCTTCGTTGCCCTGCTCCCCGATGAAGACCACTTCGTCGCCGCGCTTCACGCCGCTCTTCGGGCCGAGGTCCACAGCCAGCCAGTTCATACTGACACGACCCACCACCGGACAACGCCGCCCCTGAATCAGGACATGGCCGCGGTTGCTCAAGGCCCGCAGATAGCCATCGGCATAGCCGCAGGCGATGATGCCGAGGTCGGTCGGACGTGAGGTGACGTAGGTGCAGTAATACCCAACCGGAAAGTTGGCGGGCACGGATTTTACCTGCATGACCACGCCTTTCCATTGCAGGAAGGGCCGCGTGTTGACGCGCATGTCTTCATCCTGCGCGCCGTAGCCATAGAGCATGATGCCCGGACGAATGCCGTCGAATTGCCACTCGGGGTGATAGAGTATGGCGCGGCTGCTGGAAAGGTGCTTGAAGAGAATGCGTCCGGTTTTTTTCTCGAAGTCGGAGGCGATGCGTTTGAACTGTTTGGCCTGAGTGCGTGCCGCATGTGGTTCGCTGTCTTCGACCTTCGCGAAATGGCTGCATAGACCGGTGATGTTCAGTCCGGTTTCTTTTTCAAGCAGGTTGAGTTGCTCCGGGGCCTTCTTCATGGGCAGGCCGATGCGGCCCATGCCGGTATCGATTTTAACGTGTACGGACAGGCGAATTCCCGCCTCCTGCGCGGCACGCGAAAGGGCAAGCCCGTGTTCAAGATCGGCCACGACAGGTATGATGTTGTTTTGGGCCATGAGCTGGGCCTGCTCGGGATCGGCCACTCCCAGAACGATAATAGTGCCTTCGGTCAGCGTTTCCCGGATTTTCATGGCTTCTTCGACATAGGCCACCGCGAACCAGCGCACGCCCGCCCGGAAGGCGCGTTTGGCCACCTCGGGCGCGCCGTGCCCATAGGCATCGGCCTTGACCACAAAGACCATTTCACTAGCTCCGTTGACAGTCTGTTTAAGACGCTCGATGTTATCCTCCAGAATTGAGAGATCAATTTCTACCCAGGATTTTTTCATCTATGATTATTTCCTTTCATGAGGCCACTGGCGGGTGCATGTAGATGGGTGTGGCCGGTTCGGATTCCAGACCCAGGCTCAGCATGGTTTCCACCTGTGCAGCCAACATGGAGGCCTGCGGATATACATCGGCATCCACCCAGGCGCCGACATCCAGCAAAGCAAATGATTCCGAAGAGCGAATGGAACTCCAGGCAGAGGATACCCGCGGAATATCGACTGGCACCTGCGTATCGAAATCCGCCCAAGGGACGAGTTGCCAATCGGGAGGCTTGCCCGTTTCTCCGGCTTTCGGGCGATCAAACAACGCGTACCAGAGCATGCCGCGTCGGGCATCGCCCACGACGGCCACGCGGTCGCACGGGCGTTGTTCAAAAACGGTTTCGGCCACGGCCACGCCGCTGTTTAGAAAAAAGACAGGCTGTCGGGCAGGAAGTGCCAACGCCTGCATCACGGTGATGGCGATGCGCAGTCCCGAATAATTGCCCGGCCCGCGTCCAGCGCAGAAGCAATCCACGCCCTCCCACGTAAGCCCGGATTCGCGCAGCAGGGCATTAAGTGTGTCAAACAGAAGCGCCTCGCCTTTGCGCGGCTCGACCCATTGTTTTTGAAGCAGCGTTTTTCCATGACATTGAAGCGCTAGGTCCGCGCGCGGCGTGGACATATCCAAGGCAAGAATATTCATATCGGTGTCTCCACTTCGATGAACCGTCCGGTTTCCGTAGCCGCCGGGGTGATGCGTACCTTCCAAGCCGATGACGGCAGGATGTTCATGATGCGTTCCGACCATTCGATCACCGTAACACCTTCTCCATAAAGATACTCATCGAGTCCCAAGTCCAGCGCCTCGTCCTCCTGTTGAATCCGATAGAGATCCATGTGATAGATCGGAAAGATTCCGCGGTACTCGTTAACCAGGGTAAACGTTGGACTGTTCACCACGTCCTGTACCTGCAAGGCCTCGGCCAGCCCCTGAACAAAGCGCGTTTTACCCGCTCCCAGTTCACCGAAAAGCGCCACCACCGAACCCGGCTTCAATTGTTCCCCGAGCATTCGGGCCAAGCGCATCGTCTCTTCGCAGCTTTCAGACCTGTACGTGGTTATTTTCATGTCCTTTTTCATCGACCGTTGTTACGGCTCGGAAACGTCCTGCATACCAGCAAAAAAGTTTTTTGACTGCTTAGCGACTTCCCCCCGTTTTGTCAAAGTATGCCTGACAATATTCTCCAAAATTGAAGAAAAAATGGAGACTATTCCAAAGCGGGTTCCCCGCCGCCCAATTGACGTTGGTTGATTCTGCAATAGTCTGATTCCCGTTTGATCGCCGGGTGCCAACCCGCTTTGTCTAAAATCGCTATCGCGATTTGGAAAAGAAAAGGGCGAAAGGGCGTGAAAGCAGTGATTTTTTGGATGAGGCCTTTTAAGGCCCTAAAAGACGACATGAAAAACGTCTTTTAAATAGGAATGATGTCTTAAGGTAAGGATAGACCCCGCTCTATCAGTGGGTTCCATGGTCTGTTTCGGGCCGAAACAATGCCAGGGCTTTTCGTACCAGGACCGGGTCTAGGCGTTGGCCATCCGCACCTGCACTCAATAATTCGCGCAGGCAGGTCTTTTCGAGACGGTGCAGAACCGCGGAAGAAGGCGAAGAATACTTCGTATTATTCTGCTCCCCTTGCGGTTGGTCGTGCGGTTTCATACCCGCTTTACGTGCATAAACCGTGCCGAGTCGCGAAGATTGTTTTTATCAGGATCGAAAACACCATCGGGATCGACCACCCAAAGCCATTGACTCCGCACGGGACGCCGGATAGCATACCGATGTTTTGTAGTTGATGTATAGCAGCAGGAAAGAGGAACTCATGATTACCGCACTATATCCCTTGACCTTTCGTCCGATCTACAAGGATTACCTTTGGGGTGGGAATCGGATCATTGAAAAATATCATCGGGAAATCCCGATGGAATCCTGCGCGGAGTCCTGGGAGATAACCGACCGGGCTGATGGGGAAAGCGTCGTGGCTCAGGGTCCCCTGGAAGGGCGCACGCTCCATGAACTCATCGAGGAATACGGGTCTGCTCTTTTGGGCGAGGCCGCGCCTGCGGGGAACTTCCCGCTGCTGATTAAATTGATCGACGCGAAGGAATCACTCAGCATTCAGGTGCATCCGAATAACGATTCCGCACGCGAGGTGGGTGGCGAGGCTAAAACGGAAGCGTGGTACATTCTGGATGCCGATCCGGAAGCCTCCGTATATGCCGGGTTTCGGGAACCCGTCACGCCCGAAGTCTTTTCCCAAAGCGTTCGGGAAGGCAAGCTGCCTGATTTACTCCAGCACATCCCGGTGAAAAAGGGCGATGTCATCTTTATTCCAGGCGGCAGAATTCACGCCATTGCTTGCGGATGCCTTCTCCTAGAAGTGCAGCAGAATTCCAATACAACGTTCCGGGTGTTCGATTGGAATCGGGTGGGCAAGGATGGCTTGCCGCGCGAGCTGCATCTCGAACAGGCCCTGCGGCACATCCATTGGCAGGATGCCGCTTTGGCACTGCAATCCCCCACCCTGCCTCAACAACTCTCGGATACCTGTTTTTGCACCACGCTGTTGCAGACCGATTATTTCAATCTGAACCGTCTTGAATTGACCGGGTCACAACGGCTCCCGGCGGATGCGTCACGGTTTCGTGTGTTGTTTGTGGAAAAGGGAACGATGGCGCTGCAACACGAACACACGCTGATACTGCAACCGGGCGACTTCTGTCTGCTCCCGGCGGCATTGGGTGATTGCGCACTCGCCCCGCTCACTGGCACGGGCACCTGCCTGACCATTACCCCCTGATTAAAAACAGCCAATCGGTACCACCACTGCGGCTCGCGTGGACCCTCGCGCTCCATGTAAAAAAATAATTTTCCAACGACTGAAGAGAGCAACGAATGGAAGCCGTAAGGAATAAGGCACCTCCAGAAATTCGCGGGGTTTTTTGCGTATTCGCCGTCTGATCTTCCAAATCGAGATAGCGATTTTAAGCAAAGCGGGTTGGTACCCTGCGATCAACCGGGAATCAGGCCATTGCAGAATCAACCAACGTCAATTGGGTTGCGGAGAACCCGCTTTGGCAGGATGTCGGGCCTAAAGCCCGACAGGCTGCTAAAGGTGCTGCTTGTCGCGCAGTTTCTCGCGCTCGCGGTGCTGCTTGCGGAAGAGATAGAGCATACGGAAGAAACGCACGGTATCGAGCAGGGGGTTGATCTTGCTCTGGTGTGAATCGTAGATCGTTTTGATGCGCACGGCATCGATGCGTATGCCACGTTCGGCCACGCGCAGGAGGACTTCCGATTCAGCAGCAAAGCGCTGTGATTTGGAGGAAAGAAAGGGAATCACGTCGCAGCGGAAGAGTCGGTAACCGCATTGGGTGTCCGGCACGTATTGTCCCATGGTGCTGCTGAGCATCCAGCTCATTACGCGGTTGGTGAGTTTGCGCACCAGCGGCATTCCCTCCACATCCGCCATGCGGTTTCCAATCAACACCGGAATGCCGGTGCGCCTATACGCTTCGACGAATTTTGGAATCTCTGCCGGGTCGTGCTGTCCATCCGCATCCAAGGCAATAAGAAATTCGGCCTTCTGATCGCGTGCGGCTTGATAGCCCACATTGAGTGCCGCGCCCTTGCCTCGGTTTTCGGGCAGTGAAATCACGGTAGCCCCGGCGTCGCGTGCAACCTGTGCGGTGGCATCTTTTGAGCCATCGTCCACCACTAGGATGCGCGAACAGTATTTTTTCACCTCGCGCACCACGTTGCCAATGCGCGGCTCTTCCTGATATGCAGGAATCACTACACAAAAATCACATCCCGTCACCTGTTTCTTATTCATATGGACTCCGTTTGCCCGTTATGATTCCAGAAGTCGTGAAAAATAAACCATTGATGGGGATTCTCCCCGATCTCTTTCTCCAGCACACGCCCAAGCTCGCACCGCATCTCGTATTCGTCGCCGATTTCCAGCGGGTCCAGCGGCTTATGAGCTCGCATTAAAAACGTATCATCCACCTGACGCAACAGAAATCCGGGCAAAATCGGCGCGCCGGTTTTCATGGAAAGTGCGGCAGGGCCACGTGGTAAGCGGGCGGGCTTTCCGAAGAAAGGGATGCGGTCATCCCGGTTGGAAAAGTCGCGATCGGCAAGCAGGGTCACCATTTCTCCCTGGCGAAGTAGGCGCAGCATATCCTTGGCAGCATGGCCGTAGGGTTTGAGGCTGAATCCGCGTTGGCGGCGTATTTCGAGAAAGAAGCGGTTTCGTTCCTGCATTTCTTCGGGCATGAATACGGTGTGTACATGGTAGCCTTTGGCGGTGATCACCGCCCCGCCGAGTTCCCAGTTTCCGAAATGCGCGGTGGCCAGAATGGTGCCCCTTCCGTTGCCCCGGCATTCGTGCAGATAATCCATATGTTCAGCACTGAAGAGGCGGTCCATATCGCGTGGTTTCAATCGGGTGTAGCGAATGAAATCAGCAATATACTTTCCGAAATGCTGAAAGGTCTTCCGTGCGACGCCTTCCAACACGTCACGACTGGGCTCTATGCCTTTGGCGCGGTATATCTGACGCAGGTTGGAGACGACCGCGTGTCGATCCGGTCCATTGCGCGCATAGCGCCGATCCGCTGCCCGCAGGCCCATCCAGTAGGCAAACGGACGCGGAACGGCCCGAATGAATGCGGCACCGCAACGGTAGAGCAGGTAGGCGCTCATCCTTCGGCCTGCATCATCAGTTCAGCCGCCCGATAGGAAGAACGAACCAACGGCGCAGAGGCCACCGCACGAATGCCTGCCTTCAGCGCCTCTTCGCGATACAAATCGAAAACGTCCGGCGAAACGTAACGGTGAACCGGATAGTGATGTCTCTCCGGGGCCAGATACTGCCCCACCGTGAGTATGCGGCAACCGACCGATGCTAGATCGTGGATCGCTTCAATCACCTCGTCATCCGTTTCACCCAGTCCGACCATGAGTCCTGATTTTACCAACATAGTGCCGCGCTCCGCCATGCGATGCAGCACGTCCAGCGAACAGCGATACGACGCCTGTGGGCGGATTTCCTGCTGCAACCGACGAACGGTTTCAAGATTGTGATTGAACACATCCGGCCCCGCCTCGGCCACGGTGGAAAGCGACGCCTCCAAACCATTGAAATCCGGCGTGAGCACTTCCACACCGATCAAACCGGGCACGGCCCGCAGAGCCCGAATGACCTCCGCGAAATGGTGTGCACCACCATCGGGAAGATCGTCGCGCGTCACGCTGGTCACCACGGCATAGCGTAGGTTCATGATCGCCAACGCTTCGGCCACGCGTTGCGGTTCCCGCGCATCCAGTTTCTCCGGCATTCCGCTTCGTATGCCGCAGAAACGACAGTTTCTGGTGCAGGTGTCGCCTAAAATCATGAAGGTGGCTGTTCCGGCATTCCAGCAGGTGTGACGGTTGGGGCATTTCGCACTCTTGCAAACAGTGTGCAGTCCTTTTTCACGCAATACATGCGAAACCTCCGCAAAGTGTTGGTCTGTGCGAAGGTCCATACGAATCCAGGGGGGTAATCTTTTCATGCGAGAGGAATGTAGGCATCCGGGCCCGCATGTCAACATAATGATCTGGAAACAAAACCCCTTTTCAGCGAATCGTTGGGCATTTGCCCGTCATATGGAAAATATCTTCTTCAACTACAAAGCACAGGCATCCGGCGGATCGCAGAAGAATCATCAGGGTTTAGCTTCTTCGAGAACAACATAGATCTCTCCGTTGGATCCATGTTCAAAGTAGAGCTTGCCATTTTTTTGCTTCACATATTTGTAGGTGCCCGAAATCTGACCCTTCAAGTCCAGCAGCAGCAAATTAGCTCCACGCTGCTCCCAACTGGTTTCATTGGGATTATTGGCACCGATAATCAGCCCGTCGGGTCGGAAATACAGCACCTTGAGCCATTTTTTATCCGGGGGATAAAACAGAAATGATCTTCCCACAACGGACTCGTTTTTCGCGTCATCCTTTTTTTCTACAACCGGACCCTCCCGGTCGATATGGCCTTTAACCGTTGCGACCTCTTGATCGACCGCCTCGGCACCGATATGGTCGTTTTTCTGAACGCATCGCCGCTTGATCAACATGAGATTGTTGACGTAACGCTCGGTAGCTGGCGTGATCTCACGATTATACTGCATACGCGCCATCTGAACCTCGCGAGGCTCCTCGCCCCATGCATAGCTCTGTGTGAGAAGCAGTATGACAACCAGCATTAGTTCCGATATTCTCTGCATGTCTTCATCTCCTTGGGGTTTTCATAACTAGCTCCGCACCACCACAGCCCTTTGAATAAATCGTTGTCTATTCAACTCCCGACACCGGGCGATGTCAAGTTTGTCGTGCCCCAATTTCCAGGTCGGTTTTTGCGGGAACGGTTCACTATGCTCCTGAACGATGTCCAGCAGAAGTACTCAAAACCAGCTCTGTTTCCAGATTGACCACCCGGTGGGATGCGTCCCCTTTTCCCATTGCAACAAACATTACGTTCCAAATGAAGTTGCATCTCACCCGCCCGCCAAAGGAAGATGGGGGCGATCAAAAAACCGTGCACGAAGAAAGGAGCGCGCTATGAGAACTGACCGAACCGAAAGGCGACCGTTCACCATATATGCCGAACGCTTCATTCTCCCGTGCCTACTGTTATTGAATATTCTTACCATGGAGGGCACCGGGATGAATAACGAGACAAGCATCCATCAAGGTCAGGCCAACACAAACGCGATCCGACTAATGAATCCGCAGACCGTACCCGCAGGATGGACCACCCACGTCGGCCAGGGTGCCGTTCTGACGCTTTCATCCGGCGATGAGCCCGGCGCAGAGCCGTTGTTTCGCCTGAATTACAACACCGGCAAAACACACTCTTTCGCACTCGCCGCACACGAAATGCATCTGACACTGCCCGAGCGATTCGAACTGCGCGTACGCCTTCGATTTAGCGAGCCGCAAAATCATGTCGAATTTAAACTGATTGATCAGCGCGGTAACACGTTTATGAAAAAATGGTATCGCTTCGGTTCGGTTGGACTTTGGCAGGACCTGGTGATTGACCAAACCGAACTCATACGCGTGTGGGGACCCGATGCCGACGCCAACCTGAAAGAACTGAAAACCCTTGAATTCGGCGTGTCCGGCGCTGGTTATGTCGGCGAAATGCTTCTTTCCAACATGGAGATTGTTCCTCTGCCGCCCGATACACCGGTGCGCAAAACAAACAGTCCGGATCGTGGGTACACACCGCGCTGGCTGTTTGACCAGCAGGCCTACTGGACACTCGTCGGCATCGAACACGACGACCAAGCGGCCCTCCTCTGCGAAGACGGCTCCATCGAACCACTAAAACGGGGGCCGTCCGTGCTGCCCGTCGTATCGCTTCATGATGCGCTCATCACGCGCAATAACGTAACCATTCGCCAAGAACTGCTGGACGGGTCCCTGCCGCTTCCATCCGTCATCTGGGAGCATGAGTTGTTCTCTTTGCGGGTCAATCTGTTTGCTGAGGGCGAACCGGGCAACGCCTCCGCCTTTGCTCAATACACGCTGACCAACAAAAGCAGCCAACCCCTAGTTGGAAAACTGCTGCTGCTTGTTGAACCCTATCAGATCTATCCACCTTGGCAGGGCGGCGGCGGATTCTCCCCGATACGCAGCATGGCCTTTTCCAACAACACCCTCACCGTGAATGGAACCAACCTGCTGATCTGCACGCCGCCGCCGGACTCCATCTGCTTCAACAACGAAAACGGTGACATCGGCGGCATAGTCCGTGCCGCCGCCAATGCAAATCAAAACACATTGCAGGCATTCGAAGAGCCCGACGGATTCGCAGCCGGAGCGCTTCTCTTTAACTTCGTTCTGGAACCCGGCGCTTCCACCCACACGTATATGACCTTCCCACTTCATCATGCCGCAACGCCCGAGCTGCTCAATCCCGACTCGCCAGCGGAGGACTATGCGCGCCGACGGAGCCAAGTAGCCGACCAATGGCGCAAAGAAGTCCACCGCGTGGGATTGGTCGTCCCTGAACCCGGACTTTCCGAAGCCTTTTTCGCGGGCATTGCCTACAACCTGATCACACAGAATGGACCCGCACTGCAACCCGGCTCCCGCTCATATGACAAGTCATGGATGCGCGACGGGTCCATAGCCGCCATCGCCCTTCTCGAAGCAGGTCATACCCAAGCCGCGCGCGACTTCATCGAATGGTACGCCCCCTACCAACTCGAGAGCGGCGAAATACCGCCCATCATCGATACCAAAGCCGAGGACCCGCTCTGGGAAGAAAAGGAAAAGGGACTGGTTGAATACGACAGCCAGGGCGAATTTATCTGGCTCGTTATACAGTATTACCGCTTCACAAAAGACCGCTCTTTCCTGCAGACCATGTTTCCCCATGTCCTGAAGGCTCTTCATTTTCTGGAAACACTCCGTGCCCAGCGTCTGACCGAAGAATACCGCGATGAAACCTCCGAAAAACACCTCTATTACGGACTGCTTCCCGAATCGACCAGCCACGAAGGATATGACTTGAAGCACTCGTTCTGGGATGACTTCTGGGGCATCAAGGGCTGGGAAGACGGCATGGAAATGGCCGCCATCCTCAACCGGGATGATCTGCTGGACTGGATGAAGCGCGAGCGGGATGACTTTAAAACCTGCGTGCTGGGCTCCATCCAGCGTATCGGAGAGAAACGCCACATCGACTATATGCCCGGATGCGTGGAATTGGCCGATCTCGACCCCACCTCAACGGCGGCCGCCGTCATCTACTGCGACCTCCTGCACGACCTTCCATCCGACAAACTGAACGTCACCTACGACCGCCTCTTCGACGATATTTCCAACCGGCTCAAGCCCGGCGCCACCTATCGTTTCACACCTTATGAAATGCGTAACATCGGCGCACTGCTTCGGATGGGCCGCAAGAGTGAAGCCCTGACGCTCCTGCGTTTTCAACTGAAACATATGCGGCCCTCCGCTTGGAGACACTTCGCGGAAGTCGCCCACAGCGATGAACGCTACCCGTGCTATATCGGCGACATGCCGCATACCTGGGTCTGCGCCGAATATATGCACGGCGTGCGCAATCTGTTCCTTTACGAGGAAAACGAAAAGCTGATCCTAGGCGCAGGAATCGATTCTGCCTGGCTGGCTGATGGAGAACCCGTTAAGTTTGAGAAATTCCCCACCTGGTACGGAACCCTCTCCGGGAAATGGCAAATGACGCCGGACGGCGTTCTGCACGT
Organism: uncultured Verrucomicrobiota bacterium; assembly: GCA_964490935.1. Taxonomy (GTDB): domain Bacteria; phylum Verrucomicrobiota; class Kiritimatiellia; order RZYC01; family RZYC01; genus JAQVYB01. Next base: position 36,953 of record CAZBEO010000002.1, read on the forward strand.
ACGCTTCGATGGAGATGCCAAACCTCCGAAAGGATTCGTCCTTGTGCGCCCCGAGTTTCCGCCAGGCGGCACGCTGACCATCAACGGCGAAACACTGGAAAACAACACTTCAGAGCGGATAACCTTCGACACACTCCCCGTCGAAATCATCCTGACACCAGCAATCCGTCGGCTTTTAGATGCAGACCTACCCGATAGATGCTGTCCGCGATGACGGGTATGACCTACTCCTGGCCGACAGGACGGATTGCTTTATGCAAACTACGTTTGCTGTAAGCCATGCATCCATTCGATAGTCCGGAAATGGATTGCAAAAACTACGGTCTATCTGCTGTCAATTCCCTCAACACAAGCTCAGCGGCCTGCGAGGAGTGTCCTGAAACGCTTAGCGCATCGCACACCTCATTCAAACCGTTCAGCATAGCCGCACGTTCAGGCGAATCATCGAGGAGCGGGATCATCTGAGCGGCCATGGCTTCGGGTTGTGCCTGATGTTGGATAAATTCAGGGCACACCAATCGTCCGGCGACCACGTTGACCATGCCGATGTGTTTCACGCCGCGAACCAGCCACCGCGCCATCAGATAGGTCGGCCAGGCGGTTTTATACACCACAATCATCGGGCAGTGCTGCAGCGTCGCCTCAATCGTAGCCGTGCCGGAGGCCACCATTGCGGCGCGGGCCTGGCGCAATACCTGGCGAGTCTGATCCACCACAATGGCGACCTGCGCTGGTCGAACGGTCTGACGCGCCATCACCTGTTCCGCCACGTCCCTAATTTCTTCCGAGGGGGCAGCCAAAATAAAGCACACATCTGGATTTTGCTTCTCCAAAAGCACCGCCGCTTCGAGCAGGCACGGCAGGATACGGCTCACTTCATGGCGACGGCTCCCCGGAAGCAACGCCACCCGCCGCCCACTCGTCCAGGGAAGCTCCAGAAGGGGTTCCCTCCGTGCTTTTTCCGCCTCTACCACCAACGGATGCCCCACAAAGTCAACTGCGAGCCCTGTGCCAGAAAACACGTCCACCTCGAACGGAAAAATCACCATCAGACGGTCCAAAATGGCCGCCAGTTTCGGGATGCGCGAACGATGCCATGCCCATACCTGAGGCGAAATGTAATACAACGTTTTGATCCCGCGCCGATGCAGTTGCTCCGCCAGGCGCACATTGAAGCCGGGATAATCCACCAACAACACCGCGTCCGGCTTTTTCTCCTCCGCCAACCGAATCATTTCATAAAATACACGTCGGAAAAAAAAGTAGCGGCGCAACACTTCGGACAGCCCCATGACCGCCATCTCGCGCACGTCGTAATAGGTCTGCATCCCGCAGGCACGCAGACGCGGCCCGCCAATCCCCCAGCACTCCACCTCCGGGGCCTGCTCCTTCAAAGCCGACACCAAGCGCGCGGCCAGCATATCGCCGGAAACTTCTCCGGCCACAATCATTAGACTCTTCTTCATGAACCGCCCTGCTGAATCACCCCGATGACGGCCACCGCCAGTTTCAGCGCTTCGGCGGCATGTTCACCGGACACCACCGGTTCATCATGATGGCTCACTGCGTCCACAAAGGCACCCAATTCCAGCGCCAGCGGCTCGCCTTTTTCAATCGGCACCTCACACGGAACGATGCCCTCCGCCGTTTTGCGATACATCTCGCCCGCCTGATTTTGATAATCGAGCGAGACGTAGGCGTCTTCGTAGAAAAGGCGTATCTTGCGCATGCGCTCCGGGCTGATCCGGCTGGCCGTGATATTCGCCACGCAACCGTTGACAAACGCCAAGCGCACGTTGGCGATGTCCTCGGTGGAACTCAACACCGGCACTCCCACCGCGCGTATCTCTTTCACCGGCGAATGCACCAAATGCAGAATTGCCTCGAGATCGTGGATCATCAGGTCCAGCACCACGCTCACCTCGGTGCCACGAGGCGCTCGCCCCTCGCGTGGCGGCGGATACGATGCCAAGCGGTGCGCCTCAATGAATTTGGGCACGCCGGTCTGTTCCTCCAGAAACTGCATGACCGGATTAAACCGCTCCACATGCCCCACCTGCAGAATGCAATCCTCTTTCTGGGCAAGCGCCACCAGCTCCTCCGCCTCCTGCGTGGTGGCAGCAATCGGTTTTTCCACCAGCAGATGAATGCCACGCTCCAGCAGGTAGCCCGCGACTTCCCGATGCAGGTCCGTCGGCACCACCACACTGGCCGCTTCCACGGCCTTGGAAAATTCTTCCAATGATTGGAAAACCTTCAGCCCATGCCGATCGGCCACCACCTGCGCGGCAGCGGCATCCACGTCGTACACGCCAACCATTTCCGCCTGATCAAGCTCGGTGTAAATTCGTGCGTGATGCTGCCCAAGCGCGCCAACCCCGGCCACGCCTACTTTAATCTTTCGGTTGATCGTCATGACGGTTCACTTCCTCCTTGTTGAAAATTCGTATGGCGAGGTTTTGTCGGTCGGCCTGTTGAACCACGCGCTCTGTTTCGAGCACGATGGAACGTCCGGCCTCGAGTGCCAGCGCCGTGGCACCCGCCCGTTTCAGTATCTTCAGGGTCTTCATCCCGACCACCGGGATATCAAAGCGCATATCATGCCCAGGCTTGGCCAGCTTCACCACCACCAAGCCGCGCCCACCGAGCCGTCCGGCGCGCAGGATGGCTTTATCGGTTCCTTCAAGGGCTTCCACCGCCAGAACCACCCCGTTTTTCACCACCACGGTCTGACCTACTTCGTGATGACTTGACCAGCGTGCAATTTGCAGTCCAAGCGCAATATCTTTTTCTTCGGAAGAGGTCGGCCCACGTACCGTCAACACGCCGGGAGCGGGCATCGCGCTTTGCATGTAAAGCCCTGCCGGCATGAGTTCCGCACCCACACCGCGCAGCTCTTCCGCCACCGCGCCAAAGATCGTGTGCGCATTCCATGCGGGCAGTGAGCGCAAAATGCCGAGCATTTTTTTATCCAGTCTGGCGTGAAACAGATTGCGCGGCGCTATCTGGCCTGCCATCACCACCTGCGAAAGGCCGTTCGCCTTCACTAGATTCAATAGTTTCTCTAACTGCCCGACACGCAACCAGTGAGTGGCATCGGCATACGCCTCGATCGCCCGCGATGTTTCGCCCTTGAACGCAATCACCTCGACCCGCTCGATCCCCTGCACACGGGCCGACTGCGCCAGAATGATTGGATACATTCCGCGCCCCGCTATGAGGCCAAGCCGCTCGTGGTTTGTTTTTGTTTCATTCATGGCTGGTCAATATCACCTGTTTCACGGCCAAGCTGAGGACGCGCGGATCGGCATCGGGCGAGTCCTTGTAACCTGCGCGGAGAATGATTGCATTGGTTCCTTGGCGAAATAATTTTTTCGGCAGTCTGGTCTCGAACCATTGGAAGCGCCCAAGATTTTCCAGTTCCCATTCCCGTACAAACTGATTGTTCACATAGACGCCGAAGCCCTGTCTGCGCGCATGGACCACCAGCGGCATGACCTCCACCGCCAGTTGATAATCCATCGGCTCGGTGATTGGGATACTCATCTCCCCTTCCCGCTTTTCAATCCAGCGAAAGGTCGAGCCGTCACTCAGGCGTTCCGGATAACTCCAACCATAGCCCAGCTTTCCCGCGTCTGCTTCGTCGCCGGGACGAACCGAGAGTATTTCCGCGCTCACTCCGGGCATGATCCAGGCGGCGCAGGCCATCAGCAGTCCAACCGTTAAGCATCTTCGTATATTCATGACAGCACATGCTCCACGCCGAGGCGACGATACTCCTCCTCGACGCCCCGGATTTCTTCTTCCGTTTGTTCTGCATCCCATCCCAATTCAGTGGCCATCAGCGCCGCTGCGGCGGCGACCGCCTCGTGCCCGGGATAGCGGAAAGAGCCGAGGCCGGTTCGACGAAAAACCACATCCGTTAAGCGGCAGGCCTGTTCGTTCCGCACCGCGAAAATCACGTCCGCGCCAAGCACGGCGTCGGCTTTGTTCAGTCGTTCGGCCCAGTCCGGATTTTCCGAACAGAGCCCGAGTACATCGAGGGCCTGCGTGCCATATTGCTGCGCATGATAATCCAGCACGCGATCATCAAACGTCAGCCCCTCGAGCCGCGCATCGATCCAGCCTGGCGTCACCAGGTCTTCTCCGCCATCCACCCTCAGATTTTTTCCCGGCTGATACGGCCTGCCCAGCATACGCGCTACCCGCCGCGCCACCTTTCCCGCCACCTGAATGCCCGTGGTGTATTTTACGCCCTTGATCAGCAACATGCCGTCGATGCCAGCCAGTTGACGGTAGTCCAGCAGCTCGGTGTCCTTGGCTGGATCCGAGGGATGTGCCATCGTGCGTGAAGGACGCGCCGGCAGGATACCCGCGTGGGCAAACGTCACATCGTTCAACGCCAATTCTGCGGGTGGATACATTGCATTAATCTCATCCAGATACGCCTGAATTTCCTCCGTCGTCAATCCACACGTGCCCGGAGCGCCTCGGAAGGGAGCGTACATGGTTCCAATGATCGTACCCTCGCGCCACGGCGCAAAAAAGTAATTCCGCTTGCCCCGCTGGAGCACCGCATCGGCATCCAGATACTCCGTGATGGACTCTAACCCCACGCCGTAGGAACCGAAATAACGCCGCCGCACGAGAATATTATAGGCCCGCGTCCAGGGCCAGTTGTGATTCATCGATCCGAAACAACCCGGCAGCAGTTCATTCAACCAACCTCCGGTGGCATTGATCGTTACACGCGCACGCACCTCGACCTGCCCACCGGTCAGCGCATCACGCACCTCGGCCCCGATGATGCGCGAACCATCCAGAATCAGTCGCGATGCCTTGGCATAATTGCACGTCACGGCACCGAGACGCTGCGCGGTCATTAGAAAGGCGAGCGTGAAGCGTTCCGTATTTTCCGCGAAGCCATCGTGCCACACACCCGCGCCGGTTCCGAGTGCGCTCAGTCCTTCGGCCACCTCGTGAAGAAAGTCGCGTCCTTTGAGTGACCCATGCGGCAGGTGACGCGAAGGGTCCACCCCGAAGTTGCGGTCAAAGCTGATCACATCGTTCGCCATCATCGCCGCCAGCAAGGCCGCCTTGCTCCGCAGAAAAAAACCGGAAGTGGGTACGAGGAAGCGGGCCGGATGCGTCAGGTGCGGCAGATGAGTCAGGCTCATTCTGCGGGCCGTAATGGAGTCGCGCATTCGGAGCAGGTCCAACTGCTGTAAATAACGCAACCCGCCGTGAATAATTTTCTGACTGTTAGCCGAAGCCGCTCCGCCGTAATCGCCCTGCTCCACCAGCGCGACGGAGTACCCCTGACGGGCCAAGGCCCACGAGGCGGTTGCCCCATGGATGCCTCCACCAATCACCAATACGTCAAACGACTGATCGGCCAAGGTTTTCAATCTGTTCTCATTCATTCCGCTGATTCCTCTGAAAGATCAATGAACATATCAAATGAATAGGCTGATAAAAGGGTATTTTCGTAGGCTTTTCGCGAGTGACGTTTCAGCGCAAGCAGGCAGGCCTGCTCCCCGAGCAACGCCCCTTTTTTCGGGTGTCGAAGCAGGTTTTCCAGTGCATCCGTCCAGGCCTCGGGTTCCGCAGCGGTAAGGACGGCGCATTCCGCATTCAGCACCTGCGTGTGCGACGGAATATCCGTGGCCACGATAGGTTTCCCAGCCAGCATATAAGAGTAGATTTTGAGCGGGGTGTTTCCTCCCTTGATGCGCGGAGAGAGCAGCACATCCGCTTGGGCCAGATATTGCTGCAACCGGCCCACCGGACGCGGCCCGGTGAATGTCACGCGGTCACGCAGATCGAGCCGTTCTGCCTCGCTTCGGTAATGCTTCACATCTCGTTCCCGTCCACCGATCACCGCCAGATGCCACGGATACTCCGTGGAGAGATGTGCGAATGCCGCAAGCAGCAAATCCATCCCCTGATAATGCTCCAGATTGCCCACATACAGAAAAAGCGGCCCCATCACCTTCAGCAGAGCACGCAGATTCTCAATCGGTGCATCCGCCCCTTCGCTCTCCATCGCACGGTCGTGCAGCACGCATACTCTGCCTCGCGGCTGATACGCCTCGACCTTCTCCCGCAAATAGTCGCACACCGGCAGAATCAAATCCGCCGAACGTACCGCCCACCCTTCGAAACGCGAGAAAAGAGGTGCCAACAGACGAAGACCCCGCCACTTCTCCATCAACTGGTCCGGCATCGAGGAATCCATGTCGTACACGAGCTTCTGATTTCGCGCGCGCAGGAGAATGGCCGGAAAGACCGCCTCTTCTACCGCATGCACCACATCATACCGTTCCGCACGAAGCAGCGAACGCATACGCAGCGCCAGAAAAAAATCACAAATCAGTTTCTTCCAGGAAAAACCAATGGGAATTTCGCCGATCCAGCGCGGAGCATGACAACGAATGATTCGAAGTCCAGCCTCTTCCACATCCCTACCGCCCGGAAAGCAAAGCAGGTCCACCCGATTACCCGCACGACACAGCGTCTCCGCAACCCAGCGAACGGCAATCGGCGTTCCCCGTTCCTGATAAAATGGCTGAGGGGCGACAAGTAGGATTCTCATGTCACTCAGTGAAGTCCTGACCGCATCGTAATGACCAGTTGATTCTCGTCCGTCTCCCGGCGACGAAAGTAATGAGCTGATTTGGTCAGCTTGCGCACGACGTGCGCACCCAATTGCTGTTCTTCCAAGTCCTCCAGCGCCTCTTCTTCCGATTGGATGGGAAGGATGGGATTGTAGGCCGTGCCATGCCAGGAGATGTCTAGAACAATTTCCCGGCCCCGCAGAGTGATAAACATACGGATCGCATGTTTCTTTTCCTTGTCATCCACTTGACAAATCACGCTTGAAAGCACCTCTTCCAGCACCAAGCTGGCCCGATAAGAAATTGAGGTGGAAATATAATTTACATCCAGAAACCGGGTCACTTCCGCTTTCACGTAAATGAGTTCCTTCAGCTCTTTGGTGATGGTGAGTTTGATTTCTTTCTGCATTCCAAACCATTTGGTATTTTTTTCACAGATAACAGGGCGAACGATACCCGCGCACAGGAAATCTATCAATAGTGTTTGCGTATTATTTCGCATTTTATATCTTGGCGCCCAGCAGGCTGTCAGGCTTTTGGCCCGCCATCCTGCTGGTAAACAACAGCGGGTACGCTGTTGTGCCTTGGCCTCATCGAATTGGACCGATATACTGAACACACAGATTCTTCATAAAGGAATATCATGGCGGATCATCCTGTATTTTTATTGGGCAAAATGCCGCCGAACAACGGCTTTGCACGCCGTTTCGGACTCCTGATCATTGCCGCACTTGCCCTGCTCCTCCTACTGCCGGGCACCGGAGCCATTCCGCTGATCGATCGCGATGAACCCCGATTCACCGAGGCCACACGCGAAATGATCGAGGGCGGCGAATGGTTCGTACCCTACTTCAACGGCGACTATCGTTTTGACAAACCCGTGCTGACCTACTGGCTTATGACGCCCGGCCTTCTTCTGACCAAACACCTGCCCTCCCTCACGCCCGAGCTGGGCGCTCGCCTCCATTCGATCCTTTTCACCATCCTGCTTGGCTGGGTGGTCTTTCTCATGGGGCAACGCTGGTTCTCATCGCGCACCGGACTTTTTGCCGGCATCGGAATCGTCTCCTGCGCCCAGATGATCATGCATGGGCGCAGCGCCGTCGCCGATATGCCCATGGTCCTCTGCGTCGCCCTCTCCATGTGGGCGCTCTACGAACTGCTTCACGCCGAGACGCCCCCCCGGCGCTATGGCGGCTGGTTCTTCATGCTCTACCTTTCCTTGGGCTTCGGGTTTCTGGCCAAAGGCCCCGTGGCCTGGTTGATTCCCCTGCTGAGCCTCCTCCTCTACCGCTTTCTTCTCGGACGCCGCAAACTCCCCTGGCGTCACCTCCAACTCCCCGACGGTCTCGCCATCGCCCTCGCCATCGTCGGAATCTGGGGAATCCCTGCCCTGATCAAAACCCAAGGCCTCTTCTGGCAGAAAGGCATGGGCGAACACGTCATGGAACGCGGATTCAGCACCATGGCCGGATTCGGTCACTTCTTTTTCTATTATCTTCTTTCCGCCTTCATCAGTCTCTTCCCGTGGATAGCCTGTGCCGGATTCGCCTTTGCCCATCTGCGCAAACACTGGAACGCCCACAACGCCTACCTCTGCTCCTGGGCCCTTTCCACCTACCTTTTCTTCTCCTTCTACTTCACCCAGCTTCCTCACTACGTCATGCCCGCCTTCGCAGCCCTCTTTCTTCTCCTCGGACAACTCGCCGAAGGAGAAAACCACTTCCCACGCTGGACGCACCGCTGGTTCCGCACCGTCCTACTTGTTCCCACCATCCTAGCCTCCGTGATTTTTCTCTTTGCCCTCCTCTATCCCTTTGAGCCGGTCTACCTCCCCATTCGTCACCTGCTCCTTGCCGCATCCCTCGGGCTCGCCGGACTCATCGTCATGGGCCTCACACCGAAGCGAGGAAAACACGCCCTTCTGATCTACGGCACCCTCCTCCTCGCCCTAGCCCTGACCCTCACAGGCCGAACCCTCCGCAACGCCTCCGTCACCGAAAAAGTCGGGGCCTTCGTCAAACTCCTACCCGAAGAAACCCGACTCTACGCCACCGGATTCAACGAGCCCGGCGTGGTCTTCTACAGTCACCGACGATGGAACTTCCGCCCCGACCCCGATGAAGTCATGCTCGAAGGCATGAACACCCCCGGCCCCTGCGCCATCCTGCTCCTCGAAAGTGAAAAAAAGCCCGACTACTTTTTCCGTCATCTCGCACGCACCCGCTTCGACTGGAACGCCCCGCAGCGCGAAAAGAATCACACCAAAGAAAACGAACAACTTCCCACCGACGGCTTTAACACCCTGTTTTTTGAAGGGTTCAATCCAGCCCGTACCAGTTGGGCCACCGTACGCCTCTACTACCGGGAGAACTGACTTTTTTCCATGCGTTGGTGCCACCGACAAAAGTCCGCGCAAGTTATCACCCCGGATGGGGTGAAGGCGTATAGCCCAGAGTCGGGAGACCCTGGGTTTCTGATTCTCCAACATCCCAAGCACCCCGGTGGGGCTTGGGAGCCAACGCCCTATTCTTTCAGATTGACACCCACCCCTCCCATATCTAACCTGCACAATTGTATGGAGTGAAGCAGATGACGTGCCTATAGAGCCACAGGGCTAAAAAGCTATTTATTATCGTGCAACTGCGGAGGGAGTTCATATGCGTATGCGTTTTGTGATGACGACAGGGTTGTTTTTGGCGGTTATGGGATGGTCAAGCGTTGTGCTTGGTTTGGATGCGCGTGCGCGGGCAGATGGCGAGGCCGTGCCTACGGTGATTGGCGAGATTGCCGGCTGGGGCATGTTTACGCATTCCGGCAAGGCTGATTTCAAGGACCCCGACAATCCCTCGGACAAGCCTTCCGCGAGTGCCACAGAAGTCTCCGTGTTGCTCCCCTTCCCTGTGTATCAAACAGAGAATTGGCAGTATTTTGCGGGGCCTCAATTGGATTGGTACCGCTATGAGTTTGATCATGTGCGCGACTTGGATGAGGTGGATGTGTACGATGTGGCTTTGCAACTGGGGGCGGCCTATTCGGGCATCCAAAATTGGGAATTCATGGTGTTTGGGGCACCGGGTTTATACACCGATTTTCGCAAGATTGGGCGCGAGGATTTTAAGTTCTTTTCCAGCGCGGCGGCCTATTGGCAATGCACCAAAACCATTCAATTGGTGGGCGGCGCGGCGTATGACACAGCACTGGGTGATGATGAAATTTATCCGATGGGCGGGGTTCGCTGGGACCCTTCGCCGAATCTGAGCCTGCAGCTCATCTTCCCCGAGCCAATCGTTTTGTGGGCGCCCACGAAAGGGCTGTTGCTCTTCGCCCATCTGCTGCCTGCGGGAGGAAAGTGGAACACCTATGATAAAACTCAAGATCATGAACGCCATTCATTTAAGACCGAGGGCTGGCGCACGGGGTGTGGTATCGAGGTACAACTGACCGAGTTGCTTTGGTTTCATATAGCTGGCGGCATGGAGTTTGACCGGAATTATGAAATAGAAAATGAGGACGACGATTCCATGATGAAATCGGATGTGGACGATACTTGGTATGCCCGCGTGGGCGTGGTGCTGCGCTGACCGCAGCAGGGCTCCATCCAGTAATCCGTCGGGACTTTAGGTGTTTAAAACCCGATCACGCAGATCAACTCTGATCGTTGCGACGTGCTCCAGTACATCAGGACAGATTGCTTTATGAAGAAGCTGCGCGCTCAGTATAGCTGTCCCATTCGATGAGGCCAAGACACAACAGCGTACTCGCTTTTGTTTACTAGCAGGCTGTCGGGCCTAAAGCCCGACAGCCTGCTAGGCAACTACATGCTTTCCCGGAAAACCTCTTCACGTAATTGTTCCTGCCGGAAAAACAGGTGAATAATCACTGGAAACTAGGAGGCGGATTGGTTTAGTATGCTCCCCTCTTTAGCTGAAAACAGAAGGGCTGAGTTATGCAGGAAAAAATCAAAGAAATAGCCAGTCGGATTCGCGAGATGCGCGAGTTGTCAGACCTGCGTGTCGAAGAGGTGTCCGAGCGCCTTGGCATCTTCGCCGCTGAGTACAGCCAATATGAATCGGGCGATGCGGATATTCCTGCCAGCCGCCTTCTTGAACTGGCCTCGATATTCAACGTGGACATGGGACTGCTCCTCACCGGCGAAGAACCCCGGATGCACTTCTATTCGGTCACCCGGCGGGACAAAGGCGTCAGCGTCGAGCGCCGCAAGGCCTATCGCTACCAAAACTTGGCGGCCAACTTCATCCACGCCAAAGCGGAGCCCTTTCTCGTCACGGTGGACCCCAAACCCGACGGCGAGACGCCTACAAAAAACGCCCACCCCGGCCAGGAATTCAATTATCTGCTCGAAGGCCGCCTGCGCCTCTATATCCGCGACCAAGAAATCGACCTCGAACCGGGCGACAGCATTTATTTCGACTCGGCCTGTCCGCATGCCATGTGCGCGCTCGATAACCAACCCGCCCGCTTCCTGGCGGTCATCCTTTAATCTTTATCGTTACGGGAGCCCCATGAATCTAATGTCTCGTTTTCTGGATCGAACAGAATTCTCCTCCTACGAGGACTTCTTCGATCACTTTAAAATCAACACGCCGCCCGATTTTAATTTTGCATTCGACGTGGTGGATGTCTACGCCACCGAGCAACCGGAAAAACGCGCGTTGGTCTGGTGTGATGATCACGGACACGACCGCCTCTTCACCTTTGCCGACCTGAGCTGCGAAAGCCGAAAGGCCGCCAACGCCTTCCAGCAACTCGGCATCAGAAAAGGCGACAATGTGATGCTGATCATGAAAGGGCATTATCAGTTTTGGATTTGCCTGCTCGCGCTCCACCGCATCGGCGCCGCCGCCGTACCGGCCACCCACATGCTGACCGCGAAGGACCTAATTTACCGCATCGAAAAATCACAACTCAAAATGGCCGTTTGTGTAAATGATGCACGACTGATGGATGATCTCGACCAGGCCCAGGCCGCCACCGGAGGTATGCTCACCATCAAAGCATCCATCGGTGCCGAACGCCCCGGATGGCATTCCTTCGAGCAACTCATCGCCGACTCGCCCGATGTCTTTCCGCGCCCCTCCGGCGCGGACGCGCCCGCCCTGCACGATAACTCGCTGATCTATTTTTCCTCCGGCACCACCGGCATGCCGAAAATGGTCGCACTCGATTTCGCCTACCCCCTCGGTCACATCATCACCGCAGGCTATTGGCAGAACGTGCAAGACGATGGCCTCCACTGCACGGTGGCCGATACCGGATGGGCCAAATGCGTCTGGGGAAAAATCTATGGCCAGTGGATTTGCGGCAGCGCCGTCTTCGCCTATGACTATGACCAGTTCGACGCCGGGAACATGCTCGAAAAATGCGCGCAGTATCGCGTATCCACCTTCTGTGCGCCGCCCACCGTCTACCGCCTGCTCATTAAAAAGGATATGTCCCACTACGATCTAAGCCACCTGAAATACGTGGTGACGGCGGGTGAACCGCTGAACCCGGAAGTCTATGAAAAGTTTCTCGAATACACGGGCTTGAAACTGATGGAGGGCTTTGGCCAGACCGAACTCGTCGTCACCATTGCCACTTGGCCTTGGATGAAGCCCAAGCCCGGCTCGATGGGCCGCCCCTCCCCCGGCTATCACGTCGAACTCCACGGCACTGATGGATGCCGCGTGGAAACCGGCGAAGAAGGCGAAATTGTCCTCCGCACCGACATCCCGCCGCCCGGCATGTTTTCCGGCTATCATCACGACTCCGAAAAAACGGCGGGCGTCTGGCATGATGGCTTCTATCACACCGGCGACATGGCCTGGCAGGATGAAGACGGCTACTTCTGGTTTGTTGGACGTGATGACGACATCATCAAAAGCTCCGGTTACAAGGTCGGCCCCTTTGAGGTGGAGAGTGCCCTCATCGAACATCCTGCCGTACTCGAGTGCGCCATAACCGGCGTGCCCGACCGCATTCGCGGGCAGGCCATTAAGGCCAGCGTCGTACTCACGCCCGCCTACCAACCCTCGGAGGAACTTAAAATTGAACTTCAAAACCATGTCAAAAAAGTCACTGCGCCCTACAAATATCCGCGCGTGATTGATTTTGTGAAAGAACTCCCCAAAACCATCAGCGGAAAAATCCGTCGCGTCGAGATTCGCACGCAGGACGCCGATGACGCTGAACGGAACGGATAGGTCTGTGATATGAATACAAAAAAACCAAAACCGGTCATCACCATTGTGGAATGCAAGGGTTGCGGACGCTGCGTAGCCGCCTGCCCGAAACAAGTCCTACGCATGGGCGATCAACTCAACGAGCGCGGCTATGCCTATGTGGAGTATCTGGGCGAGGGTTGCATTGGATGCGCCAACTGCTTCTATTCCTGCCCTGAACCGCATGCCATCTCCATCCGCATTCCACTGCGCCCCACCGAAACCACCGAGGAAGAATAATGCCATGGCCACTCAACTGATTAAAGGTAACACCGCCGTAGTCATCGGCGCGCTCTATGCCGGATGCGATTGCTACTTCGGCTATCCGATCACCCCGGCCAGCGAAATTCTCCAGGAAGCCTCGCGATATTTCCCGCCGCTCGGACGCAAATTCGTGCAGGCCGAATCCGAGGAAGCCGCCATCAATATGACCTACGGCGCAAGCGCTGCAGGGCATCGCGTCATGACCGCCTCCTCCGGCCCCGGCATCAGCCTCAAACAGGAAGGCGTCTCCTACATGGCGGGCTCCGAACTGCCGTGCGTCATTGCCGATATTATGCGAGCAGGCCCAGGCCTCGGCAACATTGGCCCCGAGCAGGGCGACTACAACCAGGTGGTCAAAGGCGGTGGCCACGGCAATTACCGCTGCATCGTCGTCGCCCCCAATTCCATTCAGGAAATGTGCGACCTGACCATTCTCGCCTTTGACCTCGCCTTCAAATACCGCACGCCGACCTACCTGCTCGCCGACGGCGTACTCGGCCAAATGATCGAGCCGCTCAATTTTCCCGAGCACGCCATCACCCCCGCGCTCGACAACACTTGGGCCGTCAGCGGAAACAAGGAAACAATGGGCAATCTCATTACCTCCATCTTCCTCGACTTCGATCAGCTCGAGACCTTTAACAATCATCTACAGGAAAAATATCGACGCATCGAAGAATCCGAATGCCGACACGAGGCCTACCGTACCGACGATGCGGACCTTATTCTCGTGGCCTACGGTATTTGCAGCCGCATCGCAAAATCTGCCGTCGATCAGGCCCGCGCCGAGGGCTTCAAGGTGGGCCTCTTCCGTCCAATCACCCTCTTCCCCTGGCCCGCTCCTGCCCTGCGTGAACTCTGCGCCGCTCGCAACGTGCAGCTCATCTCCGTGGAAATGAGCAATGGCCAAATGCGCGACGACATCAAGCTCGCCATCGATTGTATGTGCCCTGTCCATCTCGTCTCGCGGCTCGGGGGAAATTTAATGACCATGGACCAGGTACTGGACTCCATAAGGGGATTGGCATGAAAGAAAAAATTATTTCCAGCAAAGGCATCTACAGCACCTTCCCACGCAAAGGAGGCTCCGCGCCCACCGCCACGCACTACTGTCCCGGATGCGGTCACGGCATTATCCATAAACTGATCGGCGAGGCGATGGTGGACCTTGGCATTCAGGAACGCTGCGTGGCCATCAGCCCCGTAGGATGCGCCGTCTTCGCCTACTACTATTTCGACTGCGGCAACATTCAGGTGGCACACGGGCGCGCACCCGCCGTTGGAACCGGCATCTCGCGCGCGCGAAACGCCGCCGTCGTCCTCTCCTATCAGGGCGATGGCGACCTCGCATCCATCGGGCTGAATGAAACGCTTCAGGCCGCCAATCGGGGCGAAAAAATGGCGGTCTTTTTTGTGAACAACACCGTCTACGGCATGACTGGCGGCCAGATGGCGCCCACCACACTGATCGGCGAAAAAACCAGCACCTGCCCAGAAGGACGCGACCCACGGCAGGCCGGATACCCGCTCCATTTGTGCGAACTGATCAGCACCCTACGCGCCCCCGTATTCGTCGAGCGCGTTTCCGTATCCGACATCAAACATATCCGCAAGGCCCGCCAGGCCATCCGCAAGGCTCTCGAAATTCAGCGCGACGCCAAGGGCTATGCCTTTGTGGAAATCCTCTCGAATTGTCCCACCAATCTGAAGCAGGACGCCCTCTCCAGTGCCGATTTCATCAACGACCAAATGGAAAAGGAATTTCCGCTGGGAAACTATAGAGACCAAACCGGCTCCACCGAGCCCCTTCAACGCGAAGACAGCCAATTTAATAAAAGCGCCATCGACCATCTCTTCGATCTCGAAAATAATACGGCGGAAACCGCGCTCGACCGACCGGACTTCTCCCCCGTGCAAATCAAAGTGGCCGGGTTCGGTGGGCAGGGTGTGCTGAGTCTCGGTATCCTGCTTACGCAGGCTGCCTGCCACGATCGCTATTTCACCTCCTGGTATCCCTCTTACGGCCCCGAACAGCGCGGTGGCACCTCGAACTGCAGCGTGGTGATCAGTGGAACACCCGTTGGCTCCCCAGTGATCTCTCATCCCGACGTACTAATCGCCATGAACCGCCCGTCCCTCGAACGGTTCGCCGAGTCGGTCCGCCCGGGCGGCCTCATTCTGTATGACTCGGTCATGGGCGACTTCTCCGCGCCCAAGTCCGTCCGTGTCCTACCCGTTCCCGCCGGGCAACTGGCCACGGATAACGGCGCGCCCATGGCCGCCAACACCATCATGTTCGGCGTGCTTGCCGCACTGAACATCACCGGCCTTTCCATCGAAGGATTCCACGCAGCACTCGATCAATCCTTCGCCAAAAAACCAAAACTGATCCCGATCAACCGAAATATCATGGAACAGGGAACCGCCTGGGCGAAGTCCAACGCCCTCTCCACCCCATCAAATCAATCGTGAGGACCGGCAATGATAAAAAAACAAAATGACCTCGGCGAAAAACTCAAACTTATTCGCGAGCAATACAAGCTCACGGTAGAGCAACTCGCCGAACGCAGCCACTGCAGCGCCGCGTTAATTGAAAAACTCGAAGCAGGCGCCCTCATCCCCTCACTCACCCCGCTCCTCAAAATCGCACGCGGGCTCGGGGTACGTCTCGGTACGTTCCTCGATGACTCGCCTCACGCCGGACCCTCCCTCGTACGCCAGGGCCAGGCCGATCAGGTGCTCCGCTTCTCCGGCAACTCCGATGCCGAAAAAACAAGCGTCCTAGATTTTCACTCGCTCGCCGCCGGGAAAAGCGACCGTCACATGGAACCTTTTCTCATCGAAGTTCACCCACCCCAATCAGACAACGCCAAACTTTCTGGTCACGAGGGCGAAGAATTTCTCTATGTCCTCAAAGGTGGGATTGAAATTCTTTACGGCAAAGAAGTGTACCAGTTGGACGCGGGCGACAGCATCTACTACGACTCCGTTGTGCCGCACTCCGTACACGCCATGAATAACCAGGATGCCACCATCTTGGCCGTTGTCTATTCCCCAGCCTGATGCCGGACACCCCTACGGAGATCATTCCATGAAGTACGACGCCCTCTTTACCGATAAAACCATCGGCGATTTCCTGGAAGCCGAAACGCAGGCCCACCCCGACCGCGACTTCCTTGTCTATCCCGATCGCAATCTCCGCTGGTCTTATTCTTTGTTCAATCAGCGCGTGAATGAACTCGCCAATGGCCTGATGGAAATAGGCCTCGGACCCGGCGATCACATCGGCATCTGGGCCAAAAACGTGCCCGACTGGCTCACCTTCTTCTTTGCCGCCACCAAAATCGGTGCCGTCCTCATCACCATCAACACCCTTTATAAAAAACACGAGATCGCCTATGTCCTGAAACAGTCCGACATGAAAATGCTCGCCCTGATCGACCGTTTTCAGGACTCGGATTATCTGGGCATCATGTATGAGCTTCTCCCCGAACTGCGCCACACCGCACGCGGTCATCTGCACTCGAAGGACTTTCCGCATCTGCAACAGATTCTCTATGTCGGGCAGGAAAAACACCACGGCATGTACAATGTCAATGAACTCCTTCTCTTGGGACAACATGCCGATAGGTCCCGACTGCATGAAGGCATGAGAAGCCTGCGCTGCGACGACGTGGTCAACATGCAATACACCTCCGGCACCACCGGGTTCCCCAAGGGCGTCATGCTCACCCATCGCAATATTCTCAACAACGGCTATTACATCGGCGAGCGACAGAAATTCACCGGTGAAGACCGACTCTGCCTGCCCGTCCCACTATTTCACTGCTTCGGCATCGTGCTGGGCGTCATGGCCATTCTCTCGCATGGCGCCACCGTGGTTCCGCTCGAACAATTCGATCCGCTCATGGCCCTCGCCGCCATCCAAAAGGAACGCTGCACCGCCATCTACGGCGTACCCACCATGTTCATCGCCGAAATGAATCATCCCATGTTTGATCTTTTCGAGCTGACCTCCCTGCGCACCGGCATCATGGCGGGATCGCCCTGCCCCATCGAGGCCATGAAAAACGTCATGACCAAAATGCACTGCACCGGCGTCACCATCGCCTACGGACTCACCGAGGCCTCCCCTGTCTTCACCCAGACCAGCACCGATGATCCCCCGGAAATAAAATCCTCCACCGTCGGCAAGGCACTCCCCTTCATCGACGTCAAAATCATCGACCCGGAAACCGGAAAAACCGTCGGTTGCAATCAGCCCGGAGAAATCTGTTGCCGAGGCTACAACGTGATGAAAGGCTACTACAACCTGCCCGAAGAAACCGCCCGCGCCCTCGATGCCGATGGCTGGCTGCACAGCGGCGACATCGCCGAAGTCGATGAAACCGGCTACTACAAAATCACCGGACGAATCAAAGACATGATCATCCGTGGCGGCGAAAACATCTACCCGCGTGAAGTCGAAGAATTTCTCTACACGCTGCCCGAAATCAGAGACGTACAGGTCGTCGGAATACCCGATGCCAAATACGGAGAAATCGTCGGCGCCTTCATCATTCTCAAAGAAGGTGCCGACCTTACGGCAGAAGACGTCCAATTCGCCTGCCGCAGCAGCATGGCCCGCTACAAGACCCCCAAACACGTCTTCTTCGTGAAGAGCTATCCGCAAACCGCCAGCGGAAAAATTCAGAAATTCAAACTGCGCGAGCAGGCCCGCGAACTACTCGGCATCCCTCAGACGTTGGATACAGACCTGCCCTGTTGACAAGGTAACCCGACGTCCACGGCTCAGCCGGAGGCATTCGCCCTACCTAATGAGTAGCCGTCCGCTCGCCGAGCGGACGGAGGTAAGGCGAACCGTCGCGGTGAGCCGTCTCGGGGTAATGCGAAACGACAGAGTGAACCGACATTCTCGGCTCCGCCGGAGACATTCGCCCTAATGAGTAGCCGCCCGCTCGCCGAGCGGACGGAGGAAACACAGAATGCACCGAATCGCTCAGCTTGCATTCCCTTCTATTCTGCCTCAACACAACAGCGTACCCGCTGTGGTTGACTAACAGGATGGAGGGCCAAAGCCCGACAGCCTGTTAGCGATGTTCGTCCACCCAAAGAACCGCCTGCTGCATGAGTTGAGAGGCGGTATCGGTGTTGAGTTTCTTTTTGATTCTCACCCGATGCGCCTCAATGGTCTTCACGCTCAACTCCAGGCGGTCGGCAATCTGCTGCGTGGAAAGCCCCTGTCCGATCAGTTCAAATACCTGCAACTCGCGGTCGCTCAGCGTTTCCACGCCGGAAAGTTCTTTCTGCCCACCAATGTACTGCTGAAGCATGCGCGACTGAACCTCGCGGCTCACAAAAAGCTCTCCCTTCAAGACCGTGCGGAGGCCATCCAGCACCGCTTCATCGGCCTGTTCTTTCATGATGTAGCCATTGGCACCGGCGCGCAGCGCCCGCTCGGCATACAGAGCCTCGTCGTGCATGGAGAGCACCAGAACCGGAAAGGCCCAGCTCCGCTCGCGTATGGCCTTGATCAAATCGAGGCCGCTTCCGCCCTTCAGCGAAAGATCAATCACCGCCACGTCCGGCAACCGCTCTGTCATGGCAGCCAGCGCCTCGGCCTCATCACCTGCACCGCCGACAACCTCCAAATCCTCTTCCTGATCGATAATCAGACCTAGTCCCTGACGTACGATCGAATGATCATCCACAATAAAAACCGTTGCCTTCTTCATGCCCAGCCTTCTTCCTGTTTCCTGTTCGGTTCCACATCATCCAGTGTGCAAACCACCATGACGCCTCCGTCCGGAAGCGACTCCACCGACAGTTGTCCACCCGCCGTTTCCGCCCGATACTGCATAATCTTCAAGCCGAGTCCCTGTCCGGCCTGCCGGTCTTCTTCACTCGGCAGGCCCGAGCCGTCATCACTGATCTTCAGTAGTCGCGTGCCCAGCTCCACCCGTATATTTTTTGCGCCTGCATGGCGCACGGCATTGTTCAGCGCTTCCTGGGCGATATGATAAAGATTCACCACCTGATCGTTGTTCAGGCCTTCGAGACGACCCCACCATTCAAAAGCGCAGGATATGCCGGAGGAAGATTGTATTTCCGCTGTGAGTTTTTCGAGTGCTTCAGGCAGCGCTTCCACATCCAATTCGACGGGTGTGAGGCCGTGCGCCATGCGCCGCGTGGCCACGCGTGCCTCTTTGAGCAGCTCGACAATCTGTCGCGCCTGCCCGGCCACTTCTTCCTGCTTCGTTTGGTCCAGACGCTTGGCCAACGCGCTGGTGAGGAGGCCGATTCCGGTCAACTGCTGGCCGAGGGAATCGTGCAAATCCCGTCCAACCCGCTTTTTTTCCTGGGTGCTGATGTCGATAATCTGTCGCTGCAATTCGTGACGTTGTCTGATTTCCCGCTCGAGTTCCCGGTTAGCCTGTTCCAATTCGCCGGTACGCTCCGCCACGAGACGACGTATGCGTGCGGTGCGTCCGGCCAGTTGCGCGATTTGTCCGGCCACCACCAGCGTGAGCAGCAATCCACCCGCGAGATAGATCCAAGGCATACGCGTTTTCCGTTGTTCGATAAACGCCCGCGACGCCCGGCAAACCACCGTCCAGTCCAGTCCGTTGATCTGCAGCGCCCGCTCCACCCGCAGCGAGCCGGTTGACTCCACGCCTTTCGATTCGGGCAGATAAAGGCGGATGGCGTCTTGTCCTTTCCCCTCGAAGACTTCCACGTCCAGCCCTTCCGGCGTGTGATTGCGCAAAATGCGATCGATCACTTCAGCGGGGTAGATCACCGCAAAGGCATAACCGAAGGCGTACCCTCCGCCCGCCCCGCCGTTGTGTAGGCCTGGCATCAAGCTCTGGATGGGTGAAAAAACGAGACGTCCCGTGCCCCGTCTTCCGCGCACGACACCGCCCGCACGCCCACGCCCCTGCTCAACCGCCTCGATCATAGCGCGTGCATTCTCCGCATCCGAATGCAGATCGTAGCCAACTGGTATATCCTGAAACGCATTTGGCGCAAGATAGGAAACGGGGAAATAGAGTTCCTGCTGACTGGCCGGAACCCAGCCGGCATCCTTCCATTCCACGAGACTGAAATCCGGACGTACCTGACGGCGCATCGCCGCCTCATAAGGCGCACGGTCTGGCCCGTCGATACGCGGAGCCAATCCGAAGACGCCCAGAATCCGTTGCTGATAGAGCATGCCCTTCTGAACGAATTCGTTGAATACATCCGCACTGACATCCGGCGAAAGACTGTGCAGATGCCCCACGGATTCCAGCACATCGAAATACTGATTCAATTCGCGGCGTATGCTCACGATCACATTGTCCGATTCCACTCGGAACGCGACGGCCAGCCCCGCCTCTTCACTGCGTTGCCTCGTGTTCCAGAGATAGAAACTCCCCGCGAGGCCGATCAAGGCAACAAACACGGCCAACCAGTAGCCGCCCCGGTACGCACCGGCTTTTTGTCCATCTGGATGTGGCTCGTTCTTGTTTTCCATCGTCAGACATTCCGCTGTGTTCGTATCATTCGTAAAAAGCGATCCAGCAACCCGGATTTTCCGAGCGGGCGTGGAGAGATTCCATTCGCATCCTTCATCCGTTCCAGTTCCGACTGGAGGTCCGCCGTCCGTTCGGCGGCCAACTCGGCAAGTCGTTCGGGTATTTCCGGCTTCATGCCAAGCAAGAAGGTGAAGGCGTCGGCATCCAGCTCGATTAATTCGCATTCCTCCACAACCCGCACGGTGGCGGTTCGAGGCAACCCGGTGAGCAAACTCATTTCGCCCAGCAGCGCACCCGGCTTGATTTCAAAGACATGGCGACTCGCTGTGCTGTCACGGCTTTCCACCTCACCGCTCAGCAAACCGCGCACCACAATGTAACAACGGTCGCCCTCTTCACGCTGATGAAACAACACCTCGCCCGTGGTATAAAAGACGCGGCGCGCATGACAGGCCAACGCCACATACTCCTCACGGCCCAGCAGGCCGGCCCCATTCCCTCCGGTCAGCAGATCCCTGGAAAACCGGCTCCGCTCCAGATCATCCGCCATACGAAGAACCTCTTTTTCCTCCGGCGGTTCCCGACGCTGACGATATACCACGGCCATAAAATCATTCAGCAGCTTGTCGCTCATCGGGAAGGGAATTTCGATGCCCTGGCGCTTGAAGCGGTACCAAATCATTCGCCCCACTTCTCCATCCAATTCCTTGCGATCGTAATATCGCCGGGTCCAATAGCGCACCATATAATTGATGCCGAAATCTTTGTATTCCGTGATGAAGGCACGCGGCGCGGGTTCGTCCAACACATCGGGCACCGCCTTGGCCGCTTCAATCAATTCCCGAATCACGTCGCCCGGCGCATCGGAATAACTCGCACCCACCTCAAAGCGGTGCCGACGCAAGGTGTTCGGCCACGACATGTGATTCAGCACGGCCGAAGAAACGGTACTGTTCGGCACAATCATCACATGCCCGTCATGCGTCCTAAGCCGGGTTTCCCGCCAGTTTGTTTCAATCACTTCGCCTTCGATTTCCTGCACCCGAATCCAGTCGCCTGGCACCAGCGAACGCACCAGATGCAGCGACATCCCGCCGAGCAGATTGCCCAGCACCCCCTGCAAGGCAAAACCGATGACCGCCGTAACCAGCGCCGTCGAGGCCAGCAGCGGTGCAATATCAACCCCCGCCACTTCCTTGAGCACCAGAAAAGCCGCCAGCAGCGCAATCACCGTACGCACAATGGAAACAAGGAGAGATGGAACCGGAAACGCCTTTCCGCGAAACCAGAAAAAGGACACGCCGATTCCTTCCAACGCACGCATCCCCAGGATCACCCACCAAAAAGTCTGCCAAGCCTGGAAGTGCAGACGGCAATGCTCCATCCACGCGGCGCACGCCCCTGGAAGATGAGCGGCCAGCCAAGCCGCAGCGTAAGAAAAGACCAGCACCAAGGCTGGCAGCGACACCGGATACAAAAAACCCCGAAACCAAACTTTCTTCCGAACATTCGCAGAGAGCCGTTCGCCTGATTTCAAACGTATCCGACGCGAAATAAATAGTGCCAGCGAAACCAGCACAATCGCCAGCGCGCCCTCCACCAGATAAAACGTCATACTATTCATCGCGTCACCTTCTCCGCTCCTTCATACCGTTCGCCCTGCCGACCCAACACCGCCCCCGTGCATTCCTTCTGCATCTGCCGTTCCAATTCGATCAGCGCGGCATCATCCAATTCCGGGGCATGATGAATGATCACGAGCTGCTGAATGCCCGTCTCTTTCGCAATCGCCACCCCATCCTGCCAAGTGCTGTGTCCCCAGTTCACATGCGCCGGATAATTCTCCGGCGTAAAATGTCCATCAAAGGCCATCCAGTTTACGGGATTCGGCGTATGGCACAAATGCAAAAAGGCCTCGCGCTCCTCCCTTGTGGAAAGCGACCACTCGATGTCGGTCGCGACGAGCAGGCTGTGCCCCGTCGCTGGCTCATCCACGCGGTACGCCACGCACCCGCCCGGATGATGCACCGGACACCAGCGAATCTCCAATCCGCCACACCTCAGCACGCCATCCCGAGAATACGCCCCCAACGCCTCGAACGTCAGTTCGCCACGTAACATTTCAATTTGTTGAGGCCAAAATGGGGCCGCCATGATTTGTGCGAAGACCTCCTTCACGTCCTGGCCGTTCAATGACGGCCCGACAATGCGCAGCGGAGCACCCGGACGGTATATCCTCGGAAACGCCGGAAATCCCGCAAGATGATCCAGATGATAATGTGTCATCAACGCCAGCATCGGTTTATCGGATTGGCTCAGGCGGGCGCGCATGCCATTGAGACCCGATCCGAAATCGATCAGGACCTCTTCGCCACCGCATCCTTCAATATAGAAGCAGGTGGTATCGCCTCCGAACTCGCGAAAGGCCGGATTCGTTACCACCGCCGTACCACGCACGCCGCCCAATGTGATTTGCATTTACTTCTCCGTCAGATTCCACACACCGTCCCAATCGGCACCGTTCAATGCCTCGCGGCAGCGCGCTAGGTACTTCGCGGCTAGCGGATCTTTTTCCAATGATTGGAACTTTTCCACCGCATTTTTCCAATCATTGGAAAAAACGAACCCGAGCCCTTCTTCGAAGGTCCGCACCCAGTCCGGGCGCTCGTTCGCATCCAGCGTCAGTAGTTCATACACGCTCACCGGGGACTTGCGCCCGACCACCCGGATTTTTCCGATTTGCCGCGCACCGAGTTGCCCCTCCACCGCCGACCAAGTTTCACCGGAAACCATACTATACGTTCCGAAGGCTTTGTTCGCGCCCTCGAGGCGCGAGGCCAAGTTGGCCGCATCGCCCAGTACCGTATAATCGAAACGCTCTTTCGATCCCATATTGCCCACCACCACCTCGCCCGTATGCATACCGATCCGCGCGTAGAGTGGCGAGCCGTAGCGCTCCGCGAGATCATCGCGCAGCTCTTCGAGCCGCTTGGCGCAACGCAGCGCCGCGCGGCATCCACGCAGGGCGTGATCGTGCTGATCCATCGGCGCATTCCAAAAAGCGATAATGGCATCGCCCTCGTATTTATCCAGCGTGCCGCCCTCATCAAAAATAATATCGGTCATTTCCGAAAGATACTCATTCAGAAAGGAGGTCAGTTCCTGTGGGTTCATCCGTTCTGAAATCGTGGAAAATCCCTGGATGTCGGAAAAGAAAATCGTGAGCACCTTGCGCTCGCCGCCGAGCTTCAAGCGCCCCGGATCGTTGAGAATATTTTCAATCACATCACGACTCAAATAGTGCTGAAAGGCGCGCTTGATAAACTGTTTCTGTCGCCCCTCCGTAGCATAATTCACCAGCACCGCCGAGGTCAGCGCCAACAGCAGCGACAGCACCTGCACCACCAGCGGATACCAGAAACCCAGCGGATAAAACAGCAACGCCACCCCCACGCCGGGAAGCAGAAACAACACGTAAAAAAGCGCACTGCGCCACGCCGACCGACTGAACAAGCCCGCGAGCGCCGCCAGCAGGGAAAGCAACAGCACCACCAACACCACTGCATGGCGCGGAACATCCCGCAGCGCATCCGCATCGAGCAGATTGTCGAGTAGCGTGGCGTGAATGAACACACCCGGGGAAACGCGCGAAACCGGTGTGGCCCGCTGATCCATCAACCCCGGCGCGCTGAATCCAAACAGGACGTGACAATCCTTAAACACCTTTGGATCCAGTTCAGCCTCCATCCCCGCCTGCAAATTCATTTCCGACAGAATCACCGCCGCCGCACGAATTCGCTCATAGGGATCATCCACTCCCCGGTAATGCAGCAGCACATCGCCATGGGCATCCAGCGGAACGCTCACCGGCCCGAGTTTCAGGCGTTGTGCCTCCAGGCTGGTTTCCCACGCATCCGGATGCGTGAGCAGATACGCCGCCACCCCGAGCGAAGGCACGTAGCGCCCGTCAAACCGATTCAGCGGAGAGGCGCGACGGAACACACCGTCGGAATCCGGCATATCGCGTACATTGCCCAACACTGCGGCGTTGGTGGCCACTTCGGGAATCGGAAACGTGGCTCGACTCTTGTTCAAACGTCGCTCCCGCCGGGGCGGAAGGTCCGACACCTGCACCTTCCAGTCTTGTTGCAAAATGTCCGTCGGCCAGGTCTCGCTCCCGCCCGAACGATCACCGAGAAACACCGCCGCCACCAAGTTGGTGGTGGTCCGCATCGCCTCTCCAAGCGCTTCGTCGTCGCTCACCGAATAGGCCGAAGGCTCGGTATAGAGTACGTCAAACGACACGCTTGCCGCGCCAGCCCGCTGCATGAATTGAAGCAGTGGAACATACATCTCACGCGGCCAGGGCCACGACACGCTTAATTCTTTCGCCGCCCAATCCAGCGACGCCTGATCCAGCAGCACCAATTTAATTTTCGCCGCCGACTCCGAGTTGCGCGCGAACAGTCGTACACGCCACGCCCAGGTCACATTCTCGACCGCATCCAGCGCCCCGAAAAACCAGAGCGACAGACTGATCAGCGCCGCACCGCCTCCGCAGAGCACCCCGTACAGCCACTTTTTTTTGGTCTCTGCCTTCATCATGGTGTTTCAATCGTGATTTATCGCAGGCTGGCCGTAGCCGTCTCAAAGCGTTGCTGCCGCTCTTTCGGTTCAGGACGCGGCTGCACCTTGATCTGTGAGCGCACTGCTTCGATCCGGTCGTCCGGCGAGGGATGCGTCTTGGCAAATCCCGGGCTATCGCCGTGAATCTGCTTTTTCATCTCCGAGAGCATGCCAATCAGCGCATTCGGATCATACCCCACGGACTCCATAATTTGAACGGCGGCTGAATCCGCCTGATATTCCTGCCGCCGCGAATAGCCGTTCACCACCAGTGTTTGCGTGACATCGTTAATCGACCCTTCAAATGCCTTGGTCACTTCCGCGAGCTGCCCGCCGCCGAGTCCCTTCGCACTTTCGGTGGCCAGAATGGTCAGGGCCGAGGTTAGGCGGCTCTTGCTGATGGCGCGCAGGCCATCCTCATTCTGCACATGGCCCACCTCATGCGCCAACACCGACGCCAGTTCATCCTCCGTTTTGCAGCATTTCAACAAGCCACGCGAAACCAGAATCAGGCCGCCAGGCGCAGCAAAGGCATTGACCTCATCGGCATCCAGCACCAGAAAATGATATCCGCCGAAGGTTTCCGGTTTGCCGGATGCACGCGAGAGGGTCTGCCCGAGCACGTTGACATAATGCGTGAGCACCCGGTCGTCATAGGGTTTGTACTGCCCAAGCAGCGACGCCGCCACCGAACGCCCGATGTAATACTCCTGCTCCGGCGTGATGTCCTCGAAGGTTTTCCCCACTGCACTGACGGATTTATTGATCGACTTGGCATCTTCCTCCTTGATCGCACCCGATGCCACCGCAATGGAGGTTCCCATTTCCGTCACTTGATTCAGCGTTTCACACGCCGTGAAGAGCAGTAACGAAAACGTCGTCAATCCAAACAAAATGATGGGTATGTGCTTTTTCACATCGCACCTCCTTTGCCTGCCGCGACACTGCCTTCCGTGAGAAACTGCCGCATCTCCTGCTCGGGAATTACAATTTTTTCCATGACATCCACTTCGGTGAAATCCACTTCCTTGTTTTGGGCCTTGTATTCGGCTTCCACTTCCTTGCTGAAGCCCTTGCCCGCCAGCGCCAGTTCATCGCCCGAGGCCACCGTACCGACCTGCCCGCCACCCGCCACCGGAGTGATTTTTTTCCGGGTCAATGCCGAGGTGTGCACCCACCCTTGAACCCCGCCCGCGCCCGCCTGACTCCATCCGGATTGCTCATCGCTGACCACTACCTGATCTCCGTATGAAAGTTTCGCCACGGTCGCACCCAGAAAAGAGGGTTTGTCACGCAGCACAGTTTCCTTCACCTGCACGCTCATCGACTGCCCAGACGCATAAACGCCGCACACCGATAGCGCCAGCACACTCGCCGAAACCATCCACTTATTCATCACTGCTCCTCCTTTGTTTCAGGAACTTCTTGTTTAATCAACTCGAACAGGGTTTTGGCACTGCGCTCCAGTTCCGCGTCCCCGCTCTTCTTTGCCACCTGCAAGCTCTGCTCAATCGCCTTCAGCGCGTCCACATAGCGATGCTGGCCATAAAAAACCAACGCCGCACGCAGGGCGTACTCCCCGGCCTCGTTCCAAACGCCCGCTTGACCATAGGCTGTTGCTGCCTGGCTCATGGCATCGGCCATGTCTCCATAGTCACCCGCCGTTTTATAAAGTGTCACCGCCTTCGCATAATCATCGGCGGCATCGCGGTTCATCCCCTTGGAAGAGCCCTGGTCGGCACGAAGCCGATAACAACCCGCGCTCAGGCGAGCATTTCCATTCAGGTTTTTTTTCATCAATTCGTTCAGAATCCGTTCACTCTCTTCGGCCCCGCCCAACTTCCACTCAAGTTGCGCACGGCAGAGAGCGAGCTGCTCGCGTACGCCCGACGCATCGCTCCCAGGTGCCGACTCCGCGCGCTCCAGCGCCTGCAGCGCCTCCGCATTCCGACCCAGCGCCGAAAGAATTTTTGCCTCCAGCAATCCCATGTCCCAACCTACTGCACCGCCGTCTGATTGCACACACGCCATGCCCGAAACCAATACCTGTAGGGCCTTTTCATAATCGGCGTTCCGCGCCTGAATCAGAGCCAGATTGTACGCGGCATCTCCTGCCGAACGCGCATCACCAATTCCCAGGGCCCGCTGAAAGGCGGCTTCATATTCCGCCCCCGCGGTATCGCCTCGCCCAGCCGCATACGCCTTCCCGCCCCGCTCCATCAGGGTCAGGTAGCGCTCATCGCCCGCTGGTCGCGTCGTCCCGCATCCGCAGAGCATCAGTCCGAAGGCCCATAACATCAATCCGCTCAACCACTGTTTTGCCTGTTCGCTCTTCATTGCACTGCTCCCGTGGAATAGTCGTTGAATTCGTCCGGGGCGAGTCGCTCCGGCGCGGCAATTTTCTCCATACTGCCTCGAAGCAGCCAATGGCGCTGAATGCCCTCGATCAGCTTGCGCGATTCTTCGATGGTATCCGTGGTTTCCCGCATCAGTTGCGGCAGTTGTTCCTGCGCGGTGGCATTGGCCGTCGCGGTGATGGCCTTCACATCCTCACCAACCTTCACCAAATCATTCGCGAGTTTCTGCAACGAACCAACAGTCTCCTGCAACTGCGCCGACATTTCCGGATCGCGCAGCAGCAGGCCCGCCGGGCCTTTCCCCGCCTCGAGGTCCGTCATAATGCGTTGCACCGAGAGGAGCGACTGCTGTATCGGGCCTGCCGGATTGTTCACATTCGTTGCCACCGCTTCATACGCGGCCAAGATCGCCTCCACCTTCTCCACAAACGGAATCACGGCATCCTGCACCTGCTGCATGATTTCCTGAACCATCTCGGTCAAATCTTCATCCTTGCGACACGGGATGTACACTTTGCTTTCCGTGGGCACTTGATTGGTTCCGCGCGTGATCTCGATGAAGGAATCTCCCGCCACCGCAAAACGTTTTTTGATGATCGCCTCGGAATCGGTGCGGATGTAATTCACAAAATTTCCGGTGATAAGAATTTTGCCTTCCATGCTGCCGTCTTCGTTAATGATAATGCGTTCGAGCCGTCCTGCCTGTGTTTCCATGATTTCCACATCCGCGCCCTTTTTCAGACCTGCGCTGCCACGTGTCGGAAAGCGGATATACACCTCGTGCCGGGGCACAAACCATTCCTGTGCATTGCCAATCAGTACCACGGCGGCAATCAATACCACCACAATAAGCAGGACAAACGAGCCCACAATTTCATTCACATATCTGAACTTGAACGGTTTTTTACTCATACCCTACTCCTGATTTCCTTCAGCATGCCGTCTTCATAACAAAAACAGACCGCATCGTTTCCAAAAAGTTCCCGCTCACGCGCATCAGCCGTAAGCCATATCAGGGCCAACCCCGCGTCGACCCGTTTACGCAGAATGCGTATGAACCGCTCCTGCGCCTCCGCGTGCATCGAATGCAGAGCGCTTTCCGCCAACAGCAGCTTCGGCTCATCCAACAGAGCCCGCACACACTGACTGATCTTCAGCACCTCCCTCGAATAATGAGGCGGGCGTTTGCCCGGCAGTTCATCGAGTCCCAATTCCAACGCCAGCGCACGCGCCTCCTCATAGATATCCTCATCCGTCCGGCGCGTAGCGTGGCGCACTCGCAACGTGATGTTTTCATCCATATCCAGATTACTCAGCCAAGGGAACAGCATTCCATAAATTCGGCCCATCCCTGCGCGCCGAGCCGCCTGCTCATCCGGCGGCATGGCCTGCCAATTCGTACCGCCGTACAGCACCTCTCCCGAGTCCGGCACAGCCAGCCCCTGCGCCACATCAAACAGGGGAAGATTCACCTGCCGTGTATCCGCCAGAACAAGCATCATCTCGCCGGGATTCAGCGCGAACGAAACGTCCGTCAACCCGCCGTCGTACTCCTCCGGCGAAATCGTTACCTTGTTGAATTCAAGCAAAGCGTTCATACGTCACACATACACCATCACCGAAACCACTAAAAAAGCCACAAAAACAGCCATCAACGAGCGGACCTGACCCAGCGTGGTCGCCTGCGGAATTTCCGCCAGATCGTGACTGACCGAAAGCCCAGCCTCACAGCAGATCACCCCCATCAGAATGCCCGGCACCAGGGTTTTTCCCAGAATCACCAACACATCCACGGGTTCTAACGCCTGTGCCACCTGCTGAATGAACTGCATCGGCCCCGCCTGCCCCGAGCCCGCCAGCACCGCCGTTAAAAAACCAGTGACCAAACTCACCGTAATAAAAACAATCGTCAGACAAAAAACAGAAATGGCCAAACCAATCGCACGCGGAAGGACTAAATAAATAAATGGGTCCACCCCCTGCGAATCCAGCAGACGAATCTGCTGGCTGACCCGCATACTCGCTAATTCCGACGCCACCGCCGTGCCGCTGCGTCCCAACACAATCAGATTCGTCAGCAGCGGTGCGAGCTCACGCACCACCAACGCCACCAGGATTGGACCCAGCATACGGGTCTGCCCAAGGCGCGTCAGCCAAACCTGCGCCTGCATCACCACCGTGATACCGCAGATCATACCGGAAAGTGCGATGAACCGTGTGGCATCCACCCCCGTAAACAGCACCTGCCGGGCCAGTACATTGCGTACCGTGCCCGGCCAATAGCGCGGATGAACCGCCGCCCAGACCACCGCGCCCGCCAAACTCAGGACGTGACTGATCTGCCGGGCACTGCCCGTCACCCGCGCTCCGATGCCACCAAGAATTTTCACAAATCGGTTCAGAACGTAACCTCCGGCGCCTGCTCTGCGCCCTGCTGCGCTTCAAACGGCGTCCGCTTTTCCAACCCCATAAAGCCTGCCAGAATCACATTCGGGAACGAGCGGATGGACGTATTGTACGACTGCACCGCCTCGTTGTAGCGCTGCCGTTCCACCGAGATACGATTTTCCGTACCCGCCAATTCATCCTGAAGCGCGATGAAATTCTGATTGGCCTTCAAGTCCGGATAATTTTCCATCACCACCATCAGTTTGCCAAGCGCCCCATCCAGCAGCGAGCCGGCCTGTGCTTTCTGATTCTGTGTTTTTGCTTCGCCCCACTGGCTGCGCAGGCGCGTCACTTCTTCCAGCAATTCTTTTTCATGCGAAGCATAGCCCTTGACCGTATTCACCAGATTTGGAATCAGATCAAAGCGCCGCTGCAACACCGTTTCCACATTCGCCCAGGCCTTGTTGCAGTTTTCATCCTGCCCGATCAGCCCGTTATACATACCCATCAGCGAGGACCCAATGATCAACCCAATCACCACCACCACACCACCTGCAATCAAACATCCTTTACCCATTTTGATTCTCCTTTCGTTCGTTCTTTCAATCCTTCATGGACCCACCATGAAAACACTCACCAACTTCCGCTTGCGCCGCCGCCCCCTGACCTGCCACCCCCACCGCCACTGAATCCCGAAGAACCCGACGACCCGCCGCTGCGGCTACCACCCGATGAGGAGCTGCCGCCCCCCGAAGCCCCGCTCGTGCGCCCTCCGGCTTTATTGCCCACCCGAATAATCACCACAATCAGGCCCACGAAAAAAAGAACGATCAGGAGTTTCGCCACGCCGGATATGGGCCGAACCTCGATCGGCACCCCGACATCGGCTTCCGTACCTTCCGCATCCGTTCCACCGATGGCCCGAATGAAGGCATCCGCGGCATCGTTCAGCCCCTTGGCATAATTTCCCTCGCGAAATGCCGGCGCCAGATACTCATCGCGAATCCGTCCGCACGCCGCATCAGGCAGTACTCCTTCCAGACCGTATCCCACTTCGATGCGCATCTTGCGGTCTTCAATGGCCGCCAACACCAGCAGGCCATTGTCTTTATCGGCATCGCCCAGCTCCCATTTTGCAAACAGCTTGTTACCAAAATCATCAATCTGGCCGCCCTGCAACGAAGAGATAAGCACCACGGCCACCTCGTTGCCGCTCTCCAGCCGATAGTCGGTCAACTTCTTTTCGAGTGCGGCACGGTCCTCTGCGGAAAGGACGCCCGCCTGGTCCGTGACCAGCGCCTCATACTGAAGAGAATCAAGAAGCCGGTCAAAGTCCGTTTGATTCTGAGCCGACGCCTGCCAGGCCAACGCCCAAACCGCCAGCACCCCGATCAATAAGCCCATTCGTCCAATGGATACACGCATAAATCCGTCCTCCTTTTGACGTGAAAATATATCGCTTCACGCCGCGCAAATCAATCTTTCCAAGGAGTATTGTTTAGTTCCGCCCTACCTATCGCGAGGCGGTCTTGGTCTTATTGCTCTTCAGGACCCAGTTCGCCGATGCGGCGCATGATGTGGTCTCCGGCCAAGGCGTATACTTCTTTCCCGTCGCCGAGTTTCTTGATCTCTTCGGGTTGGACCGGCTTGCCGAAGATCACCCGGATTTTACGTGGCCGGATGAAACGCGCACCGCGCGGATACGCCTCAAAGCTACCTTCGATTCGCGTGGGCACCACCGGTACGCCCGCCTTGACAATCATAAATCCGATCCCTGCCTTGGCCTGCTGAAGTTGTCCGTCTTCCGAACGGGTTCCTTCGGGGAAAAGCGCCACGACTTCTCCCTGCGCCAGATGACCGAGTACCGTGCGCATCGCCTTCAAATCGCCTTTGGTGCGGTCGAGCGGAATCGTCAGCAGGTGATCATACACCCAGTGCGCCAGCTGGCTCTTCCGCAGCGTGGCGCGGGCCACAAACCGGACAATCCGACGTGCCGACACGCCGGTGCCGATCAGCGGCGGGTCCAGAAAGCTCGCATGATTAGCGGCAATGATGCAGCCGCCTTTTTCGGGTATATTTCCGCGCCCGATATATTCAATCCGAAACCAGACCGCCGCCCACAGACGTACCGAATAAACCGCGAACCAGTAAAATAGATGCAGATTTTTCATTTCATCCGTTAGAGCTGGACACTTCCGACACAATCAGTTTGACCACATCATCAATGCCCATGTGGGTGGTGTTGACCACTTTGGCACCCAAGGCGATTTGCAGCGGTGCCGTGGCGCGGGTGGTATCCTTGTGATCCCGCCGAGCCAGCGAATCTTTCACGCTTTGCACGCAAGCGGTGCTCTCCGAGACCTGCAATTCCTTAAAACGCCGCCGCGCGCGCTCTTCCGGATCCGCATCCAGATAGTACTTCCAATTCGTTTCGGGAAAAACCACCGACCCAATATCACGGCCTTCCATCACAATCGAACCGAAGTCCCGCATATCACGCAGGCGTGCCACGATAAAGCTGCGCACCTCGGGAATGGCCGCCACATCCGAAACCCGCTCGCGCACCGCCTCCTTGCGAATGAAGTCACGCGGGTCCACGCCGTCAATGTGAAAAAAGAGTGTGCGCTCTTCGATGAAAAAATCCCACGTCGAGTCGTTCATCATCCGAACGACCGCCTCGGCATCGCGTACATCCACACCGCTATGCACGGCCTTCCACGTCATCCCGCGATAGAGCGAGCCCGAGTCCACATAAATAAATGCCAACGCCTTGGCCACCTGACGCGATACCGTCGATTTACCCGAAGCCGACGGCCCGTCAATGGCGATTACCAACCCTTCATTCGGTTTCATGCACCTGCGCTCCCAATCGTTTTAAATCATTCCAGAATGCCGGGTACGAGGTACTCACGCATTCCACGTTTCTAAGCGTCACCGGTTTCGCCGCGAACAACGCCATAATCGCCATCGACATCGCGATGCGATGGTCGCCATGCGCATCGAGTTCCACCCCGCCGCGAATCGGTCCGCCACCCTCGATCACCATGCCATCCGGCGTTTCGCTCACCTGCGCGCCCATAGCCGTCAGATGCCGCACCATCACCGCAATCCGATCCGACTCCTTGAACCGCAACTCGCTGGCATCTCGAATCACCGTCCGCCCGGTCGCCAGCACGCCAGCCACCGCCAGAATCGGCAACTCATCTATCACAGACGGGATTTCCGGTCCACCTATTTCCACCCCTTTGAGCGTGCCGCCTTCCACCGTCAGATCGCCCATCGGCTCCTCGCCCGCACCGGCGCGCGGCGTACTCTCCACCGAAGCGCCCATTCGCCGCAGTACCGAAAGAATGGCCTCGCGTCCGGGATTCAATCCCACCCCCTCGATCGTCAGCCGAAGCCCCGGCGTACAGGCCGCCGCCACCAGACAAAACGCCGCCGACGAAATATCCCCCGGAATGCGAATTGAGAAGCCCCGCAAGTCCGGGCCTTTCGGGCCGAAGCCCTCCAATTCCAAACGGCCTTCCGCCATTTCCAACGGCACCCCCAGCGTACGAAAAAGCCGTTCGGTATGATCACGGCTTTTTGCCGGTTCGAGCAGCACCGTCCGCCCCTCCGCAAAGAGACCGGCCAGCAACACGCAGGATTTCACCTGAGCCGACGGCATCGGCATTCGGTACGTGATTCCCTTGAGCCCGCCCCCGCGAATGGTCATCGGCGCGGTGCCTTTTTCGCCCGTCAGCCGCACCGTCGCGCCCATCTGTTCCAGCGGCTCCTGAATGCGCCGCATGGGACGCGAGCAGAGCGAGGCATCACCCGTCAGCGTGACCGAGAGCGGGAATCCCGCTAGCAATCCGGCCAGCAGGCGAGTGCCCGTACCCGAATTGCCCAGGTCCAGCGGGCTGTCCGGCTGAACCAGTGCGTTGCCCGTGCCTTCGATGATCAGTGTGTCGCCGGCATCGCACACGCGCGCGCCGAGTCGTTCCATCGCCCGCAGGGTATTCAGACAATCCTCTCCGCGCAGATAGCCGGTCACCACCGATTCGCCACGCGCCAGACCAGCCAGCAACGCCACCCGCTGCGAGACGCTTTTATCTCCCGGAACCGTCATGCGATAGGCTCCACACGTCAAACCGGGCTCCACCCGTATGGCCTGCGGATTATTCATCGCCGCTTTCGGCCTCCTGCTCCGGTGCTAGTTCACGCCGAAAGTTTCCCGCCTGGCGCAAGTACCGCGCCAGCGCGTCCATATCGTTCCGCTCGAGCAACCCGCGCAGCCGCTCCAGTTCCGATTGAACCGCCTTCACTTCATCCAGCACGTTGGAACGGTTGCTCTCGAAAACATCCTTCCACATCGCGGGTGAGCCGCAGGCCAGGCGCGTCATGCTGCGATAGCCCGGCCCGCAGAAATCCGCTTCTGGAGCCCCACCATCCGGACGCGACACCGCCACGGCCAACGCCGAGGAAAGCAGATGCGGCAAATGACTCGTCCGTGCCAAAACCCGATCGTGCACTTCCGGGCTCATCACCGAGACCCGGCAACCAACAAAATTCCAGAGTGTAGCCACCCGCAGCACCGCCATTTCCGGGGTGGTCCCGCTTTCGGTCAAGATACAGCGGGCACCCGCATAGAGATCTGAACGCGCGGCTTCCACCCCGCTTTTCTCCGACCCGGCCACCGGATGGCTTCCCACAAACGAAACCTTCGATCCATCCAAGATCGTTTCCACTTCCGCATGAAGCCAGGCCTTGGTGCTGCCCACGTCCGTAATCACCGCCCCCGGCTTCAGTGCCCCGCGCACCTCGCGTATCAGCGATGGAATGGAAAGCACGGGTACACACACCACCACCAAATCCGCATCCGTTACCGCCTCGGACGCATCCGTTACCGCCTGATCACACAGGCCGTGTTCCAGCGCATGGCGTACCGTTTCAGCACGTCGAGCATATCCCTGCACACAGCCGCCGTAGCCTCGCGCTTTCAGGGCCAGACCCAGCGAGCCGCCCATCAATCCGAGTCCCAATAGGACTATCTTTTTTTCTGCGTGCATGATTCCACCTTCGGCCAAAGGCTTCCGCCCTGCCTACATCGTTTTACCCACCGCGCCTGCAATCGCCCGCATCTGTTCCATCATCAGTCGGAACTTCGCGGGAACCAGCGACTGCGATCCATCCGAGAACGCCTCTTCCGGGCGCGGATGCACTTCCACCATCACTCCATCGGCCCCCGCCGCCACCGCCGCGCACGCCATCGGGCGCACCAGATCCCAGTGCCCCGTACCGTGACTCGGGTCCACAATCACCGGCAAATGAGTCTCGCGGTTCAGCACCGGCACGGCACTCAAATCCAGCGTATTGCGCGTCATCGGCTCAAACGTCCGAATGCCGCGCTCACACAGAATCACCCGCTGATTGCCCTGACTCATCACATACTCCGCGCTCATCAGCAGTTCCTGAATCGTACTCGAAAGCCCGCGCTTGATCATCACCGGCTTGTCGCAACGTCCCACCACCTTCAGCAAATTAAAATTCTGCATATTGCGCGCACCGATCTGAATGATGTCGCACATCTCCTCAATCATCTCCACATCCCGCGTGTCCATCACTTCCGACACAATATACAACCCGTACTTCTCACGTGCCTCCGCCAGAATCGAAAGCCCCTTCACGCCCATGCCCTGAAAAGCATACGGCGAGGTTCGCGGCTTGAACGCACCCGCGCGAAGTACCGTCGCACCCGCCTCTTTCACGCACTGTGCCACTTCCAAGAGGCCTTCACGACTCTCCACCGCGCACGGACCCGCCATCACCACCAGCTCATTCCCGCCGATGCGTACCGGCGCTGCCCCGTTCAGCGACGGCAGTTCAATCACGGTACGGGCCGGATGAAACGCCGCATTCGCCAGCTTGTACGGCTTGACCACGTTCATCGTGTAATCCACACCCGGAAACACATCCACCGGTTTCACGCGAAGAATCGACTCATTGCCGATCACACCGATAATCGAGCGCTCCTCGCCCCGACTCAGGCTCGGCGTCAGCCCCCATTCCCGTATCTTTTCCAGGATGTGCTCGATCTGCGCCTCGGTGGCGTCCCGCTTCAATACAATAATCATGACAAAATAACCCCTTCCTGCATCAATTCCTTCATCGCATGAATCAATCGTTTATTTTCATGCGCCGTACCCACCGTCACCCGAATCCATTCCGGCATCGCATAACCCGCCACCGGACGCACAATCACCTTCTTGCGCTGCAACGCCTCAAACACGCGCCGCCCCTCGCCCACCTTCACCAGCATGAAATTCGCACGCGATGGAACAATCTCCAGCTTCATCTCCCCGAAACTCTGCTCCAGAAAAGCCAGTCCTTCCTTCACCATGAGCCGCGTCTTTTCCACATGCGCCTCATCATCCAGAGCCGCCAGTGCTGCTATCTGTCCCATTGCATTCACATTAAACGGCTGGCGCACCCGGTTCAACAACTCGATCTCCCGCTTTCCGGCAATGCCATAGCCCACCCGCAGGCCCGCCAAGCCATACGCCTTCGAAAACGTACGCAGCACATACACATGCGGACGCGATCGCACATACTGAATCAGATCCGGCTGATCCTCAGGCTCCATCATCTCGATATACGCCTCGTCAAACACCACGGCCACATGATCCGGCACCCGCCGCATGAATCCATCGATCTCCTCCGGCTCAAGAACCGTACCCGTCGGATTGTTCGGATTCGCAATAAACACAATACGCGTCTGCTCATCAATCGCCTCGAGCATCGCATCCAGATCATGCCGATACGCCTTCATCGGCACCGCCTTCACACCTGCCTGACGCGCCGCCGCCGCCAGCCGATACACCACAAACGCACGATCCGCCATCACGATATTCTTGCCCTTGCTCAGATAAAGCGTCGCGATCATTTCCAGCAGCTCATTGCTGCCATTGCCCACGATCACTTCCTCCAGATGAACCCGCAGCCGCGTCGCCAATTTTTCCCGCAGATAATGTGAACCCCCGTCCGGATAAAAATGCATCTTTTCCGCCGCCTGCTTCATCGCCTTCACCGCCAGCGGAGAAGGCCCAAGCGAATTCTCGTTCGACGCCAACTTGCAGATTTCATCCACACAATCAAAACCCAGTTCCCGCGCCACCTCCTCGATCGGTTTGCCCGGCTCATAATATCCCAAATCCGCAATCCACTCATTTTCTATCTGCATGATGTCATCCCTCGTTTAAACGTGAAAAATCGACCGCTTTTTACACTGTATCCCCCAACGTTGTCTGTAAAATATGACGATCAAAAGCGCCGTCCCGGCCCATGATCTATTTTTCCAATGATTGGAAAAGTGCCCTGAGGGCACCTTCAACTTTTCCAATGGTTGGAAAAATCGTCAAAAAAGTTTCCAATGATTGGAAAAATCCTCCCGGATTAAAACTGTACAATCCGGCTCTAATCGCACTATCGTAAATACGCAATGAACGCCTTGGCCATTCAATCTGAAACAATCCTGCGCCTCACTCGGACGCTCCGCCGGATAGTGGCGATTCTGCTCTTTCTGCCGCTTCTTTCCACCTCCACTAACGCCGAACCGCTCACCGCCATGACCACCCGTGAAACACCCTACTACGTCACCGCCGAAGAAGAAACACCCTTGGGCACTCTGCCGCCCTATGTCACCCTTTCCATCCTCGAATTGCGCGAATCCTCCTCCCGAATGACTATCACCTTTGAGGCCGCCTCCGGCTCCTGGATCACCGCCTTCGTGGATAAAGAGCTGATTGATGCCTCCTTCTACGCCACCCCGGAACCGTACTACCCGACCCTGGTCGAACCAACACCCGAATCCACCTCCACCCCCGTACCAACGCCCACTCCGCTCCCACCCGACGCCCAGCGCATCACTCTGACCCGCCGAACCCCCGCCTACGACCCCGCAAACGCCTTTCGAGTGATCGGATACTTCCCGCAGGGCGTCGAAATCCTCGTACTGAGCAATGCCGACGCCCAGGCATTCAGTCATGTGCTGTATGTTACCGGGGATGGACGCGAAATCCGCGCCATCTGTCGCCAAGCCGACATTCTCCCGCCCGCGCTTCTTCAGGCAAGCGCACCAACCTCGCCGGGACGCGGCGGTGAAGTGGATCCGCTGAAATGGTTCGAAAATCAGGAAGGCTACAAAGAAGCACTCAGCCTGCAACGAAGTACCAAGCGCAAAATACTCCTCTACTTCCACACCTCTTGGAACAACGACTGCAAGACCCTTTCCGATGAATTGCTCATGACCTCCGACTTCCTTCAGGCAACCAAGGAAATCATCAAGGTCTCCATCAATCCCGAGGAGGGGAAAAAGGACGCCGCTCTCGCTGCAAAATATGATGTCTCCATCCTGCCCACCACCCTGGTTCTGGATGCCCCCGGCAGCGAACCGCGCAAAATCAAGCTGCTGAAAAAAATGTACGGAAAAGCCCGTGTGGTGGATGTGCCCAAAGCCGTCGCCATCATTGAGACCACCCAGTGAAATTTGATAGTTGAAATCTGATATCTGACATTTGAAATCTGATATCTGAAATCGATTGTCAGCCAGCGAGCCCCGCCGCAGCCTCCCGGCGCTGCTGGATCGT
Source organism: uncultured Verrucomicrobiota bacterium (assembly GCA_964490935.1). Lineage (GTDB taxonomy): Bacteria > Verrucomicrobiota > Kiritimatiellia > RZYC01 > RZYC01 > JAQVYB01. The sequence continues at coordinate 75,573 of CAZBEO010000002.1, forward strand.
CTTCTGCGCCTTGCGCAGGGCCCCGTAGAGAAATGCTGGACGGACGGGCTTCGGAATATAATCATCCATTCCCACTTCAATACAATGGTTCCGGTCCTCGGGCAGAACATGGGCCGTCATTCCCGCGATATACACCGTCTTGCCCATTTTTCGAATATCGCCCGTGGTCTCGAGCCCATCTTTGCCCGGCATTTGAACATCCATCAGAATGATGTCGTACTCTTTCGACTGAATCATCCTAATCACTTCGTTTCCATCGGACGCTAAATCCGCCTTTAGGCCCACTTTTTCCAGCATCTTCAGAGCCACCTTCTGGTTCACCAGATTATCTTCCGCCAGCAGAATATTCACCGGCACATCCAACACGCCCGTTTTTGTGTCCCGGTCCTCTTCCAGATTTTCCAGCGCCGTATCGCCCAGAAGAATGCGCACCAGCGTCGCGCGCAGTTTTCGGAACGGCACGGGCTTCACTAGCCAGGCATCCATCTCCACATCCGCCTTCTCCGCACCCAAACTCGCCAGATGAACAAAGGGGCATGCGCCAGCTGAAAGCCGCTCATCCAACCGATCCGTCCAGTGGGGAATGCGGTCCACGATGGTATTGTCCACCAGGCACACCTCCACCGAGGAGCACTCCGATTCCGTGAGTTGCTGAAGCTCCTTCTCGCTGCAGCAACTCACCACCTGCATACCCCATTTCTCAAGCACCCGTGCGAGCACCTCATACAGTGCCCGATTCCCCACGCTCAACAATACCCCGTGCCCCGTCAGCGGAATGCGAAAGGCCACCGGGACTGTTGGATTCGTAGATTTCTTTACCCGGATATGAAAATCAAATTTCGATCCAACCCCCACCTGACTTTGCACGCTCAACGCTCCACCCATCATGCCGCACAACTCGCGACAGATCGAGAGCCCTAGCCCCGTGCCACCATATTTGCGCGTCATCGAAGAATCGGCCTGCTTGAATGGATCGAATATCCGATGAATGTTTTCCGGCTCTACACCGATCCCCGTATCCACCACCGAAAAATAGATGAGGCAGCCATCACCGTCGTATTCCCCCGCTCTAGCCGACAGAATCACTTCGCCTTTATCCGTGAATTTGAGCGCATTATTCAGCAGATTGACCAGAATCTGACGCACGCGTCCCAAATCGCCAACCACTGAATAGGGCACCTTAGGGTCCACTTCATAAATCAGTTCCACGCCCTTTTCCACCGCCTTCGGCGCCACCATGTTCAGCGCCGTTTCCACGCAGTCTCTCAAATCAAAGGGTATCGCTTCGAGTTCAAGTCGTCCCGACTCGATCTTCGTCATGCTTAGAATGTTGGTCACGATGTCTAGCAGCGCCTCGCCGCTGAGTTGGACCGTCTTGACGTAATCCTTCTGCTCATCCGTCAACGTCGAATCCCCCAGCAAATGCGACAAGCCGACAATCGCATTCAGCGGCGTACGAATCTCGTGGCTCATGTTGGCCAGAAATTCCGACCGGCCCTTGAACGCCTTTTCCGCACTCAGCTTCGCACGCGTCAATTCCTCATTCGCCAAACGGAGGTCACGTCGCAAACGCCACTTCTCCACCGCCGACCGGATCGCCAAGCGCAGTGCCTCGTTGCCGACCGGTTTTTGCAGGAAATCAACTCCACCCTCCCGCATGAACTCTACCGCCGTATCCAAGCTGCCGTGCGCGGAAATGGCAATCACCATGGTATCCTGATTCAGTTTCCGCATTTCCCGCAGCAGTTCCAGTCCGTCCATGTCCGGCATACGAATATCCGTAATCATGACATCCACCACAACGTGTCGAGCAATTTCCAGCGCCTCCGAAGCGTGATTGGCTGTCTGAATTTCATACCCTTCTTTGCGGAGCATATAACAGAGCGACTCGGTCACATCCTGTTCATCATCCACAATCAACAGCCTGATGGTTTCTTCCGAAGTCATGAACATTCCTTATGCGGAGGTAAACAGCCCCGGTCAGTCCGGGTTCCCGTCCGCCATGACTGAGTCAATGGCCTTCGTCAACTGTTCAATCTGAATGGGCTTGCTCAGCAGTAGGTCGATATTCGCCGGCGGATTGTCCCGCGCACGCAGCAGATCACCGAATCCGGTCACCATGATCACCGGCGTCGCGCCGTGCTGCTTGATCAAATCGGCCAGACGGTCACCGGTCATTTCCGGCATGGCTTGGTCGGTGATAACCAAATCATACGGCTTCGTTTGGAACCTCTCCCAGCCCGATTTGCCGCTGTCCTCGGCATCCACCTCGTGGCCGATCCGCTTCAACACCCGCGAAAGCATTCTTCTCATCGGCAATTCATCATCCACCACCAGAATGCGGTACGACGGTCCAGTGTTTTCCAAATCAACCCTCGACGCGGATCCCGAATCATACGGCTTTTCAGGTGCCACTGGTTCACCATCTGCCAACGGGAACGTGATCGTCACCAACGTCCCCTTCCCCTCTTCACTCTCAATGCCAATCGACGACTTGTGCTGCTCCACCACACCGTAGACCACCGAAAGGCCTAGCCCGGAACCCTTCTGCATCCGTGTGGTGACAAAAGGTTCCATGCACCGCTGCTTAATATCCTCTGACATGCCGCAGCCATCGTCCCGAACCGAGACCACGACGCTCGACCCCGTTTTCCGCGCCGTAATTAAAATTGTGCCCCGCGACTCAATCGCTTCCACCGCGTTGAAAATCAAATTAACAAACACTTCGCGCAGTTCATCACGGTATCCATCAACCAGGCACCCCTCTTCCAAATCTAACGTCATTTCGATCGTTTTCCCGGTCGCCATCGCTTCGTTTTTCCAACGTGGACGCGTAATGTCCGCTACCGACCGGATAAGCTCATTCAAATCAATAGTCAACAGTTCAGACTGCCCCGATGTGGCGTAAAAACGGACCAGCCTTCGGACCGTCGCGGCTGCCGCCTCCGTGGCCTGCACGATTTCATCGATGTATTCACTCAGAATCCCCATCTCCATAAGCCGCTGAGGATTGGCCTGAATAAAACCGGCCGCCAGCATGATCGGCTGCAAGGCATTATTAAAATCATGGGCCACACCGCGCGACATCTGGCCCAAGGCACCCATGCGTTCCTGTTTGATCAACTGCTGCTGCGTCCGTTTCAGTTCAATCAGCGCAGCCTCCAGTTGCTGATTGGTCGCCAGCATGCGGTCCTCGGCATGTTTCCTCTCGCGGATCTCGTGTTGCAGCGATTCGTTCATCCGCTTTAAATGCCGATTGGCCATATGCAGTTCCTGCCGCAAACGCCACTTGTCCGCCGCTGATTCGATGGCCAGTTGGATGTCCACATTATCCACCGGCTTCTGCAGGAAATCCACCGCCCCCTTCTTCATGAATTCCACGGCTGTATCCAGCTTCCCGTGCGCCGAAATCGCAATCACATGCGTATCCGGATTGATCACGTGAACCTTTTCCATCAGATCGAACCCGCTCATCCCGGGCATCCGCACGTCCGTGATCAGAATATCCACCCGATTGTTCTCAATGTGCCGAAGCGCCTCTTCGCCGGAATTGGCCGCTTCAATGCAATAGGGCAGCACACGCAGTGCATGCATCATAAGCTCCGTGAAATCCCGCTCGTCATCCACCAGGAGTACGCGAATCTGGTTTTCCATTGATTCCTGCATCAATCAGTCATCCCGCTGTTAACAGACAAGTACATTGCCTGCGAGTTTAGCCGCAATCCCCCGCTGAATCAAGCGCCTATTTTCGTGCCGCGTAAGGATATACACACCCCGGCCCCGCGTGTTCAATTCTTATTGCCCATGTGATCCGTCTTCTGCTCATGCTGCTGATCATTCGATTCCGGGTCCGACAGCGGAATCCGAATCCGAAACATCGTCCCCTCACCCTCCTCGCTTTGAATCTCCACCTCTCCTTTAAAATCCTTCACAATACCGTACAAGATCGATAGACCGAGGCCGGTCCCCTCTCCAACGGGCTTCGTGGTGTAAAACGGATCAATACATTTTTCGCTCGTCTCTTCGTTCATGCCGATACCATTGTCGGACACATCCAGACAAAGACAGTCGTACGCATCCTCTTCCGAAGCCTTCCGATTGTACATCCGCACCGAAACATGTTTGGCATATTTATACAGTTTCATCTCCGCCTTGCGGTCCACTGCGTACCGAGCATTGGAAAGCAGATTGACGATCACCTGCTGAAACTTCTGTGCATTCACACGAACCGACGGCAGCTGCTCGTCGCACTCCACATCCAACTGCACCTGATGTTGTCGAAACTGTTCCTTAAAAAAGGAGAGCGCATCCGCCAACGGCGTGCGCAAATCCACGCGCACAGGCATCTCCGTCTCGGTGGATTGGCGGGCAAACGCACGCACATTCTGAATGATCGTAGCCGCACGCTGGACCTGCTTCTTGATTTTCTCCACCACACCCTTCAACGCCGCCGCATCCAGATTCGGATCGTTCAGTTCCTCGTCAATGATCCCCGCCGAGGTTTTTATGATCTGCAGCGGCTGCCCCAATTCGTGTGCAATCGCCGTCGACATTTCACCCAGCGCCGCCAGCCGCCCGGAATGAACCAGTTGCGCCTGTTTCTCCGCTAGTTCCTGCTCTGCATGTCGGTGCGCCGTCACATCGCGGCTGATGCCAACCACCCCGAGTGTTTCCCCCGCCGGGCCGTAATACGGGGTGCGCAACGTGCTTAGCAGAACCTTGCGACCATCCGGATAGCGCACCCAGAATTCATTGATCCTCGGCTTAGCCTCTTGCAGCATCAACGCATCCGTCATCCGGAACTGCTCCGCCAACTCATGATCGAACAGGTCGTAGTCACTCCTTCCCACCACATCATCCCAATCCTTGCCCACGAATTCGCAGAAGGCCGGATTGCAGCCCAGATATACGCCATCCATATCCTTATAAAAAATCAAATCCGGGATCGAATTGATCATCGACTTCAACAGGGCCCGCTGCAGGGATATCTGCAACTCCACCACCTTCTGCTCCGTAATGTCGGTATAGGTTCCCACCATCCGAACTGGATGGTTTCTTCCGCTCCATTCCACCACGCGCCCACGATCCATGATCCACTTATATTCCCCATCCTTCATGCGGAACCGGTATTCCGCCTCATAGCCCTGCGTTTTCCCGCTGATATGATCCTTCAGCGACCTGCGGATATATTCCCGATCATCCGGATGCGCAAATTGAAGCATCTCCTCATGCGTGCCCGGAAATTCCGACTCATCATAACCCAGCATCGCCCCCCATTTCTGGGTAACGTAAAGACTCCCCTCCTTGAAATCCCAATCCCACAGCACGTCATTGGTCGCCTTCAGCGCCAGGCCCAGACGTTGTTCGCTGTCGTGCAGAGCCTGCTGCATGTTCCGCCGTTCCGTCATGTCCAGCATATAGCCGTCGTAATGCGTGATGCGGCCTGCCGTATCATGTACGGTGATGATGTAGCAATACACCCACTTGACCTCACCGCCCGCCGTCAGCATTCGAAAATCCTGTTCGATGGACCGAACACCCCGCTCCACCTCGGCCTGCAAATGCTGAATCACCCGCTCGCGGTCGTCCTCGTGAATCATCGGCGTATACGGCACCTGCTTCCCAATCAGCTCCTTACACGGATACGAAAACTGTTCAATGTTGGAGGAAACATATTCAATCGGCCAGCCAGACTCCGCCTTCCATTTGAAGACCATGACCGGGCCATCCGTGAACAGATTACGCTCGCGTTCGAGCGCATCGCGCACCGTCTTCAACTCGCGAATATTGTCCTGCAGTGCCCGAGTTCGTTCATTGACGCGATCCTCCAACTCCTCGTTCAGGCGTACCAGCGCATGCTGCGCCCGTTTGCGCTCCCAAACCTCTTTGCGCAGTTCCTCGTTGGTATTCTTGATCACCGCCGCTCGTTGATCCACCAGTTCTTCTAGATGTTCACGATGACTGCGAAGCTCCTCCTCGCGTATGCGAATCTGGACGAGCATGTTATTGAACGTTTCCACCAACGCGCCGATCTCGTCATCTCCGACCTTCTCCACCCGCAAGGAATAATCTTCACCCAAACTGATCCGGTGAGCCGCCGTGGTGATCCGCTTAATCGGATGAGAAATCACCCGCTGAAGAAGAAGAGCTAAAAGCAGAGCCGAACACAGCGTCAACAACAACATCAAACCGGTAATCTTCAGATACTGAAAAATACCCTTCTGAAACAGGTCCACCTGACAGACAATCGTCAGCCGCCCAATCACCCGGCCATCCTTCACAATTCGGCGGGCAATATCCACCGAACGCAGAAGCAGTCTCTCTCGCCGCCTTAAACGCCCGTCTTCGGAACCAGATGCAGTCAACCGGTCGCTGCCATAGGAGGCAAACGTGTTGCCATCGCTATCACTCAGAACCGCACTCAGAATATCCCGATCCCGCGAAAGGGAAGCCAGCACATCCCAGGCCAACTCCGCATCGCCATCTATCAGCGCTTCCGCACAATTCCCGGAAATCACATCGGCCAGCAAACCGAGCGACTCTATTTTAGCCGATTTGGAATTGAGCAGGTCGTAGAGGAAAAAGGCACCGTCCGCCAGAAACAGGGAGAGCGTGCTGGTCAGCAAAATGATCAGCGTCAGCTTCCATTTTATGGTCAGATCAGCAAATCGCCGCATAGCCATCCCGTCCACTCGCCGTCCGTGGTGCATTCCGGTTCAAAAAATCTCATGGCTTGAATATACCGCCCGGCCCCATCGAACCAAAAGCATATTTCTCCACCGTGACCCTGTTTTCATCCATCTCATGAAGCAGAGGCGTGAAAATCGCCCACGACGCCTCCAACTCATCGCTTCTTAAAAAAAGACTTCGATCTCCCTTGAGCACCTCCAGCAACAACGCCTCATAGGCATCCGGAATCTGTTCGGAAAAGGCCGATTGATAATGCAGCTGCAAATCCTGCTCATCAATGTTCCACGCCAAACCCGGACGTTTGCTGTTCACCCGGAGATAAATTTTCTCATCCGGCTGAACCCGAATTACCAGCCGATTATTCCCCATCTTTCCCGATTCGTGCACAAAGGGGTTCGAGGGCGTCTCGCGGAATATCAACTGAATCTCCGTTTTGCTTTCCCCGCATCCCTTTCCGGCCCGCAGGACAAAAGGGACGCCCGCCCAGCGCGAGTGATTGGCCCACAACACACACTCTGCATACGTCGCCGTATTCGAATCCGCCGCCACCGACGCCTCGTCCCGGTATGCCGGATGCCACTCCCCATGCAGCATCCCGCCTTCATATTGTCCAAGTACACAGTGATCAAGCTGTGCCGGTGCGAACGATTTCAAGACCTTGACCTTCTCATTCCGCACACCACCAGGCACCTCCTGCGGATGCTCCATCCCAACTAGCGCCGCCATTTGAAGCAGATGGTTCTGCATCACATCACGCACAATCCCATACCGGTCAAAATACGAGCCGCGTTTGCCCACCCCCATATCTTCATACCAGGAAAGCTCAATACGTTCCACGTAATGGCGGTTCCAAAAAGGCTCAAACACCAGATTGCCGAAGCGCAGAACCAACAAATTCTGCACGGCCTCTTTGCCTAGGTAATGGTCGATACGGTAAATCTGCGATTCCTCGAATATCCCCGACAGCTCATCAGTCAGCCGACGAAAACTTTCCAAATCCCGTCCAAACGGTTTCTCCATGACACAGCGCAACCATCCCGTGGACCCCGGCTCGTCGGTCCAGCCCGCCCGCCCAATCATGGCCGCCGCGTCCGGAAAGACCGACGACGGCAGCGCGAAATACAGCAGCACGTGAATCTGGCGTCCGCCCGCATCCCGCTGGATTTCCTCGCGCAACGAAACAAACCCAGACGGCTCGTTGTATGATCCGCTTCGATACACACCGTGCTCCATAAAGGCCTGCATGTGCGCCGCACAATCCGCCCCAGGCGTATAGCGGCAGGTCAAGCGGGAAAGTATCCGATCGTTCCATTCTTCCGGCCCGAAGGTCGTTCGGGAATAGCCGTACACCTTAAAAGACTCCGGCAGAAGCTTCTGGCAATAAAGTGCGAAAAGCGCCGGATAAATCTTCCGCTGCGCCAGGTCCCCCGAGGCCCCTAAAACCACAATGGCCAGAAACTCATTCGGCTGCATTGAAGGTACACTCATTGAAAATCACCATCCTCTATAAAGCCACCGCTTCCGCACCGTGTTGCGGATTGTCCCATGTTGAAGAAAGCAAAGACCCCGGATGACTCTCCGGGGTCTTTCTCTCCATTTCAGGAAAAGAACGCACCTGATTCCGATTCATGTCCCGTCACGCATCGGCCGCCGTCTGGACGGCCCGACCGTTTCAGTCGATTCGGATTGGTCATTGCTATCCTTCTCAGGCCTTCCAAAGCCCGTGCAGATTGCAATATTCCCGAGCCGTGATACTCGCCGCATCAATCCCCAAAAAGGTCGCTTCCGGCTTCTCGCCCGGCTTGAGGAATTTGCGCCCGACCTTGTTGTCGAATTGAACTTCAATCCATTCAATATAATGCTTCTCTTCCATGGGATGCGCCACGTCGCCGACTTTCACCTTGAAACCGCCGTCCACCTTTTCAATAACCGGCACATGTTTTTCCTTTGCTGCATCCACGGTATTCTCCGCCATCCGCACCATGGGCTTGCCGCAGCAGACCAGCTCGCCCTCGCCCGCGTGCAGCAGTTCAACAATATTCCCGCACAGTTCACATTTGTAGATTTCCAATATTTTCGTCATGTCTCTTTCCTTTCATACTGATTATGGATTACCAGTTTTCGCCCAGCACCTCGAAGTGCGCCTGCGGATGCAGACACGCCGGACACACCGTCAAAGCGGCCTCGCCCTCATGCAGATATCCGCAATTCATACAGCGCCAAACCACCTTGCCCGGCTTCTTGAAAACCTGACCTTCGCGAATATTTTTCAGCAGGTCCAGATAACGCTTCTCATGCTGGCGCTCCGCCACCACAATGGCTTCGTACATCTTTGCAACCGGCTCAAAACCTTCCTCGCGTGCCACTTTCGCGAACTCCGGGTAGAGCTCTGTCCATTCCTCATTTTCGCCAGCAGCTGCCGCCGCCAGATTCTCTTCCGTCGTTCCCATTTTCCCCGCCGGATACGAGGCCGTAATTTCCAACATCCCGCCTTCGAGAAATTTGAACATCCGCTTCGCGTGTTCCTTTTCCTGATCCGCCGTCTCTTCAAAGATACGGGAAATCTGCACGTATCCGTCCTTCTTGGCCTGGCTCGCAAAATAGGTGTAACGCATACGCGCTTGCGACTCGCCCGCAAATGTCTTTAAAAGATTTTTTTCCGTCTGGCTTCCCTTCACACTCGTCATCATTCCTCCTCATTCTTTCCCGGCGATAGTTCACCGTTTATTTCACAGCCAATGTAGTACGCTCCGAGATGATTGACCATTCCTTTTTTCCAGCAATCGACACAAAAAAAACCCGCCGGTTATCCGGCGGGTTTCTGGACGTCACGCATTATTTCTTCTTCGCGACCTTCTTGACGGCCTTCTTGGCCGCAGGTTTTTTCACCGCCGCTTTTTTCACCGCAGGCTTCTTAACCGCTGCCTTCTTGGCCGCAGGCTTTTTCGCCGCAGGTTTCTTCACCGCCGCTTTTTTCACCGCAGGCTTCTTCACCGCTGCCTTTTTCACCGCAGGCTTTTTCGCCGCTGCTGCTTTTTTCACGGGCTTCTTCGCTGCTACTTTTTTCACGGTCTTCTTCGCTGCTGCTGTCTTTTTAACGGCCATGCCTATTTCCTCCGATTTCCGGGGGGAGAGCTCTGCAGCCCTGTCCCGGCTTGTTATGCGCCAGCCCTGAACCGATCTTTCTCCCATGGAGAACTCTTCTTACTTCACTTCAGCGACAGGCACCTTTTTACCTTTCGCCGACGCAACCCGCACCGACGAACTTTAGCCTACAACCTTTCGGTTTGAAAAGACGGTAATATCTTCTCCCATTCCCGTCAACGAATTATCATTGACAATGATTATTTTTTTCTCGCGCGTCGAACGCCCGCCAATGCGTCGCCACATAGATCGAACGCAAATGATCGTACGCTGTTTCAATGTCACCGTTCACCACGATGTAATCGTAGTCGCTACGGCTCTCCATCTCATCGCGAGCCTTGTTCACGCGACGCTCGATCACGTCGGCATCATCCGCACCGCGATGAATTAACCGCTCGTGCAGCGCCTCAATCGAAGGAGGCGTGATGAACACATCCACGTAGGCACGCTTCATCACGTCGGGACACGACTCCGACTGTATAAAGCGGCGTATCTGCGCAGCGCCCTGCACATCAATATCCATCAACACGTCCACGCCGCGCATCAATTGCCCGAACACCGATTCTTTCAGCGTGCCGTAGCAGGCGCCATGCACCTCGGCATGTTCAAGAAAGGCATCACACGCGACCTTCGCTTCAAACGCAGAGGCGTTCATGAAGGTATAATCCACGCCGTCCTGCTCGCCGAGGCGCGCACGACGTGTGGTGCAGGAAACCGAATAGTGAATCTCCGGGTATTCCTGCAGCAGACGGTTGCACAACGTGGTTTTGCCCGCGCCGGAAGGAGCGGAAACCACCATCCACACAGGTGATTGAATGTCCGTATTCATTCGATGTTCTGCACCTGTTCCCGGAAGCGTTCCAGCTCTGTTTTGAATTCCAACACCTCCCGGATGATTCCCGTGTCGTTCGCCTTGGAACCGATGGTGTTGATCTCTCGAAACATTTCCTGCGCGATGAAATCCATCGCCCGTCCACTCGCCTCGGCGGAGGATGTGCGCAGCATTTTTTTCATCTGTTGAATATGACTTCGCAGCCGCGTAATTTCCTCGGTGATATCCGAGCGGTCGGCGAAGAAGGCCACCTCGCGCAGGATTCGGTCTTCCTGCTCGTCCGTCATCACACCTGCTTCGCGGATGCGACGCAACAGATCGTTTCTGTATTTATCCGCCACCAGCGGGGCCTTCTCTTCAATTGCTCCCACCTGGCTTTCCATGATTTGCAGCCGCCCCGACAAGTCCGCGCACAGCACGCGCCCCTCCCGCTTACGCATCGCAATCAGACTGTTCAATGCCTTGCTCAATGCCTTCAGCACAGTCGGAAGCAGCGCTTCGGCATCGGGTGCCGACGTTGAAAATTTGACCACGTTCGGCAGCGTGAGCAGCACACTGCTTCCCAGATCATCTGCCAGATGCAGCGCTCCAGCCACCCTGCGGAGATTCGCAATGTAATCCGAAGCCAGCTCATGATCGATTTCGATGGCCGTCCCCGTCCTCCCCGCCCGATACTCCATTCGAATATCGGCATTGACCCGTCCGCGAACCATGCGCTTTCCGATTTCTGAAACCATCTGCGGCTCCAGCATTTGAAGCTCACGATCCATCTTCAGATGCACATCAAGCTGCTTGCGGTTGACGGAGGCCAACTCAACGGTCACGCTGCAAGCCTCTGTCTTTACCGCACCGCGCCCGTACCCGGTCATACTCTGTAATCCCATATTCCCCTCCTGACTATTCGCTCTCGGCGTTCTTCGCCTGGCGGCATGTGTGCTTCAAATAACTTTCAATGAAGAGGTCCAAATCGCCGTCCAGTACCGCATCCACATTCGACGTCTCCGTGTTGGTGCGCAGGTCCTTCACCATCTTATAGGGCTGAAGCACATACGACCGCATTTGCCCGCCCCAGGCGATTTCGCCCTTCGCCGAATAGAACCGCTCGATTTCCCTCTTCTGCAAATCCAACTCGTATTCATACAACCGCGCACGAAGCATATCCATTGCCTTCTGCCGATTGCTGTGCTGTGAACGTTCCGCCTGACACTGCACCACAATGCCCGTCGGCTCATGCGTAATGCGTATGGCCGAGTCCGTGGTATTCACATGCTGCCCGCCTGCGCCGCTGGCGCGGTACGTATCCACCCGGATGTCCTTATCCTCAATCGTCACGTCGATGCTCTCATCCACTTCCGCCACCACGTCCAGCGAGGCAAAGGAGGTGTGACGTCGCTTGTTCGAATCAAACGGGCTGATGCGCACCAGTCGATGCACCCCCCGCTCCGCCTTCAGATAACCGTAGGCGTACTCGCCCTCCAGATAGCACGACACACTCTTGATGCCTGCTTCATCCCCAGCCTGATAATCCATAATGCTGAATTTGAATCCGTGGGATTCGGCATACCGACGATACATACGGAACAGCATGTCCGCCCAGTCGCACGATTCCGTCCCCCCGGCCCCCGCGTGAATGCTCACATACGCATTGTTCGCGTCCAGTGGACCGCTCAGCAGCGTCTTCATTTCCAGCTTCGCCAACTCGCGCTCAATCTCTTTCAATTGCGTGCCGACTTCATCAAGCGCCAGTTCCTCCTGCGCAGAATCGCTTTCCTCTTCCGCCAGTTCCATCATCACCGTCACATCGTCCAGTGAGGCCTGAATCGTCTCGCAGGGAATCAACACAGCTTTCAGCACCTTGGTCTGGGCGATCACCTCTTTGGCCCGGTTCTGGTCCGACCAGAATTCCGGCTGCGCTGCCTCCATCTCCAAATCTTCGAGTTGCCGTTTTTTCAGGTCGACGTCAAAGATACCCCCGCATCTCGATCAACTGCTCTTCCAATCGTTTCAATGTTTCCAGATAATCGTTATCCATACAATAAACCCGCTTCCCTGGTTCATGGCTCTTGCACCTGGCGGACGCCAATCAACGACTTCCGCCGACACGCTAAACCGCCGCGTTTTGAATGGCATGAGGGTAGGCATCTCGGGAAGAGAGGTCAAGCGCATCACAAAGAATTTCCAGCGCATAGCCGGTCCACAGCTTTGGATATCCTCCGGCAAAATCGGCCCGATGAGGGTGCATGATTTGCCGGGCGGCGGCAAAGAACGTACCCTCCTCCACGCTCCTGCGCTGTGGCATGACTTGCTACAGTGCAGATACAGATATCGTTCAGGCAATGAACGGGCATTCGAACCGGCTGTGACGTGTGCACACGACACGGCATGTGTGAGGTGCATCCGTTTGGTGTCTGGGCGATACGCCGGATGGAACAATACGCGTTTGAACCATCCGGAGTGGAATGAATGGTTGCCTCAAACAAGGAGGTTTCCGGCATCTATTCATCGTGAATGAGGAGTGTACGTTGCAGGTATACAATAACATAACAGCATTCTCTACCTGGAGGAGCTACAACCAGAACGTGAATTGCCTTAGGCAATCCATGAACAAGTTGTCCTCCGGGCTGCGAATTGCCAGAGCTGGAGACGACCCCGCCGGACTCGCCATGAGTGAGCGTCTGAGAGCTCAATACCGCAACACAGCCAAAGCAGCATCCAATGTCGAAAACAAAATAAATTACCTGCAAACGGCAGATGCTTGGCTCCAGAAAATTCACGATATGACCGGACGCATGGCCGAACTAGCCGTCATGGCCAATGACGGCACGAAAAGCCAAGTGGACCGGGACAATCTGCAGAAGGAATTCAAGCAGATGCAGAATGAGATCAAACGAATCACCAGCGGCGCCACCGCCGCCGGAAAATTCAACGGACTCTATCTGTTCCGGGGAGGAAACGGTGTACCCATGATGGATTCGGATATGGTGGAAGGCAGCACCTCGAGCCAATTCAGCATCCAGCGAATCAGCGGTTCCGCCAGCCTCAGCCACGAGTACCAGGCCGTCTACGACTACGGTGCGCGAACCTGGGAGGTGCGTGACATCACCAGCAACAACGTGATTGGAAACATGACGGCCAATCCACGCGATGGAACCGAGTTGTATTTCTCGGAAGGAGGCTCTCTCTTCCATCTGAAAATAGAACCGCCCTCCGTGGGAGGCTATCAGCAGAACGCCACCATAGACTTCTCACAGACCGCCATGCGGGAAGCCACAAGCGAGGGCATGGAGTTCAGTCCATCCACCACGCAAGGATCCGCCGGGCTCAGCGTCAGCGGTTCGGGCGCGGATATTTCACGCGCGTCATGGAGCGCTACCTACGACGGAAGCCAGTGGGTCATTCGGAACGAAACAACCCACTCGGTGGAGCGTACCGTTTCGGCGGCGGCCAATGCGGCCATCAGCGTGCCATTCGTTCAAGGGTTCGATGGATTCAACCTGCAAATCAACACCCCGGGAAATGGCACCTGCTATTCCATCGGCGATCAGTTCACTTGGTCTAACCAAAACGGCTCGACTGGAAATCCCGTTTTCCGCGATGCGTCCGCGCAGAACGGTGGCGCATCCGTCAGCATCCAGGGCGATGGGTTCAACGTCTCCACGGCATCCTACCGCGCCACCTATGATGGCATCCACGACCGCTGGGCCGTCGTGAACACCTCGACCGGCGCAACCGTCGGAAACATCAATGCCAATCCCTTCTCTTCGGCAAGCATCTCCCTGGAGGGTGGCAACGGATTCCGCCTGAACATTGTCGCGCCCTCATCAGGCGGATACGGAACCGGTGATTCGTTCAGCTGGAATAACACCGCACCAACCGCCGATTACCGACTCCAAAATAATGTCACCCTCCAGATCGGCCCCGACAGCAATCAGGTCTTTAGCGAGGAAGAAATCAACCTCGAATGCGTGAATTTCGATATCATCGGCTCCTATGCCGCCTATTCGTACGGCTCCATCAATATGACGCTGCTCGGTTCCACCTATCACACCGTACGCTGGGGCAGCCTACTTTCCGGTCAGCATCTTTCCATTTCTCAGCAATCCGCCGCGCAGGGTGCCGTGGACAAACTCAATCTGGGCATTGATCACGTCAGCTCCATTCGTGCGGTCGTCGGTGCCGAAATCAAACGCATGGAAGAAACGCTGAGCGGACTGCGCGATTACGAGGAAAACGCACGGGCCACCGAGTCGCGCATACGAGATGCCGACATCGCCTACGAGACGACGCAATATTCGAAATATCAGATTCTGGTGCAGATCGGTACCGCCATGCTGGCCCAGGCCAACGCCCTTCCGCAGGCCGTGCTGCAAATGCTTGGATAGAGGATAAAGAATGTACAAACCGGCTAAAAAGGGGTATTTTAACACAATCGGTTCGGTTCACATTTGGATTTAAGGATGATTTACATGGGGAAAAGCCGAAAAGCAGGATGGCCGACGGCCTGGGCAGTGGCGCTGACACTGCTCCTCGTTCTTGCACAAGGCGCTACGGCTTCGCTCCTCTATAACAACGTCATGGTCAACGATGTCCAGCGTGGAAACACCATCGGCCACCCCGATTCCAGTCGGAACATTGCCGTGGATTCTTCTGGTGCCATTTTTGTCGCCTTCCACGGAACCAATGGTATCCGCGTGGCGAAAAGCACCGACCGAGGTGCCACGTTCAGAGCGAGCGTACTGGTCACGAACGTCAACGCTCAATGTGAATTGGCCGTGGACCACCAAAACGCTCTAAATCTAGTATGGAAAGCGGCGGATGGGACCATCCATTTTTCCAGAAGCACCAATCAGCTCAACTTCGCCGCGCCGAATCCGGTCTGCTCGTCGGACGTCCCGGCGCGCCTGGCTGTGGATGCACCCTATGTCTATCTCATTCCACAGGGAGGCGGCCCTCTGCTGCGCAATACAAACTATGGGGCCGGTGCGTTTTCATCCGTCTCCGTGGATACCAACCGCCTCTTTTCGGACGTGATCGTCAACCTCCGCAATCACGACGTGTTCGTGGAAACGGATGATCCGGATATTCGCTATTTTAAAAGCTCCAACTACGGCGCATCTTTCGGCGCGACGCAATCGGTCGCCCGCCAGGTGCGTTATCCCTCCGTAGCCGGTCTATTCGTCGAGGCTGGCAACTTCCTATTTATCGCAGGGAGCAGCAATTATATCCTGCGCATCAACACCGACTCCAACACCGCCACCAACTTCACCGCCTTTCCTTCCCTCGAACACGGACGCTCACTGGCCGCAGACAATGCCGGCAACCTGCTCGACACCTATCTTTCCTCCAGTGGCGTCTACTACCGCGTAAGCACCAATCTCGGCGTCTCCTTCACCGCCCCGGTCAAAGTGGCCGGCTCCGTGGATGCCATCAGCACAACAATCAATCCGATCTATGGCGACATCATCATGGTGTATGAGGATAACGGGCAAATCTTCAGCAGCGTCTTTGCCAATGAATTGATCTGCACCAATATTGATCTGCGTGTGGAATCGCAGTCGATCCCAACCTGCCTGCGCCCGGGCTCCGAACTGGTTTATACCATCACCGTGACCAACATGAGTTCAGGCACCGCTCAGGATGTGGTCCTAAGCAATCAGCTTCCGGCCATGGTGACCTTCCTCGGTGCGAGCGCAACCGTTTCCAATCATGGCGGAGGGCTGATCACCTACGCCATCGGGGAAATGACACCCTTCACCGGATGTAATCTGTCTATCACAGGTGCCGTATCCGTTGCCGCTTCCGGGTCCTTCAGCAACCGTGCCGAGGCGTCGTTGAGGGGACGCGACATCTATCCGGCCAACAACGTATCCTGGGCCAACACCTGTGTGAGCCCCACCCTCACCATCGTCTCCCCCCGCTCCACCTGCACCCCCCCCGTCGGCTCGCTGACGAATGCTTACGAAACCAGTCAAAGCAACTCGGTGGTCACGCCCGTCACGCTGTCCAGCACTCAGTACTATTGCACCGGGTGGAGCCTCACGGGCAACGCGCCGCTCTCAGGAACCACCAATACTTTTTCCATGACGCACACCAACGATGCCGTCCTGACTTGGATTTGGGGCATCACCAATGTGCAGTACACCGTAACCGCAGGCTCTCACGGAACCGTCACCGGCTCATCCAACGCCTGGTATCGACAGCACACCTCCGTCACCGCCGCACCGCAACCCGATGCCCATTACCACTTTTCCACCTGGAGCGGACAGGTCCCCGGAGCGCAACAAACCGCCAACCCCCTGATTCTCGCCATGGACCAGGCCCGAAGCATTACCGCCAACTTTGCCATCGATCAGCATACGCTCACCGTCTCTTCGGAACATGGCACCACCACGCCCGCCAGCGGCGTTAACCCCTACAACTACAATGCCTCTTTCACCTGTCAGGCCGTCTCGCCGCAGAATTTGCCCGCAGGCACGCAATATTACTGCACCGGATGGACCCTCAGCGGAAACGCCCCCGCCGCCGGCACCACCAATACTTTCAACATGACCCTCACCAACAACGCCTCCCTCACTTGGCTCTGGGGCATGACCAATGTCCGCCTCACCGCCACCACCGACGGACACGGCTCGCTCTCCGGCCAGACCTCCGGATGGTATGCACGCAACCAAACCATTACCATCTCCCCAGACGCCGGCCCATTCGAACACTTCGCAGGCTGGAGCGGTGATGTGCCCATCGGACAGACCAATCAGAACCCGCTCAATCTGACCATGGACCACGCACGAACCATTCAGGCCAATTTCTGGATTGAACAACGCACCGTGGACGTGGCTTCCGCCTATGGGACACCCTCCCCAACGGTCGGGTCCCACGCCTATGATGGACTCTCTGCCATCAACCCTTCCGTTAGTTCGCCAGTCAGCGCAGGTGCTTCCACCCAGATGGTCTGCACCGGATGGACCATGACCGGTCACGCACCCGCCTCAGGAGCCAACACCTCGTTCAGCATGATGCTGACCAACAATGCTTCCATCACGTGGAACTGGAAAACCAACGTTTATCTCACCCGGACCATTTCAGGCCCAGGAACCGTTTCCGGCGGCACCTCCGGCTGGTATGACTTGGGCACGTCTCTAAGCCTCACTGCCGCGCCGAACAACGCCTATTCCTCCTTCATCGGTTGGTCGGGCGATCTGCCGCCCGCTCAAACCAACGATAACCCCCTCTCCCTGAACCTGACCAATGCCCGCGCCATCGAAGCGCATTTTTATCAGGAGGAATCCTCCCTCGAAGTCGTCTCGCCAAAAGGCACTCCATCACCCACCGTCGGCACACATTCTTACGCGCGCGGAACCACGCTGACAGCCACCCCCGGCTCTCCGCCCACCAGCGCCGGAACGCAGTATATCTGCACCGGATGGACCATGACCGGAAACAGCCCCACCTTAGGAAGCAGCACGTCCTTTTCAATCACCCTGACCAACAATGCCATCCTAACCTGGCACTGGGGTGCCACCAATTTCTATTACAGTCGTTCAACGATCGGGAGCGGCAGCATTACCGGAAGTCCCGCCGGCTGGTATTCCGCTGACACCACGCTCCAAGCCGTTGCCATCCCCGTGCCCGACGGCACCTTCCTCGGCTGGCAACTGGATGTGCCCTCAGCCCAAACCAACAACAATCCCCTCTTTCTCAATCTCGACCGCCCGCGCAACATCCGCGCCCTCTTCACCGAAGTTTACCGCAGTCTGATCGTCACCAGCGCCTATGGCACACCCAACCCAGCTTCGGGCACGCATTCCAATCTGCATGGCGCCTCCGTCTCCTGCTCGGTGAATTCACCCGTTTCCGGTGCCGCCGGAACACGCTACGTCTGCTCCGGGTGGACCCTTACCGGTCATTCACCCACCAGCGGAACCACCGCCTCCTTCGCCACCGTCCAAACCAACCACATGAACCTGACCTGGAACTGGAAAACCAATTACCAATTCAGCGCGTCCGCCGCATCGAATGGTTCCGTGACCGGTGCCACCTCCGGCTGGTACAATGCGCAGACCTCGGTGATCGTAACCGCCGTGCCCACCGTCGGATTCGCCTTTGCAGGTTGGCAGGGCTCCCTGGCCGGGGACCAAACCAATGACAACCCCCTGAACCTGACGCTCGCTGCCCCGCACTCCGTCACCGCCACGTTCGTGCGCGCCTCGCGCACGCTCACCATTCAAAGCCTGTATGGAACGCCGGATCCACCCATCGGCATCTATACGAATCAATATGGCATGACGCTCACCAATCGACTGAACGGCTCCCCCGTCTCCGGCACACACACCTCGTTGGTATGCATCGGATGGACCATGACCGGAAACGCCCCCCTGACCGGCACGAATATCACCGCCGTCATGACGCACACCAACAACGCTGTGTTGACCTGGCTCTGGGCCACCAATGTCCGCTTGGGCTGCTCTACCTCCGGTTCCGGAACCCTTTCCGGTTCCACCAACGAATGGACCCGCCTGGGGTACACCAACCTTATTCACGCCGTGCCCGGCACCGGCATGGCCTTTGCCGGATGGCAGGGTGAGCTACCCCTCGGACAGACCAATCAGAATCCGCTCCTCCTGATCATGGATCGTTCGCGCACCGTCACCGCGAATTTCGAGCGAACCCGCCTTACCCTCGAAATACGCAGCGAACGCGGAACTGCCGTCCCACCGGTCGGACTCCACACCAACCTCTATGGAAATGTCGTCACCAACCTCAACTCGCACTTCGTATACGCGCCCGGCACCCAGTTCGTCTGCACCGGATGGACCGCCACCGGCAATCAACCCCTGAACGGCACCACCAACATCCTCAGCATGACGCTGACCAACCACGCCGTACTGACCTGGAATTGGACCACAAATGCTCAACTCTCTTGGTCCACGCAGGGATGCGGCGGAGTCACCGGCGCAGAGGCCGTCTGGTATCCCCTCGGAGGAAATGTCACCATCACGGCCCTTCCCTCCGCCAACTGGCAATTCGACTACTGGAGCGGCGATGTCACTACGGCACAATCCAACAATGCGTCCATCACGCTGACTATGGACCGCCCGCGTACCGTCCAGGCCCACTTCTCGCTGATCATGGTGGTGGACTTCATGATTGCCAGCCTTAGTGTCAACTCTAGCGTTGACCGAAGCTCCGTGAATGCCACCGTACTCATTCAGAACATCGGCACGGATGCGGGCGACGCCGGCATCCTGACCGTCTGGGCCAACCGCCCTACCCCCGCCAACTGCGGAGAAATGGGCGATCAGTCCATCACCGCCGGCACCCTAAACGCCGGGCAGGTCAAATCGTATACCTTCACCAATCTCTACCCCGGCGCAGGAAACAAACTCCGCTCCTGCCGCGCCTTTGTGGACGCCGAATGCGCCACCGTAGAAAAAGAGGAACGCAACAATCAATACGCCCTGAATTACACCTATCTGGGCCCCGTATTAACTCCGTTCGCCCTGTCAGCCATCGCCCTGACCAATGAAGTACACCTACGCTGGACCGCGCCAACCAACAGCGGCTTGCCCAACAACCGCACCCGCCTCCTGGTCAACACCAATCACTATCCGGAAGATTTCACCGATGGCACCAAGCTGACCGATGGCTACACCAACACCTTTTACATGCACACCAACTGCATTTCCGGGACGCCGTATTACTACTCCATCTGGGTCAACGACGGCACCTACTACGTTACGCCTCCAACCGAGTGACACCCCGCACCGCCCGATATCTTACCCAGCCGCTGGCGTTTCCACCCGAACACGCAACTGCCCGCATTCTTCTTCACCCGGCCGCAGCCAGCGCGACCCCTCCACCGCATTGAGCGTGTTTGGCGCGCCCATCCAAGGCTCAATGCAGAAAAACGGAAGCTCCGGTCGTGTAAATAACTGAATAAACGGAAACATCCCGTCGTCGTCCCCACCCGAGGTCTCGACGGTGATACGGCACCCATCATCAAGTGTCAGCACGGCATGAAGTTCACCCGGTCTCATGCGGTACAACTGCTCGTTAATGCCCGGCTCAGTAATGGGAATCGGAAACTTCATGGCCTCCGCCGTGCCCACCGTATCGGTCAGACGGCTGTTGTATACATAGCGGCACGTCGGATGCAGCTCCACCTGACAAGCCTCCTTCCCTTCCCCCGAACGCGGCGTCGCGAAATACGGATGAAACCCGGCGTAATACGGCATCGGCTGATCCCCCGTATTGCGATAGCGCTGCACGCACACCACTTCCTCATCCGAAACGGAATAGTCCAACTCCACCTCGAATGAAAAAGGAAATTGACTGCGCGTCTCCTCATTGTCCGTCAGCACCAGACGAAGAGAATGCTCACCCTCCACCTCGACGCGCCACGGTATGCGACTCGCAAAACCGTGAATCGGCATCTGATAACGCCGCCCGCGATAGAGATAGCACTCTGGAATGCCGTCGCGCTCCAATCGGGCGCAGATCGGAAATAAAATCGGCCAACCGCCATAGCGCCGTGTCGGCTCCACCTTCCAGAATTCATCAGGCAACCAGAGCAGCTCACGCTCCTCCTGCGCGGTCTTGCAGATCAGCGAGACGCCCATGCCCCCCAATTCAGGAACAAAGGTCATGCGCAACCGTCCGCCCGGCGACTGAACTTCCCGTAATTCATACCCGTGGGCCTGATAGACTCGTGCCATTTATCTAGACTCCATCAGGTGTTTTTCCAACGGAATGTGGCCACGGTGTGCGCAGGAATCCGAGGTGCAATTTGCTCATCGCCACACTGAATCTCGATTCGCTTGTCCCAGCCATCCTGATTCACCGCCACCAAAACCAGGTTGCCATCCGGATTCAGAAAAGCCGCCGCCGTCACAAATCCGCGACTCCCGTAGTTGCACTCCACCCGCTTCGCGCCGCGCTGAATGAACGCCGACAACTGGCCGAGTAGATACACCTCAGGAATATAGTAATACCCCTTTTCCTTTTCCACGTCCCGCACCACAAATGTCGCATTCGCGCCATGGCAACCGCTGTTGGGTTTGCGCTCGTTGTCCAGACAGGTCACCCACGCCACATAACATTTCGCCCAGTTGCGCAGATATTGAATGATGCGATCCATGCCGCCTGTACCCCACACCGAACGCTCTGTAAGATAAATCGGCTTGTCGGGATGACGATGATGCAGCGTCGTCATTTCGGTCGGCTCATCCAGATAATCGTGGAAAGAGAATCCATCCACCGCCGCGCAGACCTCGGGGTCTTCAATCATTCGGGCGCCGTAGCTCATGGCCATGTTGAAATTGTGATCCACCGGCCAGAGCTTTGTCTTGATCCCGTGCGCGGAAAATTCCTTTTTCAGTTCTTTGACCAGCCCGCTCAACTCCTGCCAGGTGAACCGGCACGTCGGATACGTCTCGTTATTCATCAGCGGCTCATTCTGAACCGTGAAGGCGTAAACCGGAATGCCCAACTTCTCGTAAGCCTGAATGGCCATTCGATAATAACGCGCAGCCACCGCACAATACTCCGGCAGCAGCGAACCACCACACATCGTACCGGAATCCTTCATCCACGCCGGCGGGCTCCAGGGCGATGCCACGATCAGCACCTCTGGATTGATCTCCCGAATCCGTTTGATGTACTCCACAATTCGGTAGTCGATGTCCTTTTGGATGCTGAAACGCTTTAGCTCTGGATCCGTTTCCCCCGGCGCAACATCATCATACGAATAATACGGCTTGCCGGTGAAGTCCGAAGATCCGAAACAGATGCGCAGTATATTCCAACCCACACCCTCCGCCGGATCGAACAACTGTTGCAGCACCTCGTCACGCGACGCCTCC
>CAZBEO010000003.1:0-71522 GCA_964490935.1 uncultured Verrucomicrobiota bacterium
TTTGAGATTGGCGAGGGCAAGAAAGGCCCCTGTGCCAAGGATGTGAAGACCATCTAGTCCATCCCAAGGTCTGCAGAATAACCGCCTCCATCGGTACAAAAGTGAGCCGCGCTGCGGCTCACTTTTGACCGAGGGGGTGTCGGTTTCAGTCCAAATAATTATTTTTTACACCCAGTAATCCGTTGAGTGCTGGATGCATATTCGCGGCTTGGTAAAGTGCGCGGGGGGAATCTTTTTACAAAGCGGGGGGAAAGCGCTATACATGCAGTCTGCATTTGCAGGCATTTCACAGGAGGTTCAGCATGTCCGATAGATTTCAGCCCATGACCATGGATCAATTAACTCATTGGGTCTTTACCGAGCTCGACCAAAAGCAGGCCCTTTTCGGCATCCCAAAAGGCCTCTTTTTCACTCCGAAGCCTGCCGATCCTTTCCGCACCGCCGTCTATGAGCAGCCGCTCGAAACGCCTTTCGGCGTGGCCGCTGGCCCCCACACCCAGATGGCGCAGAATCTGATTGCCGCTTGGCTTTGCGGCGCGCGCTTCATGGAACTTAAAACCGTGCAGACGCTCGATGAAATCGAGGTGCCGAAACCCTGTATCGATATGCAGGATGAAGGCTACAACGTGGAATGGTCGCAGGAATTGAAGACTCAACAGTCGTTTGATGAATATCTGCGCGCCTGGATTCTGATTCACGCCCTGCACCGCAAGCTCGGCTTCCCCGGCGAGGCACCCGGGCTCATTTTCAATATGAGCGTCGGCTATAATTACGAAGGCGTGCTTAAGGACAATGTGCAGGAGTTTCTGCGCAACATGCAAGATGCTGGCGAATTGTATGAGCAATACGTGGAAATCACGGCCCGCTGGTTCCCCGAGGTGCGCGACCTGAATATCCCGCGCAAACTTTCCAACAACGTCACTCTCTCCACCATGCACGGATGCCCTCCCGCTGAAATCGGGAAAATCGCCGCCTATCTGATTGAAGAATGGGGCTTCCATACCAATGTGAAACTGAACCCGACGCTGCTCGGTCCCGAACGCCTGCGCGGCATCCTGAATAAGACGCTCGGCTTCGACCGCGTAACCGTCCCCGATGAGGCGTTCGGCCACGACCTGAAATATCCCGACGCCCTCAACCTGCTGAACGATCTGCAATCACGCGCCGACCAAAAGGGCGTCACCTTCGGCGTGAAACTTTCCAACACCCTGGAATGCGAAAATCACCGCGACGTGTTCAATCCGAAAGAGAAGATGATGTATCTTTCGGGACGTCCGCTGCAAGGCGTGACGGCCAATCTGGCGGCCCAGTTGAGCGAAGAATTCAACGGCAAGTTGCTGATGTCCTATGCGGGCGGTGCCGATGCCTTCTGCGTGGCCGACCTACTGGCTTCCGGGATGAGCACCATCACCGTCAGCTCCGATCTGCTGAAAAGCGGCGGCTACATGCGCATGATTCAGTATCTGGAAGAGACGGAACAGGCCATGGTTCAGGCTGGCGCGGCAACCCTCCCTGATTTTATACGCGCCCGCTGCTCTGAATCCTGCACGGAAACATCCGCCTGCGCTCTGAGCAATCTCAAGGCCTATGCACGCCGCGTACTCGAAGACCCCCGCCAGCACCAGGATGCCTTTGAACGCCAACACACCAAAACCGCGCGCGAGCTCGATAAGTTCGACTGTATCCACGCGCCCTGCGTGAACGACTGCCCCGTCCATCAGCAGGTGCCCCGCTACATGCAGGCGGTGAAGGAAGGCGATTATGCGCGCGCGATCGACATTGTGCGTGCAGACAATCCGATGCCCACTGTACTCGGACGCGCCTGTACGCACGTCTGCGAAACGGTCTGTGTCCGCTCGCACTACGACGATCCGCTCGCCATCCGTGAAATGAAACGCTTCATCATGGATCAGGAAAAGACGCCCCGCGCGCACAAGCCGGGCGCGGCACGCAAACCTACGGTCGGCATCGTTGGCGCGGGCCCGTGCGGCCTCGGCGCGGCGGACTTTTTGCGGCGCGCTGGCTTCCCCGTCACTCTCTTCGAGGAACGCGACTACTCCGGCGGCATGGTGCAGGGTACCATTCCCGGATACCGCGCCACCCAGCAGGCCATCGACCAGGATATGAACGCGCTCCGCCAACTAGGCGCGGAGTTTCGTTTCGGACAAAAGGCGGGACGCGATTTTCAGGTGGCCGACCTGCTCCAGCAGTTTGATTATGTGATTGTGGCGGTGGGCGCACAGAAAAGCATGACGATGGATGTGCCCGGCGAGCAGGCCGAAGGCGTCTATGAGTGCCTTGATTTTCTGCGCCAGTCCCGCCACGGCGAAGCGCCGAAGCTCGGTGCGCGCGTGGGTGTGATTGGTGGAGGCGATGTCGCCATGGACTGCGCACGCACCGCCAAACGCCTCTCCGGCGGAACCGTCCAGGTGATCTACCGTCGAACCCGCCGCGAAATGCCCGCTGAACAGGAAGAAATCAAGGCACTCTTCGATGAAGGCATTGAAATTCTGGAACTCGCCGCCCCCGTGGAAGTGAAGGCCCCGAATGGACGCATCGCCGCCCTGCGCTGCATCCGCATGGAGCTCGGGGCACCTGATGAATCCGGCCGCCGCCGCCCCGTGCCTGTGCCCGGTTCGGAATTCGATCTCCCGCTCGACGCCCTGATTGTGGCCATCGGCCAGCGCCCCGATTTCGACTTCCTGGAAGGGCTGGACGTCACCCTCAATCGCAAGGGATATATCGATGTCCAGGAAACCACGCTGGAAACCTCTGTGCCCCATCTTTTTGCTGGCGGCGATGCTGTGCAGGCTGGGCCCATCACCATTGTGAAGGCCTTCGGCGATGGCAAAATCATCGCGCAGACGATTTTGGAACGCGATGGCCAAGCGCCCGAAACCGAGCCGACCATGCCGGTGGCCGATTGGGCCGATATGATGCGGCGGCGTGCCAAACGTCAATTCCGCGTTCCCGTCCCGGAACTCCACGCCTCGCAGCGAGGCGGCTTTGACGAGGTTATCCAAACACTCGATGAAGAAACGGCGCAACAGGAAGCGTCACGCTGCCTCGAGTGCGATCTGTTTTGCAGTCTATGCGCCACCGTCTGCCCCAATCGGGCCATCCAGACCTACCGCTGTGAACCGATCGAGCGCCAGGTGCCCGAGGTCAAACTGCATGGAGCGGTGGTGGATGTGATATCGCGCACCACTCTTCGCGTGACGCAGCCGTGGCAGGTACTCGTGCAGACCGACTTCTGCAACGAATGCGGAAACTGCCGTACCTTCTGCCCGACCGCCGGCGCACCCTATCAGCAGAAACCACGCCTCTACCTGCAACCTGCAGAATTCGCTGCCGAAGAAAACAATGCCTTCATGCTCATTCAAAAAGGCGAGCAGCCAGGCATCCGAGGCAAATATAACGGCGATATCCGCGAACTGACGCTAACCGAAAAGGGACTCTCCTATTCTGCCGACAGCATTCGCTTCACGCTGAATGAAGAGACCTTTGAGATTCTGGATGCGGCCGTGGATTGTTCAACTCAGGGCGGCGATCATCACATGTCGCTGACCCCCTGCTTTGAAATGTATGTCCTGCTGAAAAGCATACGCGCCTCGCTGCCCTATCTCTCTGCACATGTGATTTCACTGTAGGCACATCCAGGTGGAGGGCGAGCGTCCCGCGATCATCCCGACGTGGTTCCAGGTGGTTCCAGGGTTAGCGCGTAAAAAATAAGCGAAGAATTTTCGGCCGGTCTTCATGGAAGAACAGGGGTCACGCCTCCAGATTCAAGTTTTGCAAAACACGCTTCACGGCGCCTCGCGCCTCCTGCCCTCCAGCATCCGTGCCACCGTAGACGGATCAGTGCTGGGAAGCTGGCAGACGAAGTTTTCGCATACATAGGCGGTTGCCTGACCATTGAGCGGTGTGACGTCTTTCAGGAAATTGATATGTTCGGAGAGGAAGTGCTGCCCCGCGCCACCGTCAGCCAGGAGGACAATCTTATTGGGGATGAACGGACGATTTATAGCCTGCTGCAGGGCTCGTGTATCTATTGCATCAGGTTTCCCGGCAATCACGACCTGCATGGGCTTCATGCGCAACCAATCCAAGGCAACGAGCATTTGCGGCATGGCCGACGGCACCCGTTCAAGTTGCGGGCCGAAGGCGTGCAACGTCTTCTCGGCACGGTTGCGCC
This sequence comes from uncultured Verrucomicrobiota bacterium, assembly GCA_964490935.1. GTDB lineage: Bacteria > Verrucomicrobiota > Kiritimatiellia > RZYC01 > RZYC01 > JAQVYB01. The sequence continues at coordinate 4,196 of CAZBEO010000003.1, forward strand.
AGGCGGTATGGTCAAGCATCTGCGATAAGCGGATCAAATTGACTGCGGCCACGGAACTGGGCGAAGGCTCGGCACCATCGTAGTCTTCTTTGGACCGCAGCAGAATATCGGAATCCTTGCCGGTGGTGCTGAAATAGCCCCCAGACGCATCGTCCCAGAACAGCTCATCCTGCCGTCTCTGGAGCGTCTGCGCCCATGCGATCCACTGCGGGTCAAAGGTTGTTTCGTAAAGATCCAGCAGGCCTTGAATCAGAAACGCGTAATCATCGGCAAAGCCCTCCACGGCGCTTGCGCCTTCGCGAAAGCTGCGCAGCACGGTCTGCTCCTTCTCGTGGTAGAGGTTGCCGCGCACAAACACGGCGGCTCGTGTCGCCGCGTCGCGATAGCCGGGGTCATCCAGCACTTGCGCGGCGCGTGCAAAAGCCGAGATCATCAGGCCGTTCCAGGCTGTAACGAGCTTGTCATCCCGATGCGGACGCGGGCGTTTTTCACGCGCATTGAACAGCATATCCCGACTCGCGGCTAGTGTCGTCTGGGCCTCGCTCAAACCAAATTCTTCCGCTGTTTCAGCGAGTGTGTGGCGCTGGATCAGGATGTTGCGTCCGCTGAGTTCGCCTTGCGGGTCGCTGCCGTCAGGCGCATTGCCGCCCGGTTCAACGCCGAAGCGATAGGCGAACGCCGCCGCACGTTCAGTTCCAAGCAAGGCCTGGAGTTCATCGACCGTCCACACATAGAAGGCGCCTTCGGCGTGTTCCGGCTTGTCGTGCGCCACCTGGCTGTCCGCATCCTCGGCCGAATAAAACCCCCCGCCGGGGTCAGATAAGTCGCGTCGCACATAGTCGAGAATGTTACGGGCGGTCCGTTCAAACAACGGTTCGCGGGTAATCTGGAAGGCCGTGAGATAGGCCGTCGCGAGTTGGGCCTGGTCATAGAGCATCTTCTCAAAATGCGGCACATGCCAAAACCGGTCTACGGAGTAACGATGGAAGCCGCCTCCGAGTTGATCGTGGATGCCGCCTGCCGCCATCCGGCGCAACGTGAACAGCGCCATTTCCAACGCCCGTTTTCCGTCCCTGGTCTCGGGCTCGTCGGCATAAAAATGGAAGAGGAAATGGAAGGTGGCCGGGCGTGGAAATTTCGGCGCTGCTCCGAAGCCGCCGAGCTTGTCGTCAAAGGAGTCGGCAATCTGCCGAAACGCTTTCTCCCGGATGCCGCTGCCAAGCACCTCTTTCGCGGCGGTTCCTTGCCGCGATGCCTTCCGCAACGTCTCGATGGTCTGATCTGAACTGGCGACGATCCCAGCGCGGTCGGTACTCCAGACCTCGGCGATCTTGCGGGCTATCGCCGCCAGTTGTTCCGGCGGAAAGTACGTGCCGCCGAAGAAGGGTTTTAGGTTCGGAGTAAGCCAGACGCTCATAGGCCAGCCGCCCCCGCCTGTTGCCGTCTGCACATAGGTCATATAGACCTTGTCCACGTCAGGACGTTCTTCGCGATCCACTTTGACGCAGATGAAGTGGGCATTCAGAACCTTGGCGATCGCGGGATTCTCGAACGATTCGCGTGCCATGACGTGGCACCAGTGACACGTCGAGTAGCCAATGGACAGGAAGATCGGCTTGTTCTCCTTGCGGGCCTTGGCAAACGCTTCTTTACCCCAGGGATACCAATCAACCGGGTTATGTGCGTGCTGGAGCAGATAAGGACTCTTCTCACGTATCAGATGATTCGTATGCATAGTATCGTATCCGGTAGCCAAGGGTGCCGGCGTGACAACCGGCGGGTTCCCACCGCAACCATGTCCTCCAATCGCTACGACCGTCGCAGCCACCGTCACAGCTCATTTCCAGATCATCGGAGTCGAGCCGTAATTTTACACTTTAACACCCTTTTTCTCCAATCGAGCAACGGTTCCAGAGGCGTTCAATCGATATCACCACATACAAGGTTGCCACGAGTAATATAATAACCTATTCACTGAGTCATGGATCTATTCGACATGTTCTTTAGTTTTCCAGGTTATCCGGCGCTGTTTCTGTTGAGCTTTCTGGCGGCAACCGTCTTGCCGCTCGGCTCGGAATGGATGCTGGTGCTGATGATTGTGAAGGGATTTTCTCCCACCTACTGCGTGCTGATTGCTACGGCGGGTAATTACTTTGGAGCCTGCACAACCTACTTGATTGGATGGTGGGGTTCGGAGTATGTGCCACGCAGAATTCTGCGCATGAATGATCGGCAAGTGGAACGCGCGAAGGGGCACTATGAGAAATATGGGTCCTGGTCGTTGCTTTTCAGTTGGGTGCCGATCATTGGCGATCCGTTATGTCTGGTGGCGGGGATATTTCGTGTCCATTTCGTGCGATTCTCCGTATTGGTTTTTAGCGGAAAATTCGCGCGGTATGCTCTGTTGGCGGGTGTTTGCGGCTTTGTGTGAGAATCTCTTCTGCGGTCTTTGATGCGGAACCGGGCGACGTTTGCAGAAATTAGCCAATGTTTTCTTTGACGGTATCCGCGAGGAATTGAGTCAGCCGGTCGGTCATTTCGCGGGTGGGGCCCTCCACCATCACGCGACACATCGATTGGGTGCCCGAATAACGTATCAGGACGCGGCCCTGGTCTCCCAGTTCCGCCTCCGCCGCCTGGATGGCCGACTGAATAGCCGGGATGTCTTCGACGGGTGGTTTGGTTTTCACATCCACGTTGATCATTTTCTGTGGCGAGAGCGTCATGGTTTTCGCGAGCTCGGAGAGGGTCTGTTTATAATGCCTCATGGCGGAAAGGAGTTGTAGTGCGGAGACAATGCCGTCGCCGGTGGTGTGGTGATTCAAGAAGATCAGATGTCCCGAGGCCTCTCCACCCAGCACAGCATCCTTCTGCTGCATCATTTCCAGCACGTAGCGATCGCCCACCTTGCTCACGCCGACGTCAATCTCCAGTTCCTTCATCGCGGCAAAGAAGCCAAAATTGCTCATCACGGTCGCGATCATTAGATTGTTCTTCAGGAGCCCGCGCTCCTTGTACATTTTTCCACAGATGGCCATGATATGATCGCCGGTGATTTCCTCGCCCTTTTCATCCACGGCGATCAGGCGGTCGCCATCGCCATCAAATGCCAACCCGATGTCCGCCTTCAGTTCGCGCACCTTCGCGCTCAAATCCTGCGTGTACTGCGAGCCGCAGCGATCATTGATGTTCACGCCGTTAGGCGTGCAGTGAATGGCGGTTACTTCGGCACCCAGCTCGGAGATAATGGTTGGGGCGGCCTTGTAGGTCGCGCCATTGGCGCAATCCAGCACGATGCGCATGCCTTCCAGCGTCAAATCTTCCGCAAAGGTGTTTTTGCAAAACACAATGTAGCGGCCCATGGCATCTTCAATACGGCGGGCCTTGCCGATTTCATCCGCCGTCGGGCGAATATCCTTGATGCGCCCTGATGTGATCAACTGCTCAATTTCATCCTCCTCACAATCCGGAAGTTTGAATCCTTCGCGCGAGAAAATCTTAATACCGTTGTCCTGATAGGGATTGTGGGAGGCCGAGATGACCAGTCCGGCGTCGGCCCGCATGCTTCGAGTGATGAAGGCAATGCCCGGCGTACTCATGGGCCCAACCAGCAGCACATCCACACCCATGGAACAGATGCCCGCCGTCAGGGCCGATTCCAGCATGTAGCCGCTCACCCGCGTATCCTTGCCGATCAGAATGGTGTGCCTGCGTTTCGGATGTTTCTTGCACACATAGGCCGCAGCGCGCCCTATTTGCAGCGCCATTTCAGCCGTCATTGGATGCACATTGGCCACCCCGCGAACCCCGTCCGTACCAAATAAACGCGACATACCCGCTCTCCTTGCTGTTCATTTTTCGTGGAAAGCAACGCCAACGGTTTTTCGCCCGACTCGTTTCCGCCGCGCTGCCTGTTGCTTATAAGAATACAGTATTTGCTGAAAACAACCCGAAATGCAAGAACGATGAAAAGACCGGAACTGTTTTGGTTCCTCCGGTTTTTTCGTGAGGAGCGCTGTGGCGATATTTCTCTTGCTCTGCGCACGGCTCGCGGGGACCAGCCTCCGCACAAGGCTGCGTCCCGGCAAGCTGTTCGCTGCGCTTACTCTCCGCACGGCCCGTGGGGACACGGGCCCTCCCAAGGGGGAACTTGTCCGTGCTCTTCTTACCATTGCACCGGGCGTGTGCTCCCTCCGCCCCAGCGCGTGGTCATGACCGATGAGTCACTGCTTTTCAGAATGATCCAGCTTCCGTCTTCGGGCGAGTACACCGCGATGTCGGCCTTGCCGTCGCCATCGTAATCATCGGGAACCGGATAGGCGGCGGACCAACCCCAGTTGAAGGTGGTGGACGTGCCGCTGACGGTGTTGAAAATTATCCATTGGCCGCCTTCCGGCCAGTAGACTGCTATTTCCGCAATTCCGTCGCCGTCGTAATCGGCGGGTACGGGTTGCGCTTCATTCCATCCCCACAGCCACTGGCTGCCGACACCGTCGCTGCTGCGACTGATGAGCCACAAACCGCCGTCGGGCCAATACACGGCGACATCCGCGATGCCGTCGCCATCGTAGTCGGCGGGCACCGGCTGGGCCTCGCTCCAGCCCCAGTGGCCGAGCATGTGCTGTCCGTCGCTGCTTTTCAGAATATGCCAGCAGCCTTTTTCGGGCCAGTACACAGCGACGTCGGTAACGGCGTCGCCATCATAATCAGCCTGAACGGGTTCGGCGGCGTCCCAGCCCCAAGCGCGAGTGGCGGTGATTCCATTGCGACTTCCGTGAATGGTCCACTGGCCGCCGGCAGGCCAGTAGACGGCCAGATCGGTTTTCCCATCGCCATCGTAATCACCAGGAACGGGCAGTGCCGCATTCCAGCCGAACGCGATGTGCTGAAGTATACCACTGCTTCCGCGAATGCTCCAGGTTCCGGTGGCGGGTTCATAGACCACTAGGTCGGCGAGGCGATCGCCGTCGTAATCCACGAGCGCGTTATGGTGCTGCATGGTGACGGAGACCGGGCCGTTCGTGACCACATTATAGACCGTGTCCACATCCGTCAGCCAATAAGAATAGGTTGCCCCGGCCTGGGCGGTGGCATCGGTGAAGGTGTAGGCGTGATCGCTTCCGGCGGCGGCGATGAGTTGCGCGTTGAGTTGGGTGCGGATGCCGCTGAGCGAATCGGCGCGGTAGAGATAGAAGCCCAGGTTGTCCTGTTCCACACCGGTTTCCCAATCCAGTTTCACCCCGGCAGAGGTCGAGCGACCGGTAAAGGATCTGAGTTCCACCGCCGTCGGGTCCTCGGAGGCATATCCGAATCCAATGGCCCCGAAGACATTGTTCGAGCAGAGGATCGGACTGAAGCTGGTGGGGGTGGTGGGATAATTCAACGTCTTGGGAATGGTATCCATATCGACCGCGACCACATACTCGCCATAGGGCAGACTCGTGAATTCAAAATGGCCGCGCTGACTGTCCGGTCCCGTCCGGGTAATCTTCGAGTCGTAGAAATTCGTGGTGCCGGATTGAATGGCATAGAGATTCAACAGGACATTGTTGAGGCCGTAGATTGCCAGGTCTTCGTCCGGTAGTCCGTTACGGTTCACATCCACCCAACAGGTTTTTCCGATAGACCCGGTGGCCTGTTTTTTGCGGTAGCCGTAATTTTGAGACAGGCTATCCTGCGTCAGTTGGAACGCCACGGAGGAACTGGCCCCGCGCGAGTGGGCCCGATTGCGCGTCAACTCGGTGCCAGCGAGCACTCCATTCGGGTCATTGAACACCACCACGTAGTAAGCGGCAGGCAGATTTTCGAAGAGGTAGCTTCCGCCGACATCGGTAGCCTGGTGTCCGATAGCAAAATCGTTGCCGTCGACCACGCCATTCGTATTCAGATCCATATATAGGATCACCTCGATATCGGGGATACCCTGCTCCCAGATATCCTTCTTCTGATTGCCGTTGCAATCATAATAAATCGCCCCGCCATACCGCAGCGTACCATCGGTGATGTAGCCAAAATCGGCGGTCATGTTGTTGCCAGCGTTGGTCAGGGTGATCGCGTAGGGCTGCGCCTGGCTGTTGTGATTCGTTCCGGGGGCAGGGCCGAACGGGCCGAGCGCCAGGTTGGTGTTGATCGTGGCAGCATCCACGGCCAGCAGATAGGTGCCATCATCCAGCCCGGTGAACAAGTACTGCCCGTTGGCATCCGTAACGGTGGTTTCCACCAGATTGGTATGTTCATCGTACCGGTTCACGGTGACGCCCTTGAGGCCGACATCCCCATGTGCGGCATTGAACACGCCGTCCCGATTGGCATCCACGAACACCAGATTGCCCAGGCTTCCCGGTGGTGGCGCATAGCCGAAGTCGGCAGTATTCACGGTGCCTCCTGAAGGCAGATTGACGGCATAGGGGTTGGGTTGGCTCTGACCGGAAACATCCGGCGTGCCGAGGGTGTGCACTAGGCGGTCCAACACATTGTTTTGATCGGTGATCTGCGCCACATAGCGCCCGCCGGCCAGCCCGGTGAAGCGGTAGCTGCCATCGGCGGCGGTTACGGTGGTGGCTAGGACCGTTCCATTGGTATCGAGCAGATTGACCGTCACGTTGCCTATGCCGTAATCGCCGCTATCGAACGCACCATTGGCATTTAGGTCCATAAACACGAGATCGCCGACGGTGCCCTTTCGTCCATAGAATCCAAAATCGGCTTCGAGGAAGCTGCCGCCCGCTGTCATGGTGAAGGGCGAGGTTTGCTCGGCGTAACTCTGATCGCCTGAGACTCCGCTGAGCCCCGCGACCGCTGTTCCCGGACCGCCGTGTACGCGCACGATGTATTCATTCGGTGCTACGTTAGTAAAGAGGTAGCGCCCGGCGGCATCGGTATGCGTGACGGCGTTGGTCACATCATCCGGCGTATTGAAGAAGCCGTCGGGTCCGGCGCTAATCAGCGAGAGTTGCACATTTCCAATGCCCGGCTCGCCCGGTTCCTGCAAGCCGTTATTGTTGTAATCGCTCCAAACATAATCTCCCACCACGGCGGTGGTCGGCGATTCATTCAGATAGCCGAAGTCCACATCCGGCACATGCTGCCCAGCACTCACGGTGTGATGCGCACTCGGATCGGTGAATTGGCCGCCCAGAGAAAAGTCACCCGGAAGGGTATTGCTCACGACGCCGACGAAATAACCTCCCGGAATGAGGCCGGAGAAGAAATAATCACCCTGCGCATCGGTCACGGTGGTGGCCAGCAGATTACTCGTGGCCGCGTCATACAGGTGCAGGGTCACGTTCGGGAACGAGGGCTCGCCGATTTCCTGCGTCCCGTTGTCATTGGCGTCGTTGTATACGGCGCCCGCAAGCGACCCCAGCCGATACAGGCCCGCGTCCAGCGTCAGATTGGTCTGTCCGGTGAGCAGCGTGATGGTGGTCGAGACGCCGCTGGTCGGATTCACACTGCTGTTCTTTTCCGGATCACCGCCTTGCCCCTGCGGGCTGAACAGATAATTCGTGGGACGCCCGACCATCACGTAATAGTCATCCGGAATCAGATTCGCAAACAGATAGTTGCCATGGAGGTCGGTGGTGGTGTTTGTGATGAAGGTGCCGCTGCCATCATACAAAGCCACGCGCACGGCGGCGATACCCGGTTCGTTGGTATCCTGAATGCCGTCGGCATTGAGGTCGTACCAGACATAGTCACCCAGTGCCGCACGCGAATCCACACGATAGGGCGCGGTATTGGTGAGCACCTCAAACGGAGGTTCATTGGTGGGCGCGACCGGCGCGGTAATCGCCGTATTCGTTTCATTGCTTGGGGTCCTTTGCAGCGCATTGAACTGCACCAAGATGCTGAGCGTGGAACCTGCATTCAACGGACCGACATTGGTCCACTGCAACGTACCGGCTCCGGTCACATCGGCCGCCGGCACGGCGTTGGTGAACAACAGATAGGTCGCATCATACGTATCCCATACCGGCAGATCGACCATATCCACCGGGCCCGGATTGCTGATCCTGATCCGGAATTCCACGGGTTGATCCACATACACGGGCAGCGGGGACAGCAGTGTCTTGGTCAACGTATAGTTGGCCCGGTACATGCCGGCATCCACATTCAGATTGGTCTCTCCGGTCGACAACGTCACGATCGAAGAATTTCCGTTGGTCGGATTCACATCACTGTCCAGCGAAGGATCACCACCTTGCCCCTGCGGACTGAAGACATAGTTTGTAACTAGATCGACATGGATATAGTAGTCATCCGGGATCAAGTCGGGGAACAGGTAGTACCCGTTAGTATCCGTGAGACTATTCGTGACAAACACATCGCCGCCGGTGTACAGCGACACGCGAACCCCCTCGATACCCGGCTCGCCGTCCTCCTGAATGCCATTGGCATTTATGTCGTACCACACAAAATTCCCCAACACGCCGCGCGGGTCGATACGATACGGGGCTGTATTGGTAAGCACCTCAAACGGGGGTTCATTGGAAGGTGCCACCGGCGCGGCGATCACCGTATTGGTTTCATCATGAGTCGTTATCTGCACGGCGAGGAACTGCACGAGAATATTGGTTGAAGCACCGGCGCTCAGCGGGCCGATATTGGTCCACTGCAGCGTGCCGCCGCCCGACGCATCGGCTGGAGGCACCGCGTTGGTAAACAGCAGATACGCGGCATCATATTCATCCCACACGGGTAGTTCTACCATCGCCACCGGCCCTGTGTTGGCGATATCAATCCGAAATTCCACCGGCTGATCCACATACACCGGAAGCGCTGAGAGGAGCGTCTTGCTCAAGGAGTACATCGCCCGATACATCCCGGCATCCACGTTCAGATTGGTCTCTCCGGTCGCCAACGTCACGATCGAAGAATTTCCATTTGTCGGATTCACGTTGCTGTCCCGTGCGGGATCGCCACCCTGGCCCTGCGGACTAAACACATAATTGGTCAGAAGATCGACGTGGATATAATAATCACCCGGGATCAGATCGGAGAACCGATAGTTTCCATTGGTATCGGTCAACGTATTGGTAACCAGTACATCGCCAGCCGTGTAGAGCGACACGCGCACGCCTTCGATGCCTGGCTCGCCAGCGTCTTGAATGCCATCAGCATTCAGGTCGTACCACACAAAATCTCCCAACGCCGCACGCAACTCGATCGAGTAAGGAGCCATATTAGTAAGCACCTCAAACGGGGGTTTATTGGAAGGTGCAACCGGTGCAGTAACCACCGTATTGGTTTCATCGTTTGGTGTCATTTGCAATGCGCTGAACTGCACCAGAATACTGGTGGAGGCCCCCGCGCTCAGCGGGCCAAGATTGGTCCATTGCAAGGTGCCCGCCACCATGGAATTCACAGGCGGCACCGCATTAGTGAATTGAATATAAATCGGATCATAGGTATCCGTCACCGGCAACACCACCATTTCGACAAGCCCCGTGTTCGCGATATCAATTCGGAATTCCACCGCCTGATCGATATAGACCGGATAGGCCGACAGGCGCGTCTTGACCAACGTGTAGCCCGACTGATCAATACGGTAGGGCGCCTCGTTGGTTCTAACCGGCACCTCCGGCATACCCGGCGGCACGGTCGGAGCTGTCACAACAATATTGGTCTGCTCGTCCGTCACCGTCGCAGCCGTAAAGCGCAGCACCAATGTCGTGCTGCCGCCCACGGCCAGCGGACCGACATTGGTCCAGTTCAGCGTTCCATCATCGCTCAGGTCAATCGGGGCAGGCTGCGCATTCACGAAACTCAAATAGTTTGTTTCATAGCGATCCTCCACCGGCACGGTCACCAACTCCACCTCGCCGCTATTCGTAACCACCACGTGAAACACAATCTCTTCCCCGATGTTTGCCGCACGGCCAACGGGACTGATCAACGACTTGGCGAGCTGGTAGTCCGCCAGAATCGTTCGATACGGCGCATCGTTGGTTTTCCCATCGACGGACGGCTCATCCGACGGAGTCGTTGGCGCCGTCCAGACGGTATTGGTGCGATTCGCTCCGAGGCTTGAGCCTGCCGCCGCGTAGCGCGAGGTCACAGAGAAGGTCGCGCCCGGCACGAGGTTGGTGCCGAACGACGTCACGAGATCAGCCCAGAGCTTGAAGCCGTTGTTGACGTTGTCATCCGAAGACGGAGTCGAATCTACATAGCGGAGATAGTTGGTCTCATAGACGTCCGTCAGCGGCACGGAGACCAGCTCCACGTCACCGGTGTTTGTAATCTGAATGGCAAAGCGTATTTCCTCGCCGACATTCGCCACGTGTCCGGTTGGAGAAATCAGTTGTTTGGTGATCGCATATCCGGGACTGCTGATGCGGAATGGAGCTGCATTGGTAGCCGGCTCCACCGGCGGTGCGTTGGTCGGCACGGTGGGCGACGTGCCGGCCAGATTAGTTGCCATCAATCCGGTGGTACTTTGGAGCGCGATAAAATCGACGGTGGTATGTTTGCTGGTGTTGGTGCTGATCGTCCCGATATCATCCCAGTACAGGACACCGGCAATGTTGCTGCTGATGGGCGGGACTGCCGAGGCGTACTGCAACAGGTTCGTGTCATAGCGGTCGATCAGCGGCGTGGTAATAAAGTCCACATCTCCGATATTGCAGATACGAATATCAAAAGTGATGGTTTCTCCCACGGCTGCCGCCCGATTGGTTGGGCTGATCTGTGTTTTCACAATGCAGCAGGCCGAGGTGGAAATGCCGTATCGTGCGGTATTGGTCTGAGGCGGCACGGGGGGCTGTCCAACCGGCGTGCTCGGTGCACTCACGATGGTGTTGGTGTGCGGCTCACCGAGCGTTGACTCCACGGCCAGGAAACGCGAGGTCACCACGAACACATCGCCCGGCAGCAGCGTGGTGCTGAAGGACGCGGTCAGATCTGCCCAGTGGATCACCCCGTCATTCAGATTGTCATCCGATGGCGGCGTGGAATCGATGTAGCGCAGATGATTGGTTTCGTAGGTATCCACAAACGGGACGGAAATCAGTGCCACATCACCGCTGTTGGTAATGGTCATCACAAAGAGGTTGGTCTCACCCACCTGCGATACGCGGTCAAACGGAACGGGTTTCTGTTTGGTGAGCAGGAACGCTGGATGGCTTACCGCGTAGGGTGCCTGATTGGTCGTGGGGACCACCACCGGTTCATCCGCCGGGGTGGTTGGTGCGGTCGTTACCGTATTGGTTCGGTTCAGGCTATCGGACGTGGTCACGGCGTTGAACCGCGCGACGATGGTTGTGCTTGCACCGACTTCCAGCGGTCCGACATTCGCCCAGTTGATCACGCCGTCGTTGGAGGGATTATCCGCCGCGGGGACGGCGCTGATGAATTGCAGATAATTGGTTTCATAGCGGTCTTCCACAGGAACCGTCACCAGGCGCACGTCACCGGTATTACTGATGGTCAGCGTAAAGACGACCGCCTCGCCGATGGCCGCCGGACGATTGGTCGGTGCAATGCGCGTTTTGGCCAGGGTGTATCCCGGACTGCTGATCCGATACGGCGCGACGTTGCTGGCCGGCGGCACATCCGGACGATCGGCGGGCGTGGTCGGACTGGTCGAGACCGCATTGGTGCGTGGTGCGCTCAACGAGGAGGATGCCGCCGTGAAGTTCACCACCACGGTGGTCGATGCTCCGACGGGCACCGGGCCGATGTCCGTCCAGGTGATCGTGCCGTCGTTCACGTTGTCAACGGATGCGGGCACGGAAGAAACGTACGTCAGGTAATTGGTTTCATAGGTATCCACAGATGGCGTGGTCACCAATTCCACATCCCCGGTGTTGGTGATGGTGTAGTGGAAGACGATTGCTTCACCCACGCTTGCGGCGCGTCCGGTCGGGCTGTGCAGGGCCTTGACCAACGAGTAGCCCGCGCTGCTGACGCCATAGGGCGCGTCATTGGTGGCAGGTGGCACGCCTGGTTCGTCCGGCGGCGTGAGCGGCGTGGCTACCACCATATTAGTCCGATCCATTGCGGCCGAACTGGAGGCGGCTGTGAAGCTCACCACCACCGTTGTCGAAGCGCCTGCGGCGATTGGGCCGACATTCGTCCAGTTGATGACGCCGTCATTCACCGTATCATCGGAGGCAGGCACTGAACCGACATAGGTCAGGTAAGTCGTTTCATAGGTGTCGGCCAGAGGTGCTGTAACGAGTTCCACATCGCCCGAATTTTCAATCGTCAGATTAAACACCACCGCTTCGCCAACTGCCGCAGAACGGCTGGCGGGCGAGACCTTGCTCTTGGTCAAGGTGTACGCTGGGTGGCTGATCTGGTAGGGCGCGTCGTTCGTAAGTTCCGGCACCTCCGGTTGATTCGCCGGGGTGGTTGGGGTGGTCACCACCACATTGGTGCGGTTTTCACTCAGCGACGTGGCCACCGCGGTAAACCGACTGGTCACCACGAAGGAGGCCCCCGGCATAAGATTCGTGCCGAAGGACGCCGTCAGATTCGCCCAGTTGATCGTGCCGTCATTCACGTTGTTCGCACTGGCGGGCACGGAATCCACATATGTCAGATAATTCGTTTCGTAGGTATCCGCCACCGGAATGGTGATTAGCTCCACATCGCCGGTATTGCGAATGGTGTACGTAAAGACCACGGACTCGCCCACCTGCGCCGCGCGTCCGGTCGGACTGTGCAACGCCTTCGCCAGCGAGTAGCCCGGATTGCTGATGCGGTAAGGCGCGTCGTTCGTGCGCGCAGGAACCGGCGGCCTACCCGCCGGGGTGGTCGGCGTCGTGACCACATGATTGGTACGTGCCTGGGCGGTGGACGTGGCCACGGCGGTAAAGCGCGAGGTCACCACAAACGAAGAACCCGGCAACAGGTCCGTGCCGAAGGACGCCGCCAAATCCGTCCAGTTGATGGTGCCGTCATTCACATTATCGACCGATGCAGGAGCCGAACTGATATAGGACAGATAAGCCATTTCATAGGTGTCTACCATCGGCACGCTCACCAGGGTCACATCCCCGGTATTTTGCACCGTCATACGGAAGACCACTTCTTCGCCAATCGCCGCGGCACGCCCACTCGGACTCACCACTTCTTTCAGTAGCGAATAGCCTGCGTTGCTGATGCGGTACGGTGCTGTATTGGTTTTCGGTCCAACGGGCGGATCACTCGGCGACGTGGTGGGCACGGTGGAGACCGTATTCGTCCGATCGTCACCTGTTGAACTCTGAATCGCCGTGAAGCGCACCACCAGATTGGTCGACTGCCCATTCGCCGCCAGCGGCCCGACATTCGTCCATACCAGCGAACTGGCATTGGTCGTATTCGGACTTGGATCGGCACTCAGGAACGAGAGATAACTACTTTCAAAAGCATCAGTTACCGGCACGGTCACCAACTGGGTTTCGCCTGTATTCGTGATCAGAATCTCAAACTCAACCGTTTCGCCCATCTGCGCGGAACGTCCAGTCGGACTGCTCAGCGATTTCACCAGCGTATACCCCACCGTTTTGATTTTCACGGTGGCGGCATTGGTTTTCGGCGGCATCGGCAAGCCGTTGGTGACGAAGGGCGTCACGACGGCGCGATTGGTGGTGTCGTTCGGTTCGGTGCTGGCCAGCGCCGTGAAGTTTACGACCAGCGAAGTCGTCCCGCCAATAGCCAACGGCCCCACATTGGTCCAACTGATTGTTCCTACGCCTGTGCTGTCCGGAGTCGGAACGGCGCTGACATAGGTCAGATACGTTGAATCAAAGCTATCCGCAATCACCAACGGATTCAGTCCGCGATTACCGGTATTGGTCACCGTAATACGGAAAGCCACGGCTTCACCCACAGCCGCCGCGCGACCCACGGGATAGGTCCGCACCTTGGTTATTGCCACACCCGGCAGAATCAGGGTTTCCGTATCATTGGTCAACGGTTCAAAACGTTCATCCGGATTCGTGCCATCGATCGTCGTATACTGTGCAATCACCGCCGTGTTCGTGACCGTGCCGGTCAGGTCCGGCAGCAGCTTGGCCGTAAATTCAAAGATCACCACTGCGCCCACTTCAACCGCATTGGTGGGCTGCAGGAAGTTGGTATCGACCATCACCGTCACATAGCCATCACCCGGCGCATTCGTGATCGTATAGGTGAAGCCCGCAGGAATGGACGATGCCGCAATCGTTGTCGTATCCCACCAATTCGTCGGGAACAGATCCGTTACGATCAGATCATACGCTGTCGATAATCCGCTGTTGGTCACCGCGAAGGTCACGACGACCATTTCATTGCTCGGACCGAACATCGTCTTGTTAATCGCCAGACGCGGCTCTTGTACGATCACGTTCACGACTGTTGAGGTATGCGTCGGTGGGTTGCCGGCATAGCGGATGGTTGCAGAATTCGGCAGCATGGTTTGTGACCCAGGCAGGCCCACGTTGCCGACTTCATCGCGCGTCAACAACTGCAGTTCAATCGTAAACCAGTTATTGGTGCCATCGTTGTCCTCATTTACCACGGTATTGCCGTTAAAGGTAAACGTCACCTCATCACCACTGCCACCCACGGTAGTGACCACCGGTGCACCAGGCAGCGTTCCGTTGAAGCTATCGGTATTCACACTCACCGAACCATTCACATACGACATGCCCGCCGGAATAATATCCACAATCGCCAGATTCGTGATGGTGCTTTCCGGCAGCGTGGCGGTCAGGCGATACGTTGCCGTTTCACCAATCGTCACATTCGTGCCCGTGGTGTCCGACGGACCTGCTTGCGATGTCGTTACAAATACTTTTTCAACCAGCATATTCGACACGACAATACTATCGCTGGAACGCGCACCTGATTCATCGCGGGCCTCATCATATACATTCGTACCGTCAATCGTATCCGCCGCCGACACTACACAACCATTCGTCAGCAACTGACCCGGTTCCACAGCCTGTGCCAGATGCATGCCGAAACGGAAGGTCAATCCTTCAGCCACTTCGATGCAGTTGGTCGGCTGCATGGATGCCGGATCACTGGCATAGGTCACCGTCGCATTCGGCAGGCCGGTACTCACCGTATAGGTAAAGCCATCCGGCATCGTTACGTTGGATATCGTGGTAATATCAAAGAAGCCGCCCATCACCAAGTCGTCGAACTGGAGATCATAAGCCGACGCCAATCCGGTATTCGTAACCGTCAGCGTACACACCACCGGATCACCCGCATCACCGGACGCGACATCAAAGGACTTTGTGATCAGAAGGGTCGGTTCCACCACCGGATTGGTTACGATGGATGAAAAGGCCGGCGACGACGGATTGCCCTGATAGGTCACCGACGCAATATTGGTCAGTACCATCTGCGGAGCAATGCCCACATTGATATTCGTATCCAGCACCATGGTCTGAAGGCGTAACGTAAGCGTACGGTCTGCGCTGTTCGTCACATTATTAACCAGCGTGACTCCCGTAAAGGTGATCGTGACATCCTGTCCGTTATTACCCATCAGTCCCACATTCGGAGTCACATTCGTCGCGGCAGGCAATTGGATATTCGTGCTGCCCGGAATCACGACCAGCGAATCAATCGCAAACGCCATGCCATTGGGCACATAATCCACAAACTGCAGATTGGTCGAAGCCCCCGCCGGGATGACCGCGCTCAGGGTGTACGTCACCACTTCACCAATCTGCACGTTGGCGTTGGTGGAGTCCGCCGGACCGGTCTCGCTCGTGGCATACAGGGACTTCTGCATCTGGAAGTCCTGCAGTTTCAGCGCGGCTTCATTCGTCGCGCCGTATTCGCGCTCGATGGCGTACACATTCGTGGAAACCAGTGAATCGCCATGGATCGTGACCACGTTCGTCAACAATACATTCGGCTGCAGATCTGTTCGAGCCGTCACATCAAAGGTAAAGGTCAGCCCTTCCCCGGCTTCCAGGGTATTGGTTCCCGTGGCCGCATTCGTATCCGACCGGAAATAAAGGATATCCGAAACTACGCTCATGACATAGCCGGTCGGGACCACCGCATTGGTTGCCGAGTCACTCTGAAAAATTTCCGAAAGGTCATCGGCCAGTTCCACATCATACGCCGTCGCCATCCCTGTATTCGTTATGACAAAGGTCACGCTGATCACATCACCCGCCTGAATATTGGTAGGCGTCATGGACTTGAAGAGGGCGATCTGCGGCTCCGCCACCACATTGGTGGTCTTCGCGGACCAGACAACGGAAGAAGGATTTCCCGCATAGGTCACCGAGGCCAGATTCGTGAGGATCGTCGGGTTCGGCGGCAGGCCGACATTACCGTTGGTGTTCAGCACAATGGCATCCAAGTAGATCGAGAAGGTATTGTTGGTTGAACTGCCATCGCCGCTCACCACCGTCTGACCGTTGAACGCGAAGGTAATGTCCGCCCCATTGGTGGCCAGCGCCCCCGGACCGGAAGGAGATTCACTCAACGCCGGAAGGGTCCCGTTAAAGGTGCTCACATCCGTGGTGGCCGAACCGAAAATGTAGCTTAGCCCATTCGGAAGCGCATCCAGCACCGTCAGGTTGGTCATGGTCGATTCAGGTAGCGTCACGTTGAGTTGATACGTGATAACTTCGCCGATCTGCACAAAGGTATTCGTCGAGTCGGGCGGCACATTGGTTTCACTGGTGGCAAACATCACCTTGGCCAATTGTAGTCCGGGTATTCGTATAGTATCCGTTGCGCTGGCGGTCTTCGTGCGCTCGGGGCTGTTCGTCGGCGGCGCGTCATAGAGGGTCGAGCTGTTGAACAGGGAAACTCGGTTCGTATATATTTTGTTCGGCTCGACTCCCTGCGCCACCTTGATCGTGAACACATTCGTGATGGCCGCGCCCGGTGCCAGGCCGATGCCGTTCGACGCAACCAGATAATGCGTCAGGCCGCTGGCCACCGCCAAATTCGAGACGCCCCATCCCATCGGCACCGAGATCATGGTTAGCGTGCTCGTGTCATATTTCGTATTCTCGAGCAAATCACTGAGCTGCATTTGGTAGGCTTCGGAACGAGCGGTGGACTGGTTCCGCACCACCAGCGACACCGTTAGGGCGTTACTAGCGGTTACGGATTCCGGCGTGATGGTTTTCGCGAGGGTCAGGTTCGGTTCCGCCACGGCATAGGGCGGGGCCACATTGGTCAGCGCGGTGAAGCCATCCGATACCACCACCTTGTTGGTGGCGACGCGGTATACTGGACCGATGCCATCGTTGACCGCGTCGTTCAGCACCACGAATTCCATGGACAGCACAAAGTAGTCATTGTTGGTGTTGCCGTCGTAGGTGTTGGTCACGGAGGGCATGGTGAAGGTGATCGGCTGCCCTGATCCGTCGCTGGTCAAAGAACTCAGCGGGGTAGGATCGGGGTCATTGATTAACAGGCCATCCCCCGTATTGGTCGGGAAGACCGGTCCACCAGACGGTATGGTGAAGGCATAGCCCATGCCGGGGTAGGTCAGGTTGGCGCTGGTATTGCTACCGATCCAATCCAAGCCCAGCGGCACCACGTCCAACACGGAAAGATTTGAGACCACGCCCTGCGGCACATCCACACGAATCGAATACACCACACGCTCACCGATGGTCAGATTATTCGTACCTCCCACATTCAGCGTGTTGGTTTGGGACGAACTCACAAAGGATTTCGCTGCCGCCCGGAGGTTTTCCGCGGTAATCGTCACCGTGGTCTGATTGGTATAGTCATTGACCAGAGGCGTGCCGGAGCCAGTGCGCATCTGGTCGTTCGTGCTGGCGGCATCCAGCGATACATAGGTCACGCTGCTCCCATTGGTCAGCGTCGTGCCGACCAGTTGATTGGTTACCGTGGCGGTATACTCCCATGTGTAGCTGCCGCCGGGAATCAGCGTCGCCAGGGCCACATCCTCATTCGTCGTAATATAAAAATGCGTGGCATCCACCGAAGCCACCGACGCCGGACTGACCGCGCTGTTGAACACCATGCCGTTCGGCAGGGCATCATAGATCGTGATACCGTAGGCATTGGTCGGGCCGGTATTGGTGATGGTGACCGAGAAGGTGACCGCATCCCCCTCCTGTACGTTTTGCTTGTCACTGATCTTGCTTATACCGAGGTTCGGCTCGAGGAGGTTGATCGTGGTGGAATGCACCGGCACCTCATTGGTGAGGCGCGCCAGTTCAAACGCCGAGGTCGCGGCATTGGTGAACGTCACCCCGTTGTTGTTGGCCGCGCTGTTGCTCACCGCAACCGGAATGTCGACGGTGAAGACCGACGCATGATTGGTGATGGGGGTCGGCTGCAACGTAAAGACGCCATTGGTATAGATGGCATTGGTGATGCCGCCGGAATAGGCCGGCGTAAATTGATCTGATGTTGGGAACACGAGATTCGCCGGAAGGCTTTCCAGCACCGTGACATTGCTGAACGCCGCGCCGAAGTAGTGCGCCTCGATGCGGTAGATGAGTTCCTCGCCAATGCGGGCATCGCGGGTGTCGCCAGCGGCACCGGACGCTTCATCGTCATAACGCACCGATTTATCAATGCTGAACCCGGCAAAGACACTCGAATCCTGATCGAACGAATAATAGGCCCCATCCACCGGTGCGGTAATGCCCGGCACCGACGACACCATGGAATCGGCCAGCGGAATTTCTCCCCAGATATTCGTGAAGGTGGATGACGGTTTCACATTTGGATTAGCGCATTCTCCGGTCACTTCGGCCAACACCAACAGATCGCCCGGTCCTTCGACGGCGTTGGCCGTCAGCGTCAACACCACCGAATCGCGGTAGGGCGCGAGGATCACGCCCGGCAGGTCCACCAGCACATTGCTGCTGCCCTGGACCTCATACACCATGTTGCTCGTACCCGATGAAACAATGTTCGAGGCCGTCACCGAGAGATTTGTCCAGGCCGGCCCGAAGCGCAGGCGCAGGTGCAGGTTCCCGGCATTTCCGTTTTCGCTCTGGTTGATAATCGTCGCAGTGAAGGTAACCAATTCCCCATTGGTCACAATCAGGCTGTTCGGTTGTAGGTCGATGTTCGGATTCGACAGCAGCGGCACGGTCGAGGAGAGGTCCGTGTTAGTATAACCGCCGCCGCAAACGTTTTTGTAGGTGGTGGTTGAGATCGAACTCACCTGCGAGGGATTCCCGTAGCCGGGGTCGGCGAAGTTATTGTCGGTCGGGTCGGCCACGTAATCGAGCGTACTGCCGTCGCTGGCCAGATCAAACACCACATTGATTTTTTCGCCATAATTCAGATAGAGCGCATTGGTTACGCCGGTCGGGTCATCCTTGTCGCGCGCGCTGCTCGAAAGATCGCCCAGGTCCAGCCGTACCACCGAGCCCGTCGGATTGCCCAGATCCACCACCAGGTTGGTTCCAAAAAATTCGCCGCTGATCGAAGCCCCCGTAAACACGTATCCCGTGGGGGCCGTCTCCGTTAGAAAGAGCCACTCCGTGCGTGCGCCGCTATTCGAAATCACCACCGTTTTGGTGCCGCCGCAGGCGGTCAGGTCCAACGCTTCCTCGGCGGCCATCGAATTCACCGGCTGGGTGCGTAGCGTCTGCTCTTCGGACTCGGATTGGCACAACGTCCCCGCATCGCAACCGTAAAGAAATTCCAACCCGTTATTCAGGTCCACCGAGCAGCCGGTGACTTCCGCCGTGACCACGATATCAAAGGCCGTGCCCTGCGCGAAGAGGTTGCTTCCGAGTTGCGCCATGATCGTGGCATTGCTCCAGATCAGTCGCGCGCCGTTGGTAACGCCCGACACCGAATCCGGCGTAACGGACGCCCCTTTGTACAGCACATTGGTCGGAAGATAATCGACCAACTCCACATACTGCGCATCCGCCGAGATCGCCGTCGAGGCATTCGTGATGCGAATGCGGTACAAGACATCTTCCGGCGGATTCACCACCAGAATTCCTGTTTCAAACCCGTCGCCGCCCACCACCATGGCCGCGCTTTCCGCGGTGATATCCGGCTCCTTCATGCTGAGTACGCTGGTCACGGGATTTTCCTGCCGCTGAATGCCGCAGTTATCCACGAACGACGAATCCGCCGTAAACAGCAGGTCGTTATTCGCCGCGTCACAATCCACATACACATCAAAATATAGGGTGACCACATTGGTCGGGTCCAGGGCCGCAAATTCAGGAATTTCGGAACTGCTCCATGTATTCGTCAATCCGCCTATCACCGGGTCGGTCGTTGAATTCGTGTTGCCGTAATTAAAGCGGTAGCGCGTACTGTTGGTAATCAGGGAAATGCCCGCCGGCAGGGCGGCGGCTATTTGAATGTCGTAGTCTGTGGTCAGCCCGCTGTTCTTGACGCTGATTTCGATCGTGCCGACTGAACAGAGTTCCGCATCGTTCGGCAATACGAAACGCGACACCAGGGAGCCTCTCGACACCTCGTAGGCCGCAGCGTAATCATAGGCCAGCCCGCAATATTCACCCTTGCAGCCGTAGCGCGTGCGGAGGGAGACCTCCCGATCGTCGCACGCCGCCACTGAATTCGTCACACCGATCACAAACAATCCATTTGGCGGCAGGTCATTTAGGTAGCCATCGCCATCTAGGTCCGCCAGATCGCCCAGGCTGTTGGTCGCATTGTGCAGATTCCACAACAGGTTGGTTGCCGTGATGGTCGAAGGCACAATCGTGGCCGATCCGTAGGCGATGTTCGTGGCAAAAGAAAGCTCCGGCAAGACGTTGTAGGCCGCACCGGCTCCCGAGTTGAGAAAGGTCAGATAAACCACATATTGCGTGTCCGAAAGAAAACTTGTTTCCTGCGCAATGAAATTATCCAGGATTGGCTCGAACAGCGGTGGCGTGGTGTTGGTTTCGGCATACGCGGTATACGCCGGCTCATCGCCCGCACTACAGGCGTCGTTGTAAGCCACGCGCGCCGTGCTTTGTCCATAGACATCCTTCTCGCATCCGGCGCGCAGGTTAAACAGAATGGTGCCCGCGCCGTTGGCCTGCAAATCGCCCAGTTCCCAGGTTAGTCTATTCCCCGACACGGTGGGATTCTTTCCCGTAATCACTGAACCACCGATGTCAATCATGTTGGTGAACCGAGTGGAATTAGTCACATAATCATACGTTGACACCCCGTTGGTGTCCGCGTCCATGTTCATCACCACCTTCACATCGTACGTGGCAAACACCGCATTCGATCCCACCACCAAATCCGGACTGGCAAGCTGACTCAGGTCCACACGGCCCGCAACAATTCCGCACTGCTCCACCGTCAGGAAAGGTTCCAGCGTGATCTCCATCGTGCTGCGGCCCACATTCCACACCGCCAGATCACTTCCGCCGCCGCAGCCCGTCCCAGAAAGGGAGGAGCTGTCCATCGCCTGCCCAAGGTTCGTCACCGATACCTCCCACACAAAGACCAGCGAGCCCGTAATCGCAGAAAGGCTCGGGAAATCCGAGGCACTTAAACCGCCCAAATCAATGACCATCGCCGGATTCGTTGCCGACAATCCGGTATACTCTGTCACGTTGCTGCCATTGATCAGCACGCTGTAATTCGTCGAAGAAAGATACCCATAGCCGCTCGCCAGATCCGAGACAAAGGTCACGCCCGCCCAGTTCGGCGGCAGATTCGTCCCGCCGAAACGGCTGAAGGTATGCGTCAAGGTCACCGGACGGCACACCTCGAGGAGCGTTTCATCCGCCACCTTGCTGCTCGCAAAATAGCAATCACCCGTTCCCGAGGGACACGCATCGCCACCGGAAATCCGCACCGGATAAAACTGTCCATTCCCCACCACCGGTCGCGTACAGCCTCGGCAATCCACATAGTCATCGGCCAGAAGCTGATTGAAAAACATCCCCGACGGTCCGCCGCAGACGTCTCCCACCACCAAATCAAACTTCGCCGTATGCGTTCCGCTGCCCGAAAGTCCCGTCACGTTCCAATGAATGCGCCCGGTGCTCTGGGTTCCGCCCCCCGTGATATTCGCCACCGTCAAATTCGTGGAGGACGGATAAATATCCGTGAACGCCACCTGCTCAGTACCGTCGAAATGCTCATACGCCAGCGTAATCACCACGGAGACACTCGGGGCATCCCCGGAGAAGGACGGGATCGTCTTCGTAATCACCGCACGCGGCTCATTCGTCACCTGCGCCAGAGCCGCCAGCACCGGGGGCTTGAACGTGCGCCCGCAGACATCACGGTAATCATTCAAAAAATAGATCGGCTGCGGTACCGTGGAAAGCGGGCAGGCACCGCCCGGCTCCACCGTCACCACAAAATTCGTCGAGGCTCCGCTGGCTAGATCACCCACCGACACCACGCCGTTGGTTACCTGCGCGCCCGTCATGCTCCAACCATTCGGAAAAATATTTGAAACGCTCAGGTCGTAGGCCGTAGCCGCTCCCGGCGCATTGGTCAGATATACCGTAATCGGAGTGCCGCCGCAGTAATCAATCGGAACGAGGCCGCCGACGCTCATCGTGCTGGTCAGCTTCGGCAGCAGCACCGAAATACGAATCCCCGCGCTCGCCGTCTGCCCATTCAGTCGCGTATCCTCACACACCGACTCCTCGTCGCAACCCCACTGCGCATCCGCACGGTTCGCCAGGTTGCTGCACTGTTGCACTTCGCCCTGCACCGTAATCTGCACCAGGTCCCCCGGTGCCAGATTCGTCAGCGCCGGAATAACCGTTTCATCCCATACCGCATTCGACGCCGTTAGCGACGACGGTGTCGGCACCAAATTCGTAAACGCAATGCCCGACTCGATCGAATCGTAGATCACCACATGGCGTGCATCCCCAAAGCCCACATTCTCGATAGTCAGCGTCCACTCCACCGAATCACCCACCGTCGCCAACTGCGAAACCGGTGCCTTTGTAACCTTCAAGTCCCCCTTGTTGATCGTCAGAAAATGCGCCGCACGGTTCGTCTGCACCGGGGTTTCCGGCGGCTGCTCATAATACGCATATGAAAAAAACTGCCCCGAGCCGACCGCGCAGGGGAGGAGCACGTCGTACGTAATCTCCAGCGAATCTCCGCCATTCATTCCCACCACCACATGGCCCGTCCCCGGGTCAGGAACCATCTGGTCCACCCAGTCATTCCGGCTGTTGTTGTCCTCATTCGCAGGATCACGCGCCAGCGAATGCGTCGCATCCACCAACGCCAGCGACGGACTCAACCCCACCTTCGACGAGCCATACGACATCGCATCCACCCGCACATTCCCGGCGTTATAAAGCTCCACCCCATCGCCAAAATGATTCAGCCCGCTACCGATTTCTCCATCCGTCACCTGGAAAACCTGCCCCGTGTAGCCCGCATGATCGAGCAGGAAAGCATTCGTCATCCCCGCCACCACCACGAACTCACCTGCCCCGATCGTAATCTCCGGCAGGTCATCGCGCACGCCCGGCGCCGTATCCTTGATATACCAACCCGTCATCGTCACCGGGTTCGGCGCAGGATTATAAATTTCAAACCACTGATACGCCTTTTCTGCCACCTCATCCGTATTCGTCGTGTGGTAATACACCTCCGTAAGCAGCAGATTCGTTACCGACAACGTCGCGACGTTGGCCGACAAATCCCAGCTCAATCGTGTGCTGCTGACCACCGGTTCCGCCGCACTGTTCGACAGCACCGAACCATCCGGCAGACGAATCACCGTCGAGTTCGTCACATACACATACTCCGCCGACGGCAATACATTCGTGATCCGCAAATCCGAAAGCACCTCCCCCAAATTGGAAAACTGGTTTGTGATCGTAAGCACCTCGCACAGCGACGACTCATCCACCGCCGACATTTCATTCAGCGATTGCCCCCAGGTCATCCCCCCGGAAAGACCTGCCAACAACACACACACCACGAACTTGCCAAACTTCATAGGAGTACCTCATTTTATCTTGAATGGAACACGCGCCCCATCCCAAATCATCACATCCAGCCCGAATCACGATATTTCGATTCGCCGAAGAAACCTTTTAGCATCCTATTCATTAATAGTGCAAAAACAATCCAGACTAATATCAAGAGCATTCCGGGAGGGCCCGTGTCCCCACGGGCCGTGCGGAGAGTAAGCACACAGGAAGAGCACGAAGCCCAAGAAAAATAAGGAACGATCTGGAGAAAAAGATAAGGACGCTGAGGACAGCATCCCTCCCAAAATTTGCGTCCATTTGCGTCCATTCGCGGGTTCCCCCAGCACTAACGCCGAGTCGCTCCTAATTCTTTGAGTTCTATGCGCTCTTCCAACTTTTTCGTGAAGTCCATTTCATCAACAGCAAACCTTTTGGAGTGCGTGTGGCCAGGAGGGACGACGCGGCGATAGGACACAATGGCCGCCGCCTCCTTCGTCGTCGTCTGCCGTGCGGTCAGATATTGCTGTCCCCCTCAAAAGCTGTGCCGCCTCAAAGATACGTTGTCCCAGCACTCCAAAAAATCGGCGAACACATTAAGAATACGCATACTGCTCCAAAAAATATGTGTAATCTGTGGACAAATAAATATTGATTTCGCCGATGCTGCTCCAGGTCCATTAGCGTCCATTCACAGATTTTCCGTCCATTTGCCGTTCAATTGATTTGCTATCGTTCGAACTTTTTCCCATAGTTTCTCCCCAAACAACCCGTAGAGGAATGCGATGATGAAACAAAACGAAGAACAGCTAGTCGCTAAAAAACCCTATGTTACCCCGCAGATTACCCGAATCAAACTCGACGACAAGCAAGTGGTCGCCATGGCCGTTTGCAAGGACTCCCTCGATAATCCAAGCTGCGGACAGGACGGCATCACCCCGCTTTTCAATATAGACCTGTCCTGAAATGCTCCGTGAACACCCTCACCTTCTCGCTCGCGACCATTCGCTTTGAACTGCAATCTGCTGACGACTCCCCGCCGCTGCTGCCCCCCGCCTATGCCCCGTTCATCACCGACTCCGCCGGACCAAACGACGCCGTATATACCGTCAATCTAACCGATCCGGCTCTCTTTCCTCCCATTTTCTCCCCCGCGCCCCCGCACCTGCTGTGGGCCTGCGAAACCTGGCGCCTCGGCTATGCCGAAGACCGCGCCATCACCATCGAAATTCACAACGTCAACACCGACACCTGGGTCCCCGTGGCCCATCTCGCCCCCGACTTCAAAACCGGACGCATCCTGCACCGCTCCGGACGCCAGGCACTGCCCGCACCCTTTTCTCTGAACTACCCCATCGATCAGATTCTCGTCGTGAACCGTCTGCTCCATCACCGCGCCGGCCTCGTACACGCTTCCGCCGTCGTCCTTGACGGCCACGCCTACCTCTTCTGCGGGCCCGCCGACATCGGCAAAACCACCATGGCACGCCTATGGAAACAGTCCGGCGCCCAAGTGCTTAACGATGACCGCAATATCATACGCCTGACCGACCACACCGTCACCATCAGCCCCTCCCCATGGCACGGCGATCTCAATGAAATCAACCCCATAACAGCCCCCCTCAAGGCCATTTTTCACCTCTCACAGGCAAACACCCATCAAATCAATCCCCTCGACCCCGTCACCGCACTCGCTCGCTTGACCGCCACCTCCGTCGCCCCCTTTTACTTCAAAGAAAGCCTCTCCAAACAGCTCGATACCTGGAGCGAAGTCTGCACCGCCGTACCCTCCTTCTCCCTTGCCTTCACCCCGAACGCCAACGTCGTCGATTTCTGCCTCGTCGCCCCCAAAAACAGAGCAAAAACAGAAATTTGTGTTATCACCCCGGATGGGGTGAAGGTATATAGCCCAGGGTCGGCAGACCCTGGGTTTCTGATTCTCCAAAACCCCATGCACCCCGGAGTGGGTGCGGGAATATCATGATGAGTCGGTGGCATCCAATTAGGAAATATATCCCATGAAATACACCCCAAATCCACAAATCATCGTGCGCACCATACGCGGGCAACGCATCCTCGTGCCCATCATGAACGACATGAACGCCCTCGACTCCCTCTATACCCTCAACGAAACAGCCTCCTTTATCTGGGAAAATGCCTCAAATGGCCGTTCCGACACCGAAATTAGCCAAAAAATGGTCGAATTTTATGAAATTGAATCAAAAATAGCCGAAAATGACGTTAAAACCGTCCTTTCCGAGCTGGTCCACCTCGGCGCCCTACTGGAAAACCAAGAAAATGCTTTTTCCAACGAATGAAGAGAGCAACGAATGGAGCACCCCGCCACTTTCTTTTTTGCGTCCCCTGCGTTCTTTCGCGGCAATTCTTCTTTCCTTTGTGACTTTGTGGCTTTGTGTGAGAACCATCCCTCCCAACATTCGCGTCCATTCGCGTCCATTCGCGGTTTTTCTGGAATTTTCTCTCAAATTTCTACATTTTTCGCGATTTTCGTGTGTTTCGTAGTCAAATATGCATTTAATTCACGAATTTCTATGCTTTTTTACCAAATTAGCGGTTTTTTGGCCTATTCTTCACAAAACCACAGCTTATGAGAGATAGCCGCATGAATTGCACCTCAGACCTCCAACTCGGCGAATTGTATCTAAAATGGGCATCCAGCCCTGATTCTACGCCCCGTTTCCCACCCAGCGTCTCCCTCGAACTCACCACCCGCTGCAACCTCGCCTGCTCCCACTGTTTTTTGCCCCCAAACACAAAAAAACCGGGAGAAACCCTTTCCAAAACCCAATGGAACAAAATTCTGGATATTTTAGCCGAAAACGAGGTGCTTTCCCTCTGCCTCACCGGCGGAGAACCCCTTCTGCATCCTGATTTTGACAAAATTTACGAAAAATCCATCAAATCCGGCTTTTTAGTCACCCTTTTTACCAATGGAACCCTTCTTTCTGATAAAAAAGCCGATTTTTTGGCAAAACTTCGACCAAAACGCGTCGAAATCTGTCTCTACAGCCTTGATCCAGCCGTGCACAACGCCATTTGTGGACACAGCGACGCCTTTTCCACCGCGAAACAGGCCATTTTCCGCCTGAAACAGCGAAATATCCCCGTCACCATCAAATCCATGGTCATGAGAGAGAATTTTTCCGACTTGCCCGCCCTGAAAGCCTGGTGCGCCGATGAAGACATCCCATTCCGGTACGACGCCCTGATCAATCCCCGCCTCGATGGCGATCCCACCCCCCTCCGCCACCGCATTACCCCCCGCCAATACGCCGAACTCAAGGAGAGGGAAGAAGACGATAGACTACAGACTTTAGACCATAGACCACAGGAGGGAGACGATAGACCGCAGGAAGAAGACCATAGACCACAGGAGGGAGACGATAGACCGCAGGAAGAAGACCATAGACCTCAGACTCCCGACCTCCGACCTCTGTCTTCCGACTCCTCTCTTCCTCCTTCCGACTTCTCCCCTCTACCTTCTGACTCCTCTCTTCTGTCTTCCGACTCCTCTCTTCCTCCTTCCGACCTCCGACCTCCGACTTCCGACTCCTCTCTTCTGACTCCTGACTTCTCTCTTCTGTCTCCTGACTCCTCTCTTCTGACTCCTGACTTCTCTCTTCCCATCCCCTTGCTTCGTTGCGGAGCCGGAACCGCCTCCGCCCACATCGACGCCACCGGTGCCATGCACCTATGCACCATCTGGCGCGATCATCCCTTCCGCCTGCTGGAACGTCCCGCCTCCGAATGGACCTCACACCTAGCCGCCATCAAAGCCATACCTGCACCCGCCGGGTCCGACTGCAACACCTGCCGCCACCAGACCGACTGCCTGATCTGTCCCGCCCTCTCACGCATGGAAAGCCCCTCTCGCACCGCTGGCTTCCCCGTACCCTACCTCTGCGACATCTGCCGCGAACAGGACCACGCACGCACCTCTTGACTGGCAACGAACGGCACCACCGCCAAAAGTCCGCTTGTGTTATCACCCCGGATGGGGTGAAGGTATATAGCCCAGGGTCGGCAGACCCTGGGTTTCTGATTCTCCAAAACCCCATGCACCCCGTCTGGGGTGCATGTTGCTTTGTTTGTCGGCTTCCCGGGGTCCGGTGACCCCGGGCTATTCTCCCCGGCCCCTCCGGGGCCATCATGACGCTGATTTTTGCCGGTGGCATCAACGAACGGAATACCTCTCGGGGAGTACCCGGCTACTATTTTTTTGCGATCCCTGCGGTTTTTCGCGGCAGTTCTTTTTTCCTTCGTGGCTTCGTGGCTTTGTGTGAGAATCTCTTTGTAGACGAATGGACTGAACAAATCAGTGCTTCGTAATAATGCGGAGATCACCATGCAGACCTTTTCAAAACAGAAGCAGTTTCTTGGACTCATCGGCTGGCTCGTCGTGTGCTTTATTGCGGCAGCCCTTGGCGGGGTGGCTTCCGTGCAGGCCAAGTCCTTCTACGGACAACTGGTGCAGCCTGCCTGGGCACCGCCAGCCGGGGTCTTTGGTCCGGTCTGGACCGTACTGTACGCCTTGATGGGCCTTGCCGCCTGGTTGGTCTGGCGCAACGGCGGATTCCGGGCCAACCGAACAGCGCTAATTTTGTTTCTCGCCCAACTCGTTCTCAACGCCCTCTGGACCTGGCTGTTCTTTGCCTGGCAACTGGGCGCTCTGGCATTCATCGAAATCCTGATACTATGGCTGCTGATCGTCGCCACGCTCGTAACCTTCGGACGCATCCGTCTGCTTGCCGGCGCCCTGTTCATTCCTTATCTCCTATGGGTCACCTTCGCCGCCGCCCTCTGCTACGCCGTCTGGCGACTCAACCCCGGAATTTTATGATTGAGGTGCGCAAGCAAATGTCATCTTTCCTGTCGACCTATTCCCTGCATTAGAACGCCACAAGCCGTTCACCCAGCTCTGCACGTAGATTCCACTTCTTCGTTGTATCGAGCGCCTGCTCCAGACAGATAAAGATGCCGCCCATTCCTTTGAGCGTGGCGACCGTCTGCTCTTTCATGTCGTAGTCGAGACAGACCGTAGCTTCTTTGTTAGAATCCCATGCGCGAAAAACGGTGTTGTCTGTGAACGCGGCGATGGGCTCCGTTTGGACATCCAGCATGAATCCGTTTTTGAGTAAAACCTCTTGAAGGATTTCTTGTTGCTCAAATTTCATGAGGAAGGCCGCTTCCTTATCCCGGATGTACACTTCAAGGGCCTCCAGATTCTCTTCGTCCGATTTCTCGTGATCAGGCTCAAACTCCACGCGAGGGAAACGGGATTTGGCCAGTCGATAGACGTTGAACCCTGTGCGGTAACTCTCAGCATGATTATTCAGCCCCGGCAGTTCTTCTTTCGCTTCTGCCGCCGCTGTTGCTGACGATTCGTCGTACTGCATCACAGCGCGCTTATTTCTCTCAATCGTGATGTCCGAGATTCGCCGATATCCGGCCTTGAAGGCCGGCTTTCCTTCTTCAAGCATTTCCGGTATCTGCACAAGAATGAAGGTCCTTGGGCCGCCATTCCGGGCATTGACTGCCATCACCGCCTGACCAGTAGTGCCAGATCCTGCAAAAAAATCGAGAACGAGGTCGCCGGGTTCAGTCACATACTCAATTAACCTGGCAAGGATTTCGTGGTCTTTTGGATTATCGAAGACCTTGCTTCCCATTAGCTTCTTGAGGTACTTGATGGTCACTTGGGATTGTTTGTAGAGAACGCTAGGCATGACCTGGATGCCTATGCTTTCTTGTTCATCATCGCCATCCTCGGCATCAACTTCGTCATCGAGAAGCTCATCAGGAACAACTATCAAATGCGCTTTTCGAAAAGGTGGCTTGTTATGATCCTCTCGGAACACAACAAGTCCAAGGTCAATCTGACGTAGCATTGACTCTTGAGTGCTGAAACGCCACCCATCAGCAGGTACGGCACAGGGCTTTCCTGTCTCGGGATGAACCACATCGTATCGGGGGCCGTCGCCCCCTGGCCACGAAATATCTCGATCACGCCATGGACCCCATTTGTCAATCTGCTTGTACCGGGATAGCTTCTTCGCTGGGTGTTTAGTGGGAAGATCCTTGTACCACTGGCGAAGCTCGGTCTCCATGGCGGCATAGTCCTCTCCGTGAATCTCCTTCAGCATCTGCCATTTCTTGCAGATATCTTTTGCCCCCGGCTTCTGCTCGCGCCAGACGGTCTTAACGTCTTTCAGGTGTTGCACGTCTCGTGCATAGCAAACCACATAGTCATGGCCCACGCTGAACAGTTTTGCGTCGTTCTTCCGAGTCTTTTCCCATGTGAGCTGAGCGATGAAGTTCTCTTCCCCGAATGTTTCGTCACACAGCTTTCGCAAATGGTGAATTTCACTGTCATCAATGGAGATGAAGATCACACCGTCTTCACTCAAAAGCTGCCGCGCCAACAACAAACGCGGATAGAGCATGTTCAGCCAGTTCGAATGAAACCGCCCGTCGGCTTTGGTGTTGGTGTCCACCTTAACGCCATCACTCGTAACTCCGATATGCTCCCAATAGGTCTGCTTGTCTTCCTTCCACGTGTCGGAGTAGACGAAGTCCTTGTCTTTGTTGTACGGGGGATCAATGTAGATGCACTTGATCCGGTTGCGATAGGCGGCCAGCAGGCACTTCAGGACTTCGAGGTTCTCCCCCTCGATAATAGCGTTACCCTTGGCAAGCTCGGGATTCACTGAACGATCCGCATCGTATTCCAGAGACGCGACGGTCGGCGTGAAGGCGTTCCGCTTGGCATTGGATTTCCCGAACCAGCGAAATTCAAACTTTTCGGACTCGGCCACCAAGTCGGGATCAATCAATCGCTTCAGTTCTTCGGGGTCCAACGCGCCGTCATTGGTGAAGAGATCGGGCATCAGCGCCTTGAGTTGTTCCAACCGTTCCCGGTTCAAGTCGGGCGTGGTGGGCATTTTTTCCATAATAGCTTGGTTCATGATTGATCCCCTTCGGTCTCGGCACGCCATTCCTGCAGCAATTTCTGCAAGTCCTCTTTTGAAGGCAGTTCCAGCTTGTAGCGGCTGGCAAAAATGGTCTGTTGCTCTTTATCCAAAACGTATTCGACCACGGAGTCGTTTTTGTCGGTACAGAGGATAAGGCCCAGAGTGGGATTATCCTCCGGGCCACGCACTTCGCGGTCGAAGTAATGCACGTAAATCTGCATCTGCCCCAAATCGCCATGCGTGAGCTTGTCCACCTTCAAATCAATAACGACGTAGCACTTGAGCCGAATATGATAGAAAACTAGGTCCGCGTAAAAGTGATCACCGTCTAGTGTGAGACGCTTCTGTCTGGCGACAAAGGCGAAACCGGCACCCAATTCGAGCAGGAAGTCTTGCATGTGACTGGTTAGTGCCGTTTCGAGATCGCTTTCGACCAGACGATGCGACTCAGGCAAACCAAGAAATTCCAAGGCATAGGGGTCCTTGATTGCATCAATGGGACGCTGAACCGTCAGCCCCTCATTCGCAAGCTGGAGAACGCCGTCCTTGTCACGACTTTTAAGCAAACGTTCAAAAAGAAACGAGTTGATCTGCCGCTCAAGCTGTCGCTTGTTCCAGCCACTGCGGACGGCTTCCTTTTCATAGAACAGCCGTGCTTCCTCGCCTTCCTCACGCATCAGAGCGCGATAATGAGACCAACTCAAATCGGGATGGAAACCTTGTGTCAATTCGCTACCCGCTGGGTGGCGTTTCTCGGGCAATTCTCCACCCGTTGGGTAGAGTTTTTGCCTCTGGCCAGATTCTCTACCCACTGGGTAGATAATCTCGGGGGAACGGTTTGCGTATGTTTGGTAGAACTGTCGAAACAGCCATACGTTGCTTGTGGAAAAGCCCTTACCGTATTGCCCAGTCAGTTTTTTAGACAAATCGGCAATGATCCGCTTCCCGTATTCCGCCCGTTCTTCCCCCTTCTGCTCCTCCACAACGATCTCATGCCCAATCAACCAGTAGGCAATCACCATCGCGCTGTTGACCGTACGTGATATATGAGTCCGTGCCTCATCAAGAATGGTGATGACACGATCAAACAGGGCTGTATCATTCACGGTCGGGCTTGTCCGCTCCTTCTTCGTCAAAGATTTAGCCATGCATAACTCCTTTGGCACGCGCCTTGAAAACAGGGTATTCCTTGACCGGCGCGTCGTACTGAACTCGCGCATCAACCCCAAGCGCATTGAAATGCTTCATGGCGCACTTGATCTTGTAGACCTCGCTCTCACGAAGCGATTTCTTGTCATCAAGCTCGTTCGTACCCTTGGTCTCGACCACGAAATAGAACTCGGATGTTTCTCCATCACGCAGTCCTTTTCGGCGGAAGACCACGGCAAAATCTGGGTTGTAGGGTCCGATGGGCGTCGGAATCTGGTAGAAGGGGGGAAGTTTCAAAAAGCAGACCACTTCATCATCGTGGTCGGCGGCCGTGGCAAAAGCACGCTCGAAGCCACTGTCAAAAATCACGTGGTCATAGAGGCCACGGTTGGGGGTCTCGACCGTGTCCGCAAAGGTGATGACGCTCGGCTCGAATCGCGCGATATCGAACTTCTCTCCACAGGAGGCATAATTCAGCCCTCGGAGCAGTTCATCCAATTCGATCTCCCGTATGCGCGAAGAGGCGGCATGAATGAAACGAGCGGGATTTGCGGTCATGGCGGCGCGGTTCGTCACGCCAAGCAGAATGCGAAGCACCGTTGGGTAGGCAAGCGAGGTGCCCTCACTGATTTCCTCAACCAAGTCCATGGCCCCGAAACTGGCGTGGAGACGCCTGCGTTCGCTGCCGAGATGTCGGGTGGTCACGCCTTCCGCTTCTAGCCGCTCCACCCGATTGAGCGCTATTTCCGCGCTGTAATGTTCAATCTTGATGGCGTTTAGTGCCTCAACTGCACGAGAGATAACGGCCTCATCATCAAAAACGACGGTATAGTCGGTCTGCTGACTCAAGCGCCGCCAGAATTCGCGGAATGAATCGCTCTCGTATACCCCATTGTTCCGCTTCACATGGCGCTTGCGGGGATGCTTGCCTTTCGCCTTGTGCCGGGTCTTCGCACCAGCGGATGTGGAGCCATAGACCTCGGCAATCTCGCTCTGGTACTGGGTGACAAATGTTTCATAGGTCTCGTTGGGGACGACGGTAAGAAGGTTTACCTCTTCACCCTCAGGGCAATCATCGGCGTCATAGACGCGTTGCCCGTCCTGATTGACACAGATTCGCAGGCCGCGACCGATTTCTTGGCGCTTCTTCACTTCGCTGTAGCTCTGATTGAGCGTGGCGATATTGAAGACATTCGGATTGTCCCACCCAACGCCTAGGGCCGAATGGGAAAAGATGAACTCAACCGGGTTGCCGATTCGGAGTAGTTCTTCCTTCTCCTTCAGGATCAGGTCAAATAGCGCCTTGTTCGTCCGCATGGACTTCTCGTTGTCAGTATACTCCCCTTTCCCGGTCTGTGCAAAGTAGTAGCCCTGAATGGCGACCACCTCTTCCTCGGTCGCTTCTCGTTTCAGGCGGTCACGGCACGCCTGCCGGTACTTCTCCGCAAAGAGGCGGCGGATGATCCCATCGGCTTGCACGTAGTTGTCCACCCGATCAATAAAGATGAGGGACAGGCATTTGATGCCTTTAGGCTCCAGCTTCTCGCGTTTGCTGAAATGGCTGTCGATCAGCCAATAAAGCTGCTCCCCAAAGAGGCCTTCCAGATCGGATGATTTCTCCTTCTCCACCACAGTCGAGCCGTTCTCAAACTCGCATCGGTAAATGCGCTCTCGCATCGGCTTTGAAATACGCCGGATGATATAGCCCCGGTAGGCCACATTGCCGGTTTTTTCCTCCAGATCGTCCCCCACTTTGAGAAAGGGAGAGGGGCGCAGGTCAAAGCTGCCATCCTTCTTCGCGTACCAGAGCCGGAGCCTCGCACGTGGCGGCTTCCCGTCCTGATACGTCTTCACTTCAACCAGTTCAACGCGCAACGTGGCTTCCTCGTTCTGCTCGGCCACGGTCAGCACCTCTATCTTCTTCACCAAACCCTGCCGGTAACTGTCGAACGGGGTCAAGCGGTACACGAGATTCCGCATCACCTTGTGGGTTGCGGAATAGCGGAGCTTGCAGAGGGGCCGAAGGGCCTCTATTCGTGCCACCGAGTTCTCGGTGTCCATACCCTCCTGCGGTTCATCCATGATGATGATCGGGCGGGTGCGAGCAATAGCCTCGATGAAGGGCATGTTGAAAAACAGGTCTTCCCGCTTAGTCTGGTTCAAGATACGGTCCTCCGCATTGAACGACTGAAGCGTCATCACCATGATTTGGGGATGCTGCTCCTCAACAAATGTCGTGACGCGATTCAGCCGCTTGCTGTCGTACTCAAAGCAAGCGGGTGTGAATCCGTAGACATTGGCAAGTTGCCGCTTGAAAATATCAAACGTGGAGAGC
The DNA here is from genome assembly GCA_964490935.1 of uncultured Verrucomicrobiota bacterium. Taxonomy (GTDB): domain Bacteria; phylum Verrucomicrobiota; class Kiritimatiellia; order RZYC01; family RZYC01; genus JAQVYB01. Next base: position 38,500 of record CAZBEO010000003.1, read on the forward strand.
ACTCCCTCCTTGATGGCGACCGACGGCACAAGGATGATAAACTTCGTGAAGGCATACTGCCGATGCAACTCGTAAACCGTCTTCAGATAAACCAGCGTCTTACCGGTACCTGTCTCCATCTCAACGCAGAAATCGAGAGCATCGTCCAGACAAGCCGTCTCCTCGTCGATGCCACATTCCTCCGTGACGGCAAGAAGGTTTTCGCGTATCTGCTCAGAACTGAGCGTGAGGACATTGCTACGCACGCCCTCATGGCAAGCCATATCGAACGTATTGCGGGGCTGCCCCTCGAACAGCCGCATCACGGCGTCGATAGCCTCCCGCTGATACGCAAGATCCTCCAGTTTCAATTCCATCTGCAATCATCCTTGCTTACATCGAGGTGACTCACGATCACGTTGATGGAGACCCATGCTTCCGCTCTCATGTCAGAATCCTTTTGTCTACAGCATCCGTCTTCCTGCACAGCGCCGCGCACTTTGGCATAGAGGGGCATACGCTGGCAAACTGTTTCGAATCCAGGCACGCCAGCCGAATGGTGCCATCAGGGTCAGGCCGTGGCATCGGAGTCAGCCCGTAATTCTTCACGTTAACACCCTTTTTCTCCAATCGAGCAACGGTTCCAGAGGCGCCCAATCGACATCACCACATACAAGGTTGCCACGAGTAATATAATAACCTATTCACTGAGAGAAATATGGGTCCTGGTCGTTGCTTTTCAGTTGGGTCCCGATCATTGGCGATCCGTTATGTTTGGTGGCGGGGATCTTTCGTGTCCATTTCTTGCGATTCTCCGTGCTGGTCTTCAGCGGAAAATTCGCGCGCTATGCTCTGTTGGCGGGTGTTTGCGGGTTTGCGTGAGAATCTCTCCTGCGGCCGTTCAAGCGGAAAACCGTCGCCGCAATAGGCAGCAAAGCCAACCTGTCCATCGCCTGAAGAGGGTATTCACGGGCTGGATGCGCCCAGCGGCATCTATGACTTCTGTCACCACCCCGACCACCTCACGCAGCGCCACCGGCGGGTGGTCGCAGACGCCCGTCGCATCCCCTTTGGTGATGAATTCAACTTCCCCCGCCACCGTTTTACGGCGGGCCAGAATCCGATGCGCCACCCAATGGTCCTCCCGACGGAAGACCACCACGGCACCCAGCCGAAACACCCCTTCCGAAGGCCGAATACGAAGCTGCCCGGCCCGACGCCAGGCCGTTCCCATGCTGAACCCACAGGCCGGAACCACCACTTCGCCGCGCTCCGCAAGCACCTGCTCCAAGACCTCCAGTACCTCGCTATTTTCCATCGTGCGCCTCCCCTAAAAGACGATACAGCCGGAAGACCACACGCTGCCGGATAAACCAGAAATCGCGCGTGGTCGCGTGATGACCCGTCTCCATGAATTCCAGCGGGGCCGATGACCACACCGCCTCAAATTCCGCCGCCCGCATCCCGAAAATCGAGGCATCCTCCGGCGTGGAGACCAAACAAAAGACCGGGCGCTTCTGCGCCGTCTGCCGGAGAAAATTTCGCAACTCTTCGGCCTCGCTGCGGTGCACCACGCGCTCGCCATTGATCACATCCACCCCGAAACAGAATTGCAGCGGTACGCCCCAGGCAAAATGATCGGACAGCAGTAGGGCCTTCTCGGGAAGCTGTTCGGCCACGCCTGCTAGGCGGTCACTCATGCCGTTGAAATCCGTCGGCGTCCAGGCACCCGCCGTGCGCCGTGCGTTGCTGCCCACCAACAGCAACAACAGCAGCAACAGAGGAACCCAGGCGGCAACGCCGCGCCGTCGTACGGTCCGAGCCGCCTGCAATAGCGCCCACCCCGCGCACAAGCACACCAGCGGAACCGTATACACCAGAAAGCGCTTCGTGGCCCAGGGATACAACTCCGCCGTATGTTTGTAGCTCAGTGTCAGCAGGGTGCAGGTCAGCAGATAGGCCAGCCAGGCCACCATCGCACTGCGTCGCCGCGTAATCCGTCCGAAAAGTAACAGCCCAAACCCCGCTGCACCCACTGCCAGCACGATCCATCCCAAATAATCGCCCATGGCCGAGGCATTGCGGAAAAACTCAGCCCCGTGAAGGGAGGCTCCGCGAAACGGATAGACCAACAAAGCAAGCAGGGGAAGCAGCAGCGCGCCCCAGCGCAGGCCAAGCCACGCCATGCGCTGCAGCACGCGGCGGCGACCGGCTGAAAGGGCCACCGCATCCACCAGCAATGCCACGGCCATCAGGGTCCACGCACCCCAGGCCAGCCGAGGGAAAATATGCCGCAGTTTCACGAGCGCATCTGCATTGAACAGCCATACATAGCCCATCCCCACCAACAGTCCGCCCGCCAAGGCCGCATGCCGCCGCATCATCCGCCCGCGCGCCCCGCACCGCAAATCCAGCAGCACCAGCATCCCCAGCAGCAGTGCACCATAAAAAAGAAAACTCACTCGGTTGATCACGGCCAAGCCCGCCGCAAAAAACAGCAGCGAACGTTCCAGCGGTACGCGGTCGTTCAGAGCCACCATTCCCAGCAGCAAAAGCAGCACCAGCTCGGTCATTTCCGACCCCGGAACGCGCAGATGATAGAGCCAGATCGGCTGCACCAGCAGCAACCCAACCACGGGAAACACAAAGAATCGTGCATAGCGCCACAGCATTCCCGTCAGGGCCAACAGAGAGAACATTCCCATCACCAAGGGGAGCCGCAGTGCGCAGGCTAGGCCGCCGCAACGATAGAGCAGGGCCGTCAGCACCGGCGTCAGGCGGTAAAAATAAAACCGATACACGCCGGCATCCGCATCCACCGGAATGCCTGGAAACGCCTCGATCAAGCCATTGAAATCACGCGCTGTCAGGTGCAGTAGGCCCGCCTGTGCCAGTTGTGCGTGGCCGGTGGCGACCTGCGACGCAAACCCACCCGTGCGTCCGATGGAAATTCCGTAGTTGATATAATTACCCGGGTCCCATCCACCCAGCAACCATTCTCCACGCCCCGGCAGCGAAAAAACAAGCATCAGCAACAGGGCTAGCAAACCCCAGTCTTCCAAATAACGGCGAAGTTTTCTGCGCAGCGTTATGCCACGCACACGCAGCGCCACCAGCCAACCCGCGCACCAGAGCCCGCCCAGCAGTACCAAGGCTGCATCTGTAAAGCAGTTCACCTGCGCCAACAGCAAGCCCGCCGCCGACCAGAACATCAGCCCTGTTGCCAGAGGAAGCAGCAATGGCGGACCTGACGCCCGCCCCCGCAGTGCCGCACTCACTGGAAGCGCCCCCGTCCAATACAGCGCGCCGCTGATCAGAATGGCCGTCGCCACGTTGTGCAGAATTGCCTCAACCACCTTGCCACCTCTTTCGCCGCCCGCTCAATAGCCCGCTGGCAGCGCTTCACTCCAACCCCAATTTTTTGACCGTGCGATGCCGCTTTCATCGCATATAATCCACAAGCCAGTCGCCGGCCAATACACGCCGATGTCCGTTCGTCCCATCCGCATATAACAACCCGGCACCGGCAGTGCCTCGCTCCATCCCCACTGACGCTGCATGGCCCCGGCCCGACTGCCGTAAATATACCACAGCCCCGTTTCCCCCCAATAAACGGCCAGGTCCGTTATTCCATCATGATCATAATCCCCCGGCACGGGAAGCGCCTCGCTCCATCCCCAGTTCAGCGTGATCATATCACCGCCGCTGCACAGAATATTCCAAGTCCCCTCATCTGGCCAGTAGACCGCGACATCGGTGCATCCATCGCCATCGTAATCACCTGGCACGGGCACCGCCTCGCTCCACCCCCAGTTCAGCGTCATCACGCCGCCGCCGCTGCAGCGAATATCCCAGGTGCCACCCTCCGGCCAGTAGACCGCGACATCCGAGTGTCCATCGCCATCGTAATCCCCCGGCATGGGCAGTGCCTCGCTCCAGCCCCAGCGAATGGTCTGCGCCTGCCGCGCACGACTTCCAAAGATATGCCAAACCCCTTCATCCGGCCAATAGACCGCGACATCCGTGCATCCATCGCCATCGTAATCTCCCGGCACCGACCACGCTTCGCTCCAGCCCCAATTGAAATCGGTACTGCCGACGGCCTGCAACCAGGTAAGCCAGCGCCCGCCCGCCGGCCAATACACGGAGAAATCCGTCAGCCCATCGCCATCAAAATCATTGTGCACGGCGTTAGGATAAACCGAGGCATTGCACGGATCAACTCCGCGCCTGATTTCCATTTCATCCGGGCGTCCATCGCCATCCGTATCCCAGTGCTGCGGGCTGGTGCCCGTATCGGCCCATGAACGATAAACCCCGGTGCCCGACTCCGCCCAGTCCGGCACCCCATCCTGATCGCTATCTGCCGCCGCTCGATACTTCCAGCGAACCGCCAGCAAATAACTCCCGCTCGTGAACTCCGCAAAGGGCCGCACCCGGCAGCGAATTGACTCCTCGACGCTCACCGCCAGATTCTGCAGTGCAGCATCCTGCCGTTCTGGAACGGTATCGGCCGACGCTACCACGCGGCCCGCGCCGTCCAGCCGTTCCAGCACCAGATCGCGCACCGTACCGCGCGCGGCAACCAGCGAATACACGATTCCCGGGTAGGCCCGGAACGAATAACTATCCGTATCCGTGTCGTATTCAATTCGCTCTGGAGAGTACGACGTAAACGACGCGACCTCCTCCGCCATCGTCTGCCGCGCGCTGCTCACAAGCAGCAGCGCAATCAGGATTTTCCACGCCGTACTCATCGAACAATCCTCCGCAGGCGGTGCCGACACAGCTCCGCCGTCAATTCCAGTGCCGCCGAGGTCACACGCAACCCCGCCCGGCCCGCATGCGCTGTGCGCCGCAGCAACAGCCCTGCGCCGGCAGGCCCATCAAACCAGTCACGCGGTGGCCAGACGTAGCGCAGCACTTCCGGCAGTCGTTCGCTCCGAAATACTCCGGCGCGCTCGAAAGCCCCGCGCTTCTCTTCCATGAAAATCTCCGCGCCATGGCTCAGTCTGTTTTTTCCAACCATTGGAAACTTTTCCAACCATTGGAAAAGCGACGGCGTCTCGCCCAGCAGCTCCCGCAGCGTGTCCGACGCGAAGTGCAGCGACTCCATCATGCGCCAACGCGCCGCCGTGTTCAGCAACCACGCCGCATCGGGTTCTTTTCCCGTGCGGCGAAGTAGCACCGCCAGGTCCAGCGCAGCACGCAACCCGCCTGCGCTTCGGCTTCGTCCACCCGCGCATTCCTTCCAAAGTTGAGCGCACAACATCAGGAGATGTCGATTCGCCTCCGGCCACCGCCACCGGCAGCCGTTCCATTCCACCCAATGCGACTCGACAAACAGCTCCGTCACATCCATCCGCTGCAATGAAAAGGGATGGTCCAGCCGCCAATGCAGGTCCAGCCATTGATTCTTTTCGGCCTGATGCAGCGACCAATGCAGATGATGCCGTCGGGAGAATCCTGCCGAAGGGCCATTCTTCCGCAACCGGTAGCCCTCCTCGCGCAGCAGGGAAGCCGCCTGTTCAGCCTGTTCCGGCATCACCAGCAAATCCATATCCATGCTCTGACGCACCGCGCAATCGCCATACAGCACGTGCCCCGCAAACGGCCCCTTCATCGGCAGGCACGCCACACCGGATTCTTCCAGCAGAGCACACAGTCGGCACCCCTCGCGCAACCGCCCTTCCGCTACCGCCACATTCACCAGATACGCCGCACGGCATTCCTCTAACCAGTCCGCCAACTCCGATTCCGCAAAACACCAACGTCCGAAAAACGGGGCCAGCCGGGCCGCAGTCACCGCCTGCGCCACCGCCGTCGGGGCCTCTCGCACCGGCACCGGCAGCGCATCCCCCTCCGACGAATCCAGCCAAAGCCGCAGCAAACGCAACAGCAACTCGTGCGCCTCAGCGCCCGCGCCGTACTGCTCTCTCGGCTCTGTGGTCAGCCTGCGTTTCATGCTTGTTACTTCACCCTCAATGCTGGATCGCCCAGCAGGTTATACGTCATCAATTCCCGTGCGCCCGGCGACCCGGCATGCAGCTCCTGCAAGGCGTACAACACCACATCGCCCAATCGCTCATAACGTCCCGAAGCTGCAAACGCCCGATAAAATCCGTCCGCAAAGAGTTCCGAATAGTACTGCACGGGAAGCGCGGAGGCCGCCACGCAGGCCACGGCCCCGCGCCCTTTGCCCCGCAGAAGCACCTCCGCGAGACACGCCCGCAATGGATCATCTGCATCCCCGTTCGCGCACGTCAGCATCGTAAACACCGGCCACACGCTATTCACCAAGCTTTCCGCCAACTGCGTATTGAACATATCCTCCGCCGACCAGAACGTGCCTGCACCGTGACCAAAATAATTTACCACTCCGCACCCCGCATTGATTCCATCCACGATCCGCCTGCGCGGATCGCCCGTCTGCCCCAGATAGACCCGGTCCAGCGAAAAGCCCGCCGAGAGCAGGGGCCCGGCCACCCATGTTTCACTGGCCGCCGCGTAATCCAGCGTATCCGGCTTATCCGCCGCCAGCAGGGCACGACGGTTGACGTATTGGGCCTGTTTTTCATACGCGATAATCTTATCCACCATCACGCGGCATTCCTCCACGGTACGCGCGGGCAGACGCCCCAGCGCCACATCTGGCAGATAATCCTCCCCATGCACTGCCGCAAACCAGCCATCCATCGAACAGTATTCATACGGCCCGGCATCCAGATGCACCGGAAGTATATCCACCGCGTCTGCCAGGCGCAGATTGTTCTTCGGATCATAACTTCCATCGCCCACCAGTAGCACGTAGCGCGGACGCCCCGCCCAATGGTGATACGCATATCCAATGAATTGCCGAATTGCTTCCGCCTCTTTAATTCCGTAACTGAACTCGTTATACACATCGCTGATCGGTGCCACCGCCACGCGCAACCCTTGCAGATGGCGCTGCGTCAGCAGGCGGTACACCTCGTCGCGAAACGCATACGGACAAATCACGAGGTAATCCGCCGCACGATCCGTCGCCGCCAGATCACGAAACCGGACAAACTCCGGCGCTGCATCGCGCACCTGCGAAGCGTCAAAAATCCGTATCCGGTCATTGGTCGCCAGTGCCGCTGAAAAAGTTAGGTGCTGCCGGGTGTCCACCCGCGTCGCGGCATCCCGAATCCACTCTGGGTGCCACGGGTCTTCCACATTCAGAATCCACTTGGCCCCTTGGTGAGTATAGAACACGGCCTCATAGTTCTTGTTTCCCGTCGTTCCCTGAAAATCAAGCTCCGCCTCGTTGCTGTGCAGCCAGGCAGGATACGAAAACTCCAACCGCTTCAGATACGCCCGGTCGCCCGGGTCCGGCACGCCCGGCAAGCGCTCCTGCTTCGCCTCGATCCACTGGCGGTTCACAAGCTGTTCCGCCCCGACGGTCGCATTCGTCAGCTCCGCACGCACCGCGCCATCATACGTCACACCTGCACGCACTGACTCATTGAACTGCAGTTCCGAACGATGGTCCGGGCTCACTCCCGCCACCGACGAAAGGCCGTAAAATACGGCCGAGAACTTTGCCGTTCCCGCTGGATTCACAAATGAATCATGTTGGTCCGCCACCGTCACCCAAGCATCATCCATTAGCAGTGCGCTGAACCAATGATTGATTGCCCCATCCAGTGGACGATAAAACGGACGAAAAAGGCTCTCTTCTTCAAAGATATACGAGCGCCGTCCATCCAGCACAGTCGGCCATCCCGGAACCGGGGCGCCATCCCGCTCCGTCCAGCGCAGACCTCCTTCACCCACGCCCAGCCAATAGGCATTCGTTTGGGTATATGTTCCTTCGTGCCGAGTCCCGTAGAACAGCAGATAATCCGAATCGCGCAACACCCCGGCCGTGGAAACATAAACCGCCACCTCACGGTCGCGGCAAAAAAGACGCACGCGGCTTCCCTGCACACTACCAAATCCCACCCGACGCAGCGCCGCCCCCGTTACTCGGTGTAGCCCGTCGCTTGCAACGTTGATTTTCCAGGAAGCATCCACCTCACTCCCGGCGCGGTGCGGCGCATACTCATACGCATCGCCCCGCAGAAGGTCCGGTGTCCCTTCTCCGGCACGAGTCATCACCGCGCAGAGCAGAAGCAGTCCAACCCCTCGCCCGATCCCGAGCCTCAACCGATCTATTGCTTGTAAAATCATTCGCATAGTACAAATCCTGTGGACGTTCCGTCCGCCCCACACTGCATTGCAACACCGAATTATACGCCACCCACCGGTTTCGTTTTCCCGCGCTGCCGGTTACTGATGAACACGCAGTATCCGCCGAAAGCAACCTGAATTGCAAGAACGATGAAACGGCTGGAATTGATGCTCCTTTCCGCCTTTGACGGACGGAATTAGTCTTGCTCTTTTCTACTTTTTCGGTGCTATAGTTATTCATGCGAATACGGACTAAATTTCTCCTTTTTGTTGAAGGAATGGTTGCGGCGGGGGTGATTGCGCTGGGCGCCACGGTGTATCATACCGCGAGCGCCGCGCTCGAGGTGGAGGCGGAAGGACGCTTGATGCAGGCGGCAGACCTGGTGGCCACGCAGGCGGAACGCGCCTTTTCCACCTTGGTCAAAGGGGCTGAATTATGGGCACAGCTACCCTTGGTGCTGGATACCGCACATGACTATGAGAATCCGACGCAGCGCGATGCGTTTAATCGGTATTTCCGTTTTGTTTGTGATGACGTGGCCGTTTTTCAGTCGATCAACCTAGTCAATCTGGATGCCGATTGCGTGGCTTCCAGCAATGTGGGGGGCGGGCGCTTGTATAATGAGCAGCACCGAAACGCCGTGCGCGAAAGGGTGGATTTTCTGGCGGCGCTTGAGGGGCGGACGGGCGTTACGGGAAGCATTGTAAGTCGAGGCACCGGGCGGCCCTGCATGGCCATTTCGGCCCCTATCCAGGAGGATGGAAAGGTTGTTGCGGTATTTAGGCTGGTCGTTGATTTAGAGATGTTTAATCAGAAATATCTCGCGCCGCTTCATCTTGGCCGCGCCGGACGACTGGTGGTGATTGATCCCGAACTTGACTTGTTTCTGGTGGGTAATGGTGTGCTGACCGAGCCGATCGCGATGCGTCGTTATGAATTGCCGCTGGTCAACATCCCTGCTTCGCAGCGGGACATGAAGGCCGGACACTTTCGGTATGCTGCGGAAGACGGGATTCGCCTGGCCGCATTTCGCGGTCTTGAGCGTCCCGCATGGGTCTTTGTGGCTGAGCAACCGTTGTCAGAGGTTCTTGCGCCGATTCATCGTCTGCGTCGAATCACGGTGGCGGTAACGGCTGGATTGCTGGTGGTCATCGGTACGGGGCTGTTTCTGATTGCGCGCCCGGCGCTTCATTCTTTAAGGCTTTGCCAGCAGTTTGCACGCGATATTCAGCAGGGGCGGCTCGAAGAACGGCTGGCGATTCGGCGCAAAGATGAACTAGGCCTGCTGGCTGAAAATTTGAATGAAATGGCCACGGGATTGGTGCAGCAGCAGAGCGAACGCGAGACGGCCCGTGAAGCGATCATGCGGGGGCGCGAAGCCGAGCGGTTGCTGGCGGATGCACGCTGGCAGGCGCTGCGCTATCAGGTGAATCCGCATTTTCTATTTAATGTGTTGAACAGTCTTGAAGCCCTTTCACGTACCGCCCCGGAACGCATTCCCTGTCTGATTGAACATCTGTCGGATTATTTGCGTTTAACCCTAGATGCGCCGGGTACTCCGCTGGTTTCGTTGCGGTCGGAACTGGCTGCCTTGAGGGCGTATCTGTCGATTGAAAAAGTGCGTTATGAATCCAAGCTGGATGTGGTCTTTGATTGTGAGCCGGGGGCGGAGGACTGGGAGATTCCGGACCTGCTCCTGCAGCCGCTGGTCGAGAATGCAATCAAGTATGGTATGCGCACCAGTCCGCTTCCACTGCGATTGAAGATACGCGCCTTTGTTAAAGGCGGGTTGCTGTGCATTCAGGTCGAAAACAGCGGAACATGGGTTGATGAAACGGCGGACGAAAAGGACGCAGGCGGAGGCGGCATCGGCTTGGATAATCTTCAGCAGCGGCTGGCCTTGGCCTATGGAGACCGCGTTCATTTTCTGATCCGGCGAAGTGACGAATCCGTGACGGTTGAGTTGGAGCTGCCCAAACTGAGTGGGGGTGAAACAAGATGCCCTTGACCTGTGTGCTGGTGGATGATGAACGTCTGGCCCGCGAGAACATGCGGATGCTGCTGCGTCCGTATGATGGGATTGAAATCGTCGGCGAAGCGGATAGCGTGGAGACGGCTGTTCAGCTCATAGAATCCTGTTCCCCGCAACTGGTGTTTCTGGACATCCAGATGGCTGGGGGATCCGGGTTCGACGTGCTGGAGCGGCTGGAACAGACTCCGTCCATTGTTTTTGTGACGGCCCATGATCGTCACGCCATTCGTGCGTTTGAAGTCAATGCGATTGATTATCTGCTTAAACCGGTTGCTCCGAAACGCCTGGATAAGGCCCTTCAGCGTCTGCTTAATCCCGCCGCCGCCGAGGAGATGGCTTCCAGGCCCCTGAAGCTCACGGACCGGATCTATATTGATACCGGTCAAAAGAAATATTTCGTTCCGTTGAACTCACTGCTCTCCATCTGTTCAAATGGCGACTACAGCACTGTCCATACCACGAATGGGGCTGATATGCTTGTTCGGCGGAGCATGAAAGACTGGGAAGCCCTTCTGCCCGCCAAACATTTTGCGCGTATCCACCGAAGCGTCATCATCAATCTGAATCAGGTGGCGATGGTCGAGCGACTGAGCGGTGATCGGTTGCGCGTGCAACTGTGCGGCGATGGCAGCACTTGGGATGTCAGCCGCCGCCGAGCAGCAAAACTGGCGAACCGCTTGGCCGCTTGCCGCAAATAGCCTGCCGCTCGTCGCATTCCGCTTTATTTTTTTCCGGCGGGTGCGGGATACTTTTTCCCCGGAGTTCAAATTGTACTCTGCGATTCGGGGGAATTGGGGTCATGATTCTACGCACACTTAGATTTAAAGGACTGATCGGCTGGCTGTTGCTGTCGGCGCTTGGTGCGTATGCTCAGTGGGAAACGCAGGAAATTCCCCTTCAGGCGGGTTGGCAGGCGGTGCATCTGCAGGTGGCGCCGGCGGTGGATCAGTGTCCCGCACTTTTTTCCGGTACGGAGGTGGAATCGGTTCACTGGTGGCGTGCTGAGACGACCCGCGAGGAGTTTGATCTGGATCCGGATGTGCTGTTTCCGCGTCGCGCAAACTGGGAAGTCTGGTATGCCGATGATCCGGATATGAGTACCTTTTCGCGCCTGCTTGCCGGGGAATGCTATCTTATCAAAGTACGCGACGGGGCGGCTTCCTGGGATGAGGGGATCCCGGGACGCGTGCTGCTGAACCCAAGGCAATGGATTCCGGGGATGTTGAATCTTGCCGGGGTGCCGGCGGCAACGAATACGAGTCTGGGGCAGTTTTTCTATTTTACGGATTTGTTCACGGTGAATTCTTCCACGAGCACGGTTTTTCGCGTGGGAACGAACGGACAACCTGAGCGGGTATTTTTGCCGTGGTCGACGCTTGTCCGTTCGGGCGAGGCGTATTGGATTCAGGCAGGTGCGGAGGCTCGTCAGTATGAAGGACCGGTACGGGTATGGATGGATTCCGGGGTGCGTCTGCTCGATTTTGGAAAATCGTTGCTGCCCCGCATGGTGAATATTCAGAACAACACCGATGTCGCGCGGCTGGTTCGTATTGCGCACCGTCCGTCGGAAGAGCCCCCGGTCGGATCGGGGCGTCCGGCACTGCTGGGCCGTCCCGCGCTACGCTATGAAGTGGATGCCATCACGGGAACGTATGACGCGCTGCCGGATGTGTTGGTGACGAATCTGTCGGCGGGTGAAATCCTTCGGCTCAAATTGATGCCTGATGTGGCGGGAATGACCAGCGAGGTGGATGCGGGATCAGCTTGGCAGGGCATTTTGGAAATTACCGATGGCGGGAATGTGGACTATACGGAGGCGACGGTGCGGCATCGTCTGGGAATGGTGTGTGACGGGGATATTGGGTCACAGGCGAATCGGGCGGGACTTTGGGTGGGCGAAGTGGTGGTGGATCACGTGAGCCGTGCTCCGGCCCGTCTGGGTGCGGAATCTGCGTGGGACAGCACCACGCCACTGCCGGTGGCCGAACCCTTCCGTTTTCGACTGATCATCCATGTGGATTCGACCGGGCAAGCCCGCCTGCTTCAACGGGTGATTACGGTTTGGTGTCCGGATGGCGAGGTGGTGACAACTCCATCAGGCGTTTATACCAACGGGGCCGTGGAACTGCTGTCGGATGATGCCCTGATACCGGCTTATCTGCTGGCGCATCCCTCCGCGACCATCAATCGTCTGAGCACGGTAAATCTGCCGCTGCTTGGACCGTGGCAAATGAGTGGAAGTTTCGGAAGCGGCCAGACGCTCACCGCACTGGTTGAACTGCCTTTCGATGATGCGGTCAACCCGTTTGTTCATCGCTATCATCCGCAACACGACAACCTCGAATATCTGAACGATGTGCCGTATGCCCTGGAAGAGGGCGATGAGTCCTACACGGTAACCCGCGATATGCAGTTCACGTTTCTTGCCGCCGATCCGGACGGGGAGGAATCCAATCTGCTGTGGGGCACCGAAGAGATGGGTGGGTCGTTCGAGGAACATGTCGATGGTTTGAACAAGACGCTTTATGTGGCAGGAAGTTTTCGGTTGCGCCGGGTCAGCGACACGGCGGCCCTGATCGAGGAATAGGCCGGGGCGGAACAAGAATCAAAGGAAGATAACGGGAGACAGAAAATGAATAAACGAACGGCAATCTTATGCGGGGTGGCACTCGCCATCATCGGAACGACAGCAAGCCGGGCTGAAGTCCCTGCCTCCATCGAATCGGTAACCCCCGGCGTGGTCAACTATCAGGGCACGATGGTAACCGGAGCGGGTGAACCCTACACCAACGGCGTGTATTCGATTCAATTTCGTATCTGGACCGCTTCGAGCGACGGAACGGCGCTGTGGGGATCGCAGTATTCAGTCTACGTGCAGGACGGCTATTTCAACGTGCTGCTGGGCTCTCCGGGCGGTCAGGAATTGACCAACACGGTATACGAAACTGCTGAAATATGGAAAGCGTTCTGGTTTGACCCCGCCGATCCTCAAAACGATCTTTATCTGGGCGTGAAAGTGCTCAACACGGCGGCCGGCGAGCCCATTCCCGAGGCGGAAGCGGCAGAGGCATTTCCACGCCAGCAAATGGTGTCCAGCCCCTTCGCGGCGCGTGCGCAGATGGCGCAGTATGCGCGGGAGGCGGAGGGGGGCTTTACGGTGGCGGAAGACCTCCTTGTACACGGAGAAACGGTTCTGAACAGTGATCTTATTGTGACGGCCGCCGCACAGTTTTCGGGTGCGACCACGCTTTCTGGCACCTCCACATTCCAAACCGGCATCGTGGTCAACGGGGCGGTTGCGGACCTGAATCGCGGGTTGGATGTCGATGGCGCCAAGGCCTATCTGCGGGCCGGAGTCGAAGTGACCGGGCAGTCGGCACTCAAGGGTGGTGTCACGGTCAACGGCGATGGGGTATTCAGCAATAACGTGCAAGTCGGCGGTGTGCTGGCCGTTGCGGGCAACGGAAGCATGGAAAAACTCACGCTGGGTGGGTTCGACAACGACAACGATCCCGTGCTGGATTTCGGCGGAGGCTATGTCCTGTCCGGTGACAACAAAGGAGTAAGTGGCGGCGCCAACCGTCTTGTGCTCGAAACTCGCAGCGATGGCGAAGTATACATCGGTCCGACCAATTCCACACGCCTTAAACATTTCCAAGTCAAATCAGACGTCACAACCTTCAACGGCGGCACGGTCAACTTGGTCGACGTCGGCTCGGTCAACGTGGAAGGCAATAAACCCATTGTTATCGAAAAGTACAACAACGTCTCGAACAAGCACGAGTACGACTGGAACACATGGTACTCGTCGGCTGACTGGTCGGCCTGTGTCGTGGGCTATGACTACGGCAACTGTGACATTGAAGAAACCGGTGATCAGGCTTCCTGGAAGGTCATCTGTGGGGTGAGCGGGGGGACGTGGCATCTCTATGTCCGCGGTCATACAGAGGGCGGCAAGGACCCAGACTGGACAGTACACGTCATGTTTATTCGCAAGGAATTAGTCTCGGACCTTCGGTGACGAGTTTGGCGGGAAATAGAACCATGAGTAGGTCGCATCAGAGCAAAACAGAATCGGTGAGGACGGGCGCGGCGCAGCGATTCCGCGTGGCGTTGGTCGCTGGTCTATTGCTGGTGATCGCACCGGCGTTCGGTGCCGTTCCTCCGCTGTTGACAGACGCATACCGCAACCCGATTTGTCCTCAGCACACCAATGAACTCGCCGCCGGAACCAACTTCGCTTCCATGGCGTGGGTCGGTGGATTCTCGTCGGCCGATGTGGCGGGTCCGATGGTGATCGGTGCGGGTGGAGCAACGAATCTGTTGCTCGCGGGTACCAGCATTGGCGTTCCAATGGTGGGGATGAACGCCAATTTTGAGCTGGGCTCTATGTTGGATCCGCCGGATGATGTTGACCCGACGGTCGCGCCCTCGCTGGATTTTCTGGGCGGTCCGGAATGCGCGGTCTGGATTTCCTATGAGCGGATGCTCATTTCCAGCGACATGGGCGTGGTGCAGGCCACGTGGACCCTGCTGGGCGGCGGCAGCCAATCCATCATCTACACGATCTCACCGAACCCCGCGAAGCGCCCGGTGCGCTTGTACTGGACCGAAGGACAGAACTCGGGCCCCAATATTGTGCTGGGGAACAATTATCGCGCCGATCTGTACTACAACAGTCAGATCACCTCGAATGATGTTTGGATCGCCCAGAATCTGGTGCATGCTGCGGAAGGTGCGGAGGGGCGGATTCTGCTGACCTATTCGCGGCTCGACCAGGACACGGCCAAACGCCGCCTGCTGGCGTACGAAGTGGTCGATGTGCTGGAACCCATGTCGGCCATTCTCGACGGAAACGTGGGGGATCGCCTGTTGCCGAAGAGCGGAGCCTACAGCATGGATGGATTGTTCCCCGAGGTGACGCGCGGCGCGGTCGATCCCAGCGGACAGGACACGCCTTTTGTGTATGTTCATGATCAAGGTACCAAGGATGGCTGGGTGTGGGCCATTCGTGAAACCGGCGAACCGTGGGAAATCGAAATCTACTGGAAGGCCAAAGAAGAACTCGATGTGTTGTGGCCGTTTGAGGTGGATATCTACGACATCACATGGAGTGCCAACGCGCAGCTCTATGTTCGCGGCAATCTAGCAGGCGGGAACTTTGATCCGAAGATTCCCATCCCCACAGGCCTCAGCGTTGAACCTCAGCCGCACCAAAAGCCAGAAGGTCATGCCATCGTGGTAGACGGTATGTTTTACACCACGAGCGAGGGGTTCGCACTTCTGAAATATGCGTACGAAGAAGAGGTCTGGTTCGAGCCGGTTCGTTCCTTGTCCTGCAATAATCCTGTTTTCGGAAGAACGAATAGTACGGCATGGACCATCCCCGAGGAATTGCGCCCGGTGAATCCGGGGTCTGGAACATCGCGAGAACTAACGCACGGTGCATGGCCGGGATATCTTGCCGGCGGCACCCGCTATAACATAGAGCGTTACGCTTATCCCGAAACCTATGCGGCCCCGGAATCCATCGCCTCCTGGCTGTTCCCCGTGAACCGGGGCGAACTGGAAGTCTGGTGGAGCAGTGCCAGTACGCAGGAAGGGCTTCCCGAGCCGCTGTATTTCCCAAACCTCGTGAATCGGTATTCCTGCTCCTGGCCTGCGCAAGCCCCACAGATTGTGATTGCCAGCGGAAAGGGAAGCCAGGGCATTACGTTGTCCGATGACGATGGACAGGCCATGACATTTGACCGGCCCGGGCTTTCGCTTGAAGAGATGCAGCTTTATGGCGCGCTCCTAATCTGTGAAATGCCCAACAGCCTTTCGTTCTACGAGGGTTTTACGATCGAGTGCTGGGTCCGCCCGACGAAGCTTTCCGGCATCCAGTATCTGGTGACCAAGGGGTATAACTACCGCCTTCGTCTGGCTGGTGGTGAGCCCCAGTTGAAAGTCGGCGGCACCTGGTACGGCATGGGTGCGACACTCAAGGTGGACGCTTGGCAACATCTGGCCGTGACGCTGAACGATGAGGGGGTGGCGACCTTTTACATCGACGGAATGCTACAGGCATCAACCGTTGTTCAAGGCTCGTTGACGGTGGATTCCCAACCCCTGCAAATTGGTGCACGGGCCGATGACCCTGCCTCGCCGGAGGATTTCTTTACGGGCGCACTGGACGAGATACGCATCTGGGCGATGGCCCGAACGGCCGAAGAAATTGAAGAGGCGCGCCGGACGATTGTCAGCAGCGGTTCGGCTGGCCTGCGCGCTTACTATCGGTTCGAGGCGGATTCGCGTGTTGCTTCCGGGCTGGTTTCCGATCACAGTTCCTTCGGCAATCATCTAACCATTCCCGCCACGGGGGTCGCCTTCTCAACACCGGGCGTAGAACAGGGGATGCCGGGAGTGGACCTGTCGGGCGTTGACATATCCCTATACTATCAGAACGACCGAAACGTGGATGGGTTCAATCCCAACGAAGAGCACGCCATCCTGATCCAGTGCGTGGCTTACGCCCTGCGCAATGATTTGAACGTGACGAATACCGCGGCGTCCGCCTACACCTCGGACCCGTTTGTGCTGCTGAATGCGGAGAGTGCCGATGTCAACGAGGGCCGCCCGTACATGATCGCTTTTCGTGTGCTGGCATCTAACGATCTCTATCGGTTCACCCGGCAATGGACCGCAGGATTCATGATCCAACCACCGATGCCGATTGCTTCCATGCCGCCCTGGTGTACAGCGAACGAGCAGATTGCTGGCCCGGAATATCGCGATCGAAAAGGCGACTACTGGGCGAAGCAGGCAGGTGATCGCGGCGGCACGACCAATTACGTGTTTGAATACTACTACCCGATGCAGAGTGGATTCTTCTTCCCCGCGCTCTCGGCGCAGCCGCCGCTGGGCACGGAATTGCCCTGGCTCGACGTGCTTACGGGTGATGATACCCCGGTCGATCTTACGTATGTGGTCCGCTGGCCGGAATCGCTGCCCGTGCTGTATATCGGTGATACGCTGACCAACCCCAAAAACGGCTTGCCCGCAGTTCGCGGACAGTTGAGTGCGTTGTTGGCCTACCAGCAGTCGCTTGCGATCGACTCGACGAAACCCAGCGTGCAACTGGTCGATCCGACGCGCAGCCGTGGCGCACCGCTGGAAGAAATTCCCGGCGGAATGTCGGTCTACCGGGATGTGAAGACCGCGTGTTGGAATTTCAACGATCTGTCGCCCGCACTGCGTGCCCGGATGTATTTCGACCCCAACGCCTCAATCAACGAAGAACTGAAGTTAATCGGTAACTACATCGAGCGGACGGATGGCTACAACTATCTGCATGTTAACACGCTGGTTGGCGATGATCGCACGGCCTGCGTGGACGTCGATTTGGTGCAGGGTATTACCGGTTCCGCTGGTGACCCCTGGCGTACCGCCGTCGATCTGCTGCCGACCGATATGGTGATCCTGAATGACGACGAAACACCGTTCGATTCCGTGGCGCTGCCGACCACGGGGCTCGGTGCCGGATATGTCACGCTGGTGTTTAACGACAGCGAAAATGAGATCATGGTGGATCCGTCCGAAAATGTGATCATGACAGTCCTGCGCGTGGCGCCCGAACTGTTCGTTGGACGGTTGGATGTGCTTGAAAATGTCAACCCGCTCGACCGCATGCTGAGCGTCTACTATACCGCCGACTTCCAGGGCACACCCGAGCGATTTGAATTCAAGTGGGAATGGGCCGACCCGGTCAATGGCAGCGCGCCGCTGGCAGACGTGGACTCGCTCTGGAACGATTACGTGACGGCGACGGGGAAATGCCACGCGACCATCGGCGATGCCGGGGTGTTCGGTCTCTCGGATCACTATCTGCGTTGCGCCTACCGTGCGGTGGATCCGACAGTGCAGGCATTGGTCGGCACGAACTGGACTAGCTGGACGCCACCCGTGCTGTGCGAAGGCTGGATCAAACGCGTGATGAAGGCCATCACTCCTTTCGATCAGCGCATACGCGACTTCATGAGTTACGAAATCGATTCTTCGCTGAGCATGATCCAGCAGATTGGCACACCCTATGCCGGGGATATCCCGCTGAATTTGGAGGCCTTGAATGAGAATGGACTGCTGGCCATCTACGAAACCGTGGCCCGGCAGGCGGAGAAGTTGTCGATTGAATCCGACTTTGTTGCATCGGACTCGCTGGCGCTGGCCTTGCTGATGGTGCGCGGACGCCTAGCCGATCTGTATACGCTGCTGGGCAACGAGGCGTATGGCGATGCCATGAACCCGACCGTCCTGCTCAGCGGGGACGATCCGCTGGAGCAAACCGTGCAGGCCGGTGACATGCCCTCGCTGTTCTGCTTCAAGAATCAGGTGCCGTCGCTGCTGGATGAAGAACTGGCCCTGTTGCGCGGACGCAACGGCGATATGAACCCACCCGTGACGACGTATCCGGTTTACAATCGCCTCGCCTGGAATCTGACGAGTGACATCATCGGCGGCCAGGTCGCCTATGTGCTGAACTACGGAATTAACGACCTACAGGGCAATGCCAACGGCGTGCTGGATGCGGCCGACGCCGCCATCCTGTATCCGCAGGGCCATGGCGATGCCTATGGACACTACCTTTCTGCGTTGAAGGGCTATTACCGCTACCTGCATCACGAAAACTTTGCCTGGTATCCGCAAGTGGAAGGAATTCTGGTCGGGGACACGGAAATCACGGTTTCCTATCTGCACGAGAAAAAATTTGTCACTGCCGCTGCCGCGCGCGCCAAGACCGCCGCCGGTATTGTGCAGCACACTTGGCGGGCGGATTATCAGGACGGGGAAACGTGGAGTCCGTTGCGTGATGAAGATTCGGATCAGGCTTGGGGCACTGCGGGGTGGGGCTCGCGCGGAGGCATGGGCGCCTACTTCGATTGGCTTACGGGCAACTCTCTTCTTCCAGACGGGGCGGCCCCGGACGCGACGGGCATCCGAATTATTGACAGAGCCACGACACCGGAGCTTCCGGAACTGGCGCTGACCGCCCGACAGATTCAGCGGGATGTGGACGCCGCCGATTCAGGCCTCAATCCACTGGGCATCGCACCGAACGCGGTTCCGTTCGATATCAGTCCTGCCGAACTCGATGAAGGCATCCCGCACTTCGAACAGGTCTATGAGCGGGCACTGGGCGCACTCCAGAATGCGGCTGCTGCGGCTGTGCGGGTGAAGACCTGCGCTCAGGCCATCCGCGATCAGAACGACTCGATCGATCTGCATGCAACCATTCAAGAAGATGAGGCCTCCATGACGCGGCGTCTGATCGAACTGTACGGCTACCCCTATGCCGATGATATTGGACCGGGCAAAATTTATGCACAGGGCTACAACGGGCCGGATCTTCTCCACTACATGTACGTCGACACCTGGCCCATCGATCCGACGATCACCACGGATGAGCGAACACTGGAACTGTTGTGGACGGAGTATACCTACAGTACGCAGTTCCGGTCGGTGGATCTTGCTATGTCGCAGTCGGAAATTAGTACGATGTTTACCGGTGATAGGGCAAACGACTCCTACACCATTGTATCCTCCTACTACGATTCCTCGAACGTCATTACTATGGAAGTGAATGTGGCGAACAATGGAGTGCCCAAGAAGCCGGAAAGTTACAGCGGCAAACGCAGGGCCGAGGGCGAAATCCAAATGGCATTGAGCGAGTATCTGGCCGCCATTGATGACGTATACTCGGCCGTGGGCGATGCGCAGTACATTAGCGATGAAGTGAAGCGGCAGGGCGATCTGTGGTTGGCCACGCAGGGCTATCTCGTGGATCGTCTGGACGAAACCGTCGAGGTTACCGACGAAATCCGCTCACTGCAGATACTCAAGGCCTCATTCGAGGCGGTGCTGCAACTCGCGGCGGCCGTCGACGAGATGCAGAACCAGCTCGTCTCGGCCTCGACCGAGGCCTTGCCGAAAGTGGTCGGCTTGTGCAACGACGGCTTCTCGGCCGCGCGTAGTGTTATTCGCTACACGTACTCGGGCGTGAGCATTCCTAAGCTCATGGCCGGCGTTGTCCTGCACGGAGTGATCAGCGGGCTGCAGTTGCGGATGACCGATCTAGGATACGTGCTCGAGCGGGAACTGGCGGCGATGGATATCCAGCAGGAGGGGCGTCAGGCCGCAGTGACTATTCAGGGGTTGATGCAGCAGCAGGTCAACTCGTTGTCGACCGTGCAGGGGTCTTTGCAGCGCGCCGAAACTGCCCGCATGGCCCTGATGGCGAGCATCAGCGAGGGCGACCAGCTTCAGATTGAACGCGAGCGGTTACGCATGAACTGGGCCGCCGAACTCAGCGCCGACCGGTACCGCAACATGGCCTATCGTTTGTTCCTGAACGACGAACTGTCACGCCGCGAGGAAACCTTCCAAACGGCGGCACGCTATGTCTATCTGGCGGCCAAGGCCTACGACTACGAAACAGGTCTGCTCGAACCAGACAGCGGTGCCAGTCCGGCCAGTTCGTTCTTGCGGCAGATTGTGCGCGCCCGCGCCTTGGGTCGTTTCGCGGACTGGACCCAGGCCAATATCGGCGAACCCCTGGCGGGAAGTTCCATCGGCGAACCTGGGCTGTCCGATGCCATGGCTCGCATGAAGGCTAACTGGACTGTTTTGAAGGGCCGCCTGAGCTTCAACAATCCTCAGCAGGAAACCGGACGCTTTTCATTGCGTACGGAACTGTTCCGTCTTTCTCCAGAAGCATCGAGCGATGACTCTTGGGCAGAAATTCTGAACGAATACAAGGTAGATAACCTGCAAGATGTTCCTGAATTCGTCCGTTACTGTCTGCCGTTCGATCCCATGAAGGACAACGAGCCCGCGCTGGTGATTCCCTTTTCAACCTCTGTCTACTTCGGAAAGAATGTGTTCGGACGAACGCTGGCAAGCGGCGACAACGAATACGATTCCACCTATTTCGCGACCAAAATTCGTTCCGTTGGCGTTTGGTTCTCGAACTATGACGCGGCAGTCGATGCCGGCCTTGCCAACCAACCCAGAATTTATCTGTTCCCTGCGGGAGTAGACAGGATGCGAGTGCCGCTGGCTTCATCCAGCACGATTCGAGAGTGGGACATCGTGGATCAAGTGATGCCTCTGCCTTATCCCTTAAGCGATATCGAGTGGGAGCAGTCGGACTGGAGCGCAATGGGAACCATGTTGGGCGGGAACTTCCGCAAGGCGCGCCGCTTTCCCAGCATGCTGGCCTATCATGACAGCGGCGACGAGGACAGCCTGCTGGATGTCTCATGGAATTCTCGCTTGGTCGGTCGCTCCGTATGGAATTCAAAGTGGCTGTTGATCATTCCCGGAGGCACCCTGCTGGCGGATGGCGAGGAAGGGCTGGCCCGCTTCATCGACGGAGCGCTGAATCCGGGTGGCGGACGCGACGGCAACGGCATTAAAGATATTAAATTATATTTTCATACCTATTCATATTCGGGGAATTGATGATGAAGATCCTTTTTAAGGCCATACTCCTTTTATCCATCGTATGGAGCGCCTCGTCCGGATGGGCGGGGGTACCGCAGCCGGCGGTCGTGATCTATGGCATCGTACGTGATGCCTATGGTTGCCCGTACGGTGATCATGCCGATGTGCTGGCCTATCAGGACGACCGCGATTGTGCGCGGTCAGGCGTAACGCGTCTGCTGCCCGGTGCGGCTAACTACCGTCTCAACGTTGAAATAGACAGTGGTGGATCGTTGTATGCCGCTTATGCCGTTCATGTGGGCGATGCATTGAATCTCCGGGTGAATGCCGGTGGCAGCGACCTGACGCCGATTGCCCATGATGCGATCACGGTTCCATTTGCCGGCTCGCGTACGCGGCTGGATCTGATCACCGGAACAGATAGCGATGCCGACGGTCTGCCGGACGAATGGGAACAGCAACTGATCGACCAGTCGGGCGGCTTGCTTATCACTCTCCTGGATGTGGACCCGAAGGCGGATTTCGATGGCGATGGGATGAGTAACCAGGAAGAATTTCAGGCCGGAACCTTTGCGTTCCTGCCTACCGATGTGCTGGCGGTGCAGAATATGGCCTTCAGCGAAGACGGCGGGCGCATCCTGTTGCGCTTTCTGACCAGCCCAAGCCGTACCTATCATTTGTTCGCAGTTACCGAGCTTGACGATGCCTCCACCTGGCATCCCGTTGCCTTTGCGTTCGATGCTCAGAGCGACTGCGTGTATCAGTCCGTCATGGGCGATGGTGCCTACCAGACGTTTTATGTGGAGCGGGTGCCGGAAGAATGCGCCATGTTCTTTCGACTGGGGGTGGAATGAAAACTGGGCTCGCCATCATGATGGTCGCTGGTTGCACACTGTGGGGTGGGCGTGCGTGTGCAGATGTTTGGACGAATGTGGCGGGTCGAACCATCGAAGCCACTCTGGTCGGTCTGGAGGGAAATGCCGTCCTGCTCCGCATGAAGGATGATTCCCTGATGTATCTGCCGTTGATGAGTCTGGCGGAGAATGAACGCAAAAGGGCGCAACAGGCGGCAGGCGGCCAGCCGGAGGTTCCTGACGCTTTGCGAGTTAATTTTGATCAGTGCCGTCGTACGCTTGAGCGCCTGCAGCAGCTTTGCCATGCCGGGGTTCTGCCATCGGCGGAGTATGCGGCACGGCGTCAGGTCGCGTTGAATTCCTTTTCTGCGGTTTGCCGACGCGAGTTCATTGACTCGACGGACCTGGTTCAAAAAATGAATGGAGCGCAGCCATGAAGAGGATGACGGTGCTTCTTTTGTTAGCATGGATCAGCATGTATCGCTGCGAGGCTGTCGTGATTGAACAGATGCAGCCTGCGGCCTGGAGTGTCTCCGCTGCAACCAGCGATCCGTTTGTGGTGATTCTTGATGACCCCCCCGAACCGGGTCTAGTGGTCTGGAACGTGAGCAGCACCTGGCGGGGAACCCTCGAAGGGGTGGCTTCGGCGGACTCCAATACGCTTTCTTTTGCGGCGTCCGAACCGCTGCTGCCCGGCGAACCCGTGAGTGTTACCTTGTTTGCTCCCGGAATGACTCATTCCAGCACCTGGCGTTTCTCGGCGGCGGTGTCAGGCGGCAGTGGAATCTGTTCCACCAATTCCGGCATGCCGGTGCTGGATACCGGTGGTTTTGCGGCCTCGAACAGCGCCTTGCGCTCGCTTTGCATCCTCGATCTGAATCGCGACGATCAGTTGGATTTGGCGGTGCCGGTTTGGAATACGAATACGGTTTACTGTTTGGAAAACGATGGCGCAGGGACGTTGCTTTCCGAAAGACGAAGTGGCCCGGCAGGCATTCGCCTGCTGGATGTCACGGCGTCGGATATTGATCAGGATGGAGGGCCTGATCTGATGTTCGGCGCAGGCCTGAGTACGCTCACCGCGGCAACCACCGATGGAGCGGGGGTCTTCACCAACTGGATGACACCGTTCGCCGGGGCAAGCGGAGATGCCCCGTTCCGATGCGTGGAACGCTGCGAACTTAATGGTGACGGACTGCCGGATGCGTTGGCGCTGGCAGAAGACGTGGGAAGCGGAGCGGCCCTTTGGTGCGCGACCAATTTGAACGGAACACTGATCGCAGGTTCTTCGCTCGCGCTGAGTGGTGCGGCCTATGCGCTGGATGCGGCGGATGTGAATGGCGATGGATATGAGGACGCGTTGGTCGCCGGACGTAATGGTTTCGTGGGGATTTATACTAACTCCGGGCAGGCGTTGACTCTATCGTATGAACTGAATGTCGGATCGGAAAATATCTATGCCTGCCGTCTGCTTGATGTGAATGGCGATGGTCTGCCGGAAATAGCTGTGGCTGGCTCCGAGGGCCGTGTGGCCATTGGTACGAGGAGCGCAAATGCCTGGACTTTTGAAACGCTCACCAATGAGATCAGCGTCGGAACGCTGTATGGACTTGCCGTCGGCGATTTGGATGGCAATGGCACACCGGATCTAGCCGCCGCGGGCGGAAGCAATGTGATTGCATTTCTGAACGATGGGTCAGGCCACTTTTCCGCCGTCAAGGCCATGACGGTTGCAGGAGAAAGTTTGCGCGATATCGAACTGGCCGATTTTAATGGCGACCAGACGCTGGATATGGCAGTGTGCGGTTTCTCTTCCGGGCGGGCCTACCTGTTTCTTAACATAGCTGGCCCGACCTATAACGGATTGCTCGAATCCCAGACGGGCATTCATGACCATAGTTTTGAATATACCTTTCCGACCAACACCTTTACCAGTCATGCGGATGGAGAACTGGACTACGAATTGGAGGCGGACGATGGAGGCGCGGCACCCGTCTGGCTGACGCTGGATGCGGGGACGCGGCGCATTTCGGCAGTCGCCGCAGTCGCCGGAGAGTATGCGTTGCGTATTACGGCACGTGATGCGGATGGGCGCAACTCTTCTGCCGACTGGCAGCTTTCTGTTTGTTTTTCCATTACGGTTTCTTGCGGACCCAATGGACAGGTCGTTCCCTCCGACGAAGTACTTGTGACGGCAGGCGGCACCACTAATTTTGTGATTACGCCCGATACTTACTATCACGTGGACGAAGTGTTCACCAACGAGGCGCTGGCCGGTGCGGCTAGTGAGCTGATCTGGAGCAACATCACGGAGAATGGCACGCTCCAGGCCCTGTTTGAACCCGATCTGGCCGAGCAGGGCACGCCGCACTGGTGGCTGGCGGACTATGCCCTGACGAACGGCGGCTATACCTTTGATCAGGCTGAAACCAATAATCCGGACAACGATCCGCACATAAACCGTGAAGAATACATTGCCGACACCAATCCGAATGACTCAGAGGACTGGTTTCAGATTGATGCACTGTCCCGGACTCCGCCGATCACCGTCTATTTTCAATCATCATCCAATCGTCTGTATTCCATGAAATACTGCTCGGCACTGACAGGCGACATCTGGACCAACGTGCCCGGTCAGGATCGACTGCCGGGCACAGGTGGTGCGGACGCCATGACCGACACCAATACCGTATCCAGCGCCTTGTTCTATCGACTGATGGTGGAAGTGCCATAGACATCCCGGCAAACATGCTGTATAACAGCCTGCATCAAACGTAAAACACAGGAGGTGCGGGTATGATTCGGAATTGGGTAGGTTGGATCGGGATGGCAGGTCTGTTCTTTACCACGGCGGCGCAGGGGCAGATTTTTTTTGCTGGCACACAGGAGGTCGGCCTGGGCGGGATGGTCGATTTTGCATCCACGGATGGCACGCGTGCCGAGTTGGACGCTTCCTACGGCATGTATGTGGCCGACTATTTTCAGGTGGGTGCCGAATGTACGCTCAAGCGCAGCGGCAATGAAAGAATCTACGGACTGGGCATTACCGCCGAGTACGATTTTGATTTGGGCGTCGTGCTCTTTCCCTATGTGGGCGGACATGTGCAGGTGATTTCGTACGATACCAACGGCGAAAACGGAGGGGCAGGGGTACTCGGCGTGAAGGGGGGCGCGATGGCCTTTGTGACCGAGAGTGTGGCGATATATGCCGAGCTCAATGGCGACTGGGCCACCTCCTCCATCTATGCCGAGGACAACGGCACCACCGATCTCGACGCCCGGATCGAATTCGGGTTGCGCTACTTCTTCTAAGTGGTTCTCACACAAAGGCGCTCGGCACGAAGGTGAAAGTCAGTGGTTCGTTTCGCCGGGCTCCGGCTCTTCGACGTTGGCCTCGATGGCCTTTTGGATGCTGTCGCGAAAGGCGGCCAGGCCAGTGGAGGGGATGATGATGGTATCCCGTCTGCCGCCCACCTCTTCCGTGATCTTCAGAAACGTTCCGCGTGGATTCTGTTTCAAATCAAAGAAAAATTGTTTGCGTTCAATCTGAATTCGCTCGCTAAGCAGTTGCTCGTCCACAACGCCACCTCCCTATGCTGTCCATGGTCCTCAGCCATTCGAATCCGTAAAACAGAATGGCCCTTTTTTGATAAGCGAGGGAACACTAGTAAGAAATGTTAGAATGTCAAGCGGTTCCCCGGGAAAGGTTACAAAACATCAGCGGGGTATTTCGATTCGCGTATTTTGGCGAGATAGGTAACGCCCATGGGTAAAGTCGCCCACGAAACATCCCCCGCGCACCATCACGCCCCCGCGCACAGTGACCGTGTCGGCGCGGCCCTTCAGCGTCATTCCTTCATAGGCGTTGTAGTCCACATTCATGGCGTGTGTTTTTGCGGAAATGACGGAGGGATAGTCCGGATCATACACCACGAGATCGGCATCGCTGCCCACCTGAATGGTGCCTTTGGCGGGATAGAGACCGAAAAGGCGTGCGGGCTGAGTGGCCGCCAACTCGACGAGGCGTTGCAGGTCGAGGTGTCCGCGCTCAACGCCGTAGGTGTAGAGCAGGTTGATGCGGTCCTGTAGGCCGGGCACTCCGTTGGTGATGCGCGTGAAATCGTCGCGTCCCATAGCTTTTTGCGTGGCAAAATCGGTGGGAGCGTGGTCAGTGGCCACGGTATGCAGTTCGCCTTGGCTCAGCGCCCGCCAGAGTATCTCCTGATTGTGCTTGGCACGGAGGGGCGGCGAGAGGACATATTTGGCCCCCTCGAAGTCGGGCCGTTCGGCATAGGTTTGGTCGAGCAGGAGATATTGCGGGCAGGTCTCGCCCCAAGCATGCACCCCCCGCTCCCGCGCTGCGGTGAGTTCGTGTAGGGCTTCAGCACACGTGGTATGCACCACATAGACGTGCGCGCCGGTCAGTTCCGCAAAGGTCATCAGATGATGGACCCCGTCGGCCTCCACGCACGGGGGACGGCTGTGATAATGCCATTCCGGTCCGGTCTTTCCCTGCGCCAGCAATTGCCGTTGAAGCTGATCCACGAGCGACTCATTTTCGCAGTGAGCGGTCACCAGCACATTCAGTTCGCGCGCGAGGCGAAGGGTCTGGTAAAGATCAGCGTCTTCAATGCCGTTGCTGCCCTTATAGGCCAGATACACCTTGAACGACGTGATGCCTTCTTCCCGCACGATACGCCGCAGCTTTTTTTCGATGGCTTCATCAAAATGAGTGACGGTCATGTGGAAGGCATAGTCGCAGGCGGATTGGCCTCGGCTTTTTTCGTGCCAGAGCTTGAGAGCCTCATCCAGGTCGCCGTACCGTTCCGGGCTGATAAAATCGATGAAGCAGGTGGTGCCGCCGAGGAGTGCAGCGCGGCTGGCGGTGGTGTAGGTGTCTTTCGTCTGCGTGCCGCAGAAGGGCAGATAAACATGCACATGCGGATCAACGAATCCGGGAAAAACATACTTACCGCGTGCGTCAATCACCGTGGTCTTTTCATCCGGCGGCGACAGATGTTCGCCGATGTGCGAGATGGTTTCTCCTTCGCACAGTAAGTCGCCGATGAACCGACTGTCCGCCGTGATAATCTCGCCGCCTTGAATCAACAGACTCATGCCAACCTCCGAATGTGATGAATCAAAAGAACCAAATCAGACCTGGAAAAGAAAGAGTAAACTATCTCTCGCAGAGGGCGCAGAGAAAATTCTTTGAGTTCCTTGCGCTCTTTGTGGTGAATATCGGTAGTGCGTGAGCGCAATCATTAAGGCGTTGATTTTCGGCGTTGTGATGCTACTCTCCGAAACCAATGAACGGAAGCGGATGGCTTCGGTCTTTATCGATAAGGAGGGCGTTTATGAGAAAAATGATTCGCGGGTTGGTGTATGGAATGTGTCTGGCATCGCTGCTCTTCGTGAGCAATGCCTGGGCAGGAGAGGACTACGAGCGGGTTATCACACGGGCGTATGAGGACGTTCTCAACCGCAAACCGGATACGGGCGGCCTGCGCAATTACCGCATAAAAATGATTGATGAAGGCTGGAGCGAACAGGATGTACGCAACGACCTGCGCAGCAGCACCGAGGCGAAACAAGGCGATGTGGACCAGATTATACGCCGCGCCTATCAGGACCTCCTCGGACGCGATCCCGATCGCGCCGGATTGGACAACTACCGCAAGATGATCCGCGACAAAGAGTGGAGCGAACAGGATGTGCGCAACAGCATTCGCGAAAGTCAGGAATACCGAAACAAACACTGATTTCCAATGATTTGGAAAAACCGTAGCTGCGCAGCAGTCCCGCTCACGCGGGATTTCCAATGGTTGGAAAAAATAATTATGGAGCGGCAGATGGATAACCCGGAAGAGAATGCGCCGGAGTTTGTGCCAGAAGCACCGGTCGAGGTGGAGGTCTCAGAGGAGGACTTTGGTCCTGTCCCGGAAGGGGCGCACTGGGTGGTGCTACATACGCGCCCGAGGGCCGAGAAGAAACTCGAACAGTTTTGTCGCGAGCAGGAATTTATACATTATCTGCCCTGCCGAAAAAAAACGCACACCTATGGCGCCCGCCGGCGCGAATTCATGAATCCGCTTTTCCCGGGCTACCTCTTCTGCCTGGCTCCCGATCCGCAGACGGGTTTTATCAGGCAGAACCGCTACGTGGCGAATCTGCTGGCGGTGGTGGCGCAGGAAGAACTGATCGGGTTCATGAATCAGTTGCGTCGGGCCCTGAGCGTGGGCGAAGAGCTGGACGTGCTGCCGTTCATTCAAAAGGGGAAACGGGTGCGCGTGATTTCGGGGCCGTACAAGGGCATCGAGAGCGAAGTGATCGAGCTGCGGGGTCAATCGGTGGTGGTGCTGCAAATTGAGATTCTGCAAAAGTCCGTGGCCCTCCCGGTGGACGTCTCTTGCCTCGGCCCACTGAAGGACTAATAGCAATCCGTCGGCGTTGGATGCCTTTATACGTGAGCGCTTTGCTCAGTGATGATGGGTGTGACTTGCCGCAGGACATCATGACGGATTGCTTTATGCAAACGGTGTTTGCGTGGGGACGACATCCCACCTGG
The DNA here is from genome assembly GCA_964490935.1 of uncultured Verrucomicrobiota bacterium. GTDB lineage: Bacteria > Verrucomicrobiota > Kiritimatiellia > RZYC01 > RZYC01 > JAQVYB01. The sequence continues at coordinate 67,608 of CAZBEO010000003.1, forward strand.
AGGGCGAGCGTCCCGCGATCCGTGATTTGGTAGCGCTGGAGGGCGAGCGTTCCGCGAGCCGTTTCATTATAAGAAAAAGCCCGAATAAAGCCCCCTTTGAAAAAATAAAATTGCTTCATAGTTGACCGGCTGCGCGTGCATTTGCTACATCCCCGCGCACTATGGGACAACAACTACGAGTCAGAGTTAAAAGAAAAGCACGCGTACGCCGAGAAAAACGGCTGAAAGAGCGTGCCCGCGCCGTTACGAAGTAATCCTTCCCTCGAAAGCGGCAGTTTTACACCACGTCCAACTCATCCCGGTTTCTCCGGAATCGGGTGCGGGGGTCTTGTACCCTTTTTTTGGGGGAAGCGCCGGGTGATTTTCTTTAGAAGGAAACAACATAGATGACATCCGTGTTTGGGTGTGCTATGTTTTTCGTCGTTGGGTGTAAGAGCTTAATCAATCTGAAAAAAACGAATACACGAAACCATGGGTGCAAAAGATGATCGTAGTAGCCGATGATGACAGGATTCTGACGCAATTGCTGACCCGCCTGCTTGAGGACGAAGGCTTCGAGGTGCGCGTGGCGCATGATGGCAAGAAGGCGTATGAGCTGATTCAGGATGCCAAATGCAAGGGGATGCTGTTGGACATTCGGATGCCCTGTATCAATGGCGCGGAATTGCTAATGCTGATGACGGCGGAGCAGAGCAAAATACCGGTCATTGTCATGGCTGGCTTCCCGGACTTTGACGAAGAGGAAATGAAAATGTTCCCGAATGTGAAAAAATTCTTCCACAAACCGCTGTTCCCGGAAGATGTCCTTAATGCCGTTCGAAAGTATGCCTTGAAATGAGCAGTTGGCGGCACAGGGCGGGGCAGGCCCTTCTCTTCCTGCTGCTGGCGGGGTGGCTGACCGGATGCGCCTCGTTTGTAGAACAGCGCCAAGTCTCGCCGCGACCAGATTACGGCTCCGGAAAACGTTTCAAACCGGTGGTGGCCGTCTCGACTTTTGAAAACAAATCCGGCTTCAGTGGGCAGTGGGACCTAGGCAGCGGTATGGCGGACATCCTCACCACGGAACTGCTCGACTCGGATCAGTATGTGGTGCTCGAACGCCAGCAGCTCGATTCCGTCCTCGGGGAAATCCTTCGCCAAGGGCAGGAATTTTTCCGTCGCGAAGGGCGCGTGAGTCAGGGGCGGCTCAAAAACGTACGCTACCTTATTAGCGGCTCCATCACCGATTTCACCGTCACGGGCGACACCTCCGGCTGGTTCGGCTACAGCACCACCGTGAAGGCGGGTGGCGGAACCTCGCGCTCCCGCGTCAGCCTGCATCTGCGCCTGACGGACGTAGAAAGCGGCGAGGTTATTTCCAGTGTGGAGGCCGCTGGAACGGCCTCGGCGGGCTGGTTCTCCGCTGCAGTGAGCTACAAGAGCCTCTCCCTCGGCGGCGACTCGTTTTTCAAAACACCGCTGGGCAAAGCCACCACACGCGCCACGCATCGGGCCGTTAAACAGCTCGCCGCCGCCATCCCCAAAGAATACTGGCATCCCCGCGTGGCGGAGGCCGGACCGGACATGGCTGTCCTCAATGGCGGAGAGAATGTGGGCGTGCGTGTGGGCGATGAATTTGTGGTGCGTGAGCAAGGGCGCGACATTACTGACCCGGTCACCGGGGATGTCATTGAACGTTTGCCGGGCCGCGTGATCGGAAAAGTACGGGTCGACGACGTGCAGGCGCTCTCCGCCCATGCCGTGATTATCGAGGGAACCACCTATCGGGGAGCATATCTGGAGGCATCGCACTGAAGTATGATTACTTTTCTGGAAGGCTGCCTGGAAACGAAACAACCTGCGCGCGTGGTGCTGAATGTGAGCGGCGTGGGCTACGAAGTCTTTATTCCGTTGAGCAGTTACGACCGTCTTCCCGCGCCCGGCCAAACCATTCGCATCCTGACTTACGACTGCATCCGCGAGGACGATCACCTGCTGTTCGGTTTCATGACCGAGGCCGAGCGGACCGTCTTTCTGTTGCTGCTGAATGTGAGCGGCATCGGTCCAAAAATCGCCCTGAGTGCCTTGAGCGGACTCTCCGTGCGGGACATCAAGTTGTCCATCGTGGAGGGGGATGTCAAACGTCTGAGTTCCATTTCAGGCATCGGGAAGAAAACAGCAGAGCGGATCGTGGTGGAACTGCGCGACCGCCTAAGCGCGGGTGAGGCGCTGGAGGCTGTGGCCGGTTCGCTGGAGGATACGCCCGTCGATCAGCGTGCGAAAGATGCCGTGCTGGCCTTGGTTTCTCTCGGCTACAAACAGGCCGATGCTTGGAAAATGGCCCGCACCGCCCTGGCCACCCTGCCCGAAACCGCCGCAGTTGAAGATGTGATCCGCGCCGCGCTCACATCGAAGTAGCGCGACCCGTATCCACAGCCTTGCGGCCTCGATAGGCATTCCTAGGGAGGAAAGTAGCCGTCCGCTCGCCGAGCGGACGGACACGCATCACGCGACAAAAAATACCGTGGCGCTCGGAGAGCACCACGCTACCAACGCCCCCAGAATAAAAAAGCACGCATAAAAAGATTGATTCCCGCCGGAGAACCTCTATAAACATCGGCCTTTTCGGCAATGGTCTGAAAACCGCCTTCCGGCGGATTAGTAACTTGACGCGGAATGTCATCCAGCTATGATGCCCGCTCATTGTGAGGTGGAAAATGAGTACAGTTTTAGATAAAATTGATCAGGAACAGCGAAGAAAAGAAGAGCAGACCAAGTTTGCCGTGGGCGATACGGTGACCGTACACGTAAAAATCCGTGAAGGCGAAAAAGAGCGCGTTCAGCTTTATAAAGGCACCGTTATCGCCATGAAGGGCAAGGGTGCGACGGAAATGTTCACTGTGCGCCGTATCTCGTATGGTGAAGGCGTGGAGCGCGTATTTCCGATGCATTCGCCCAGCGTGGTGAAGGTGGAAGTGGAACGTCAGGGCAAAGTGCGCCGTGCCAAGCTCTACTACCTGCGCGAACTTTCCGGCAAAAAATCGCGCATCAAAGAACGCAGAACCTGATCGCAAGGAGGAACTCCGGTGCTCCAGTTTGAGCGGTCCGCCTGGCAACGGAAGGTCCGGCGTGTTGCCGGAGTGGACGAGGCGGGGCGCGGGCCGCTGGCTGGCCCCGTGGTGGCCGCCGCCGTGGTGATCGAACCTGATTTTCTCATGCGCGAAGCGGACGGACTTTTCCGCTCGCTGACGGATTCCAAACAACTCACGGAGAAAAACCGTGAGTTGTTTTTTTGTATCCTGACCTCGGCACCGCAGGTGTCTTTCGGCGTGGGTATTGTTTCCGAGTGCGAAATTGACCGGCGGAATATTCTGCGGGCGACGCACAAGGCGATGGCACAGGCGCTGGGGGCGATCGACCCATTGCCGGAGTATGCGCTGGTGGATGGAAGGCCCGTGCCGGGACTGCCGTGTGACTCGGAAGCCATTGTGAAGGGTGATGCTCGCAGCTTATCGATTGCGGCGGCGAGTGTGATTGCCAAGGTGACACGGGATCGCCTGATGCTAGAGATGGATCGCTCTTACCCGCAATATGGATTTGCTCGTCACAAGGGCTACGGTACGAAAGAGCATTTCGAGGCGTTAAGGAAATACGGCCCGGCACCCTGTCATCGCCGCTCGTTTCGTCCGGTGCGCGAAGCCTCCGGTGAAATTCTCCCGCCCCCCAGTCAACTGGAATTGCCGATATAATCACTCAGTAGTGGAGGGCGTCGGGCTCCGACGCCTTGGGCGCTGGGAGTTACACCGGCGTTGGGATGATTTCGCTGGGCCGGTGGGAGAGGAGCTTTGACGCATGAGGCACGCGAGCCGCGTGCCGTCCATTAGTGGAGGGCGTCGGGCTCCGACGCCTTGGGCGCTGGGAGTTACACCGGCGTTG
>CAZBEO010000003.1:71622-86634 GCA_964490935.1 uncultured Verrucomicrobiota bacterium
GGGCCGGTGGGAGAGGAGCTTTGACGCATGAGGCACGCGAGCCGCGTGCCGTCCAGGGATCAAGAAGATTACGCCTCGCGGGACGCTCGCCCTTCCAGTGGAATCGCGCGCCGATATTCCGTCTATCTGCAGTGGTTTCCGGCGACGGCCCGCTTGATGGGGTCGGCATCCCGCAGAGAGGCGGCCAGCTCGTCGGCAATGCGGTTGACGTGATAATCCTGGTCGGCGGTGGATGGGTAGTTGACAATATTTACGCGGTAGGTGAAGACGCAGGCGTTGAGGGCATGTGAATCGGCACCGTGTTCCCCGGTCTTCAAAACCAGCTTGCCCTTGGCTTCCGGACGGGAGAACTCAATTTGCGTGAAATCATCTTCCCGATGGACCACGTCGACTGCACAGCCCATTTTGTAGAAGAGGCACACCATTTCTTTTTCCAGCTTGGCGTGTTCCAGGTGCGTTTGCAGATTGCCAGAGCAAAAACGGGTGTCAACCAGTTGATACTCGGGAACTTCTTCCCGGGCATAGCGATCGGCTATACGAGAAGAACCGGAGTAGGAGGCGCAGCCAGCACCAAGAATCAGCGATAAAAGCGCCGTCGCTATCGGCAAAAAATTCCGCAAACTTATCAACATGTTGTTACCGGGTGGGTGTTAATAACTATATGTTGTGAGTATACGTACCCGCTACCGAGCTGAATGTTAAGCCCTCGAAAAGAGTTTTCATTCACTAAGCAACCCCGTACAATCGACGATAAAACCAACCCGATTATGTGGAAGAGGTTATGAAATTTTCTATTCGCCGCGTGCATGATGATCTTCTTCCGTCCAACCGCAAAGCACTTGCTGCGAGTGTGGACATCCTGCTGCATCAGATACCCACCTGCAAGGAAAGTGAACGCGAACGCCTGCGCAACTGTCTGCGTGATCCGGTACAGACGCGCTTCAAGTCGGTGCTGCTGGTGGCAGAACGGAGTGACCGGGTGATTGGTTTTGCTCTGGTGATGCACGTGCCCAACATTGGGTTTGCCTGGCTGGATTATCTCTGTGCGGCACCAGCGCGCACGTCGGGAGGAATCGGTACGGCGTTGTATCAGCGGTGCCGCGATGAAGTGAAGGGGCTTGGCGGCTGGGGTCTTTTTTACGAATGCCTGAGCGATGAGCCAGCCCTCCTGCGCGAATGTGATCAACCGCTTCTTGATCAAAACAAGGCCCGCCTGCGATTCTATGAAGGGTTCGGTGCCCGTCCGATCCTGCATACGCTCTGGGATGTGCCGGAAGCCAATCCGGATACGCAGCCGATCACGCATTTAATGTGCGATACTCTCGGCGACCCGACCCCTCCCCGAAAAAAGCAGGCGCGTGCCGTGGTGCGTGCGGTGCTGGAGCGGCGTTACGCGGGCCAGGTGGCACCGGTGGACGTGGAGGCGGTCACGGCGAGCATCAAAGAGGACCCCGTGGTGCTGCGTCCGCTGCGCTATCGACGCAAGGCCGCCGCCCCGCTGGTTTCGCCCCATTTGCCGCCTCCGATTGCGATGGTGGTTTCGGAAAATCATCAGCGGCATCTGGTGCATGAGCGCGGCTACTACGAAACACCGGTGCGTATTGCCTCGATTCTCAAACCGCTTCGTGCGAGCGGATTGACCCGCGAAATACCGTCGCAGTCGTGGAACGATCGCCCGATCCGGGCCGTTCACGACGCTTGCTACCTCTCCTTTTTGGACGAAATAGCCGAAGCGGCTGGAACCCGAACCATCTATCCGGACGTCTTTCCTATACGCAACCGCGGGCGGCTCCCGAAAGACCCGATTGCACGCGCGGGTTGGTATTGCATAGATACCTTCACGCCGCTCAGCGCCGATGCCGTTGCCGCCGCGCGGGCGGCGGTGGACTGCACGCTGACGGCTGCGTCCGCCCTGCTGAAGGGAGAGGACGTCGCCGCCTACGCGCTGGTACGTCCACCGGGCCATCATGCGGAGGCACGCCTGTTTGGTGGCTACTGTTATTACAACCATGCGGCTATTGCGGCGTCCTGGCTGGCTCGTCGCGTCGGAAAGGTCGCCATCCTCGATGTGGATTTTCATCATGGAAATGGCCAGCAGCAGATTTTTTATCACGACGACGGCATACTCACCGTGTCCATTCACGGTGATCCGGCGACTCATTATCCCTATTTCTCTGGGTACGCCGATGAATGCGGCGCGGGAAAGGGGCGCGGGTTTAACCTGAACATCCCCTTGCCCGATGGTATGGACGGTGCCGACTATCGGAAACAGGGACTGCTTCCCGCGCTCGAACGGATTCGCGCCTTTGAGCCCTCGGTGCTGGTGGTGGCGCTGGGCGTGGATACCGGGCGCGGCGATCCGACGGGTGCCTGGCGCTTGGAAACCAAGGATTTTCTCCGCAACGGGGCGCTGATCGGCGAACTGGACTGTCCGTGCCTGGTGGTCCAGGAGGGGGGCTACCGTACAGCCCGCCTCGGACACAATGTGACCGCCTTCCTGCAGGGCATCGCCCAGGTTTCCTGAGCGCGAAACGAACGTTGTAAAGCATTGTTCATCAAGATATTCCTGTACCTCCTCCGGGGTGCTTGCTCAAGCAGACTTTTGTCGGTGGCATCTTTATGAAGAAGTTGTGCGTTCAGCATAGCTGTTTCATTCGATGAGGCCAAGACACAACAGCGTACCCGCTGTTGTTGAGTAGCAGGGTGGCGGGCCTAAGCCCGGCAGCCTGCTAGAAGGGGACGATGAGTTGAAGGCGGATTTCGGAGGCGTTGTCGTTGTGGTCGATGCCGGAGTAGGCGGCGCCTCGGAAGAAATGCCCGGCGAGGAGTTCGATGGAAAGGCGTTCGTTCAGCAGGCAGGCGGCGCGCAAATCAAGTTCGGTGCCGAGTTCGGTCTCATCGCCGTTGGCACTGATTTCGTAGCCGCCGTTGTTGAAGTTTCCGGCGCTTGCGGGGCCGTCGGTGGGGTGCATCTGTTCGTAGTGATAAAGAGAGGCTTCGAGGGTCCAGCGTTCGTGCCAGGTGCGTCGGGCGGTGAGGGTGTGGATGCGGATGTTGCTGAGGGAAGGGCTGAAGACGCAACCCCAGTCTTCGTAGTTCATGATGGGGATGAAGGCGTGAGTGCCGCCGGGTTGCTGATCGCCGGTGGCCCAGGTGGTGCGGGCGGACAGGGATGTGGTGTCGCCTTTGGCGCTGCGCCAGGTTCGGGTCAGCGCGGCATCGGCGAGGCCAGCAAGCAGATGGGCATCGCCGGGGCGGGTGCCGGTTTCGCCGGCGAGTTCGAGGATGGCGCGCCATGCCTTGTTTTCAAAAAGGGTGCTGCGGAGGCCGGCGAGGACGGGTTCGCCGTCGTCGCGCATACGGAAGGTGCCGAGGTAGATCGTTTGGCGGCGAAGGGTGGGGCGGTCGGCTTCGCGGGAGGCATGAAGAAAGAGCAGTTCGCGCAGATCGGTTTCAGGGGCCAGATGCGTGACCTCGGCCCAGGTCAGGTCGATGGTATTGGGCCACGAGTCATAGGAGAGGGTGGAACCATCGATGAGCCAGGCGTCGTCTGCGCCGCTGAAAAGGAGGCCGTCATCGTAGGAGAGGACGGTGCGTCCGAGAGACCAGGAAACAGGCATGAAGGCGATGTGATTCCATCGAAGTTCCGACCTGCCGAGGTCAAAGCGATCATCCTGCCAGGCGTATTCGCCGAAGCGCGCGTCGCCCGCTTTGGCCCGGTCGCGGGCATAGAGACGCGTTTCCCATTGGGGGGTGATGGAGGCGGAAAGGGATTCGGTGAGGTTTAGTTGGAGGGTGGCGCGCAGGCGGGTGTCACCCGTGAGGGGTGGTTCATCGGTGTTGCTTGATGCGGCGGGTTGCGGGTCGGCGGCGTAGAGCCGAATCCGCGCATCGCCGTAGTAAAACCAGTCGAGCGGTTCTCGTGCCGGTAGATTTTGGCCAAGAAGGAGCAGGGCGAAAAAGAGGGCGAAGAGTGTGTGAGAGCGGCTTGGGTTCAACGGCATCTCCTCTCCCTGCGCCGGTTTCTTTCTTACGGTGTTTCAGGCGCGGGTTCTTCCGGAACCACCACGATGGCTTCTTCGAGCACGACCGGCTCGGCGACTTCCACGGCCGGGGCGACTTCGATCACTTCGGCTTCCACGGCAGGGACCGTTCCGAAGCCGGGCATCTGCGCCCCGCCGAAGAAGAGTGGCGCGGGCTCTGGCTCGATGCCTTTTTCTTTGGCTCGTTTGGCCTTCTCCACGTAGAGAATGGCGGTTTTGGCGTGGGGAGCCCAACGGCTCTCGGGGTATTCCACGATAAAGTTTTCATAGACGATTTTGGCTTCATCGAATTGGCCGAGTTGTTCGAGGCAGCGGCCCTGGCTCAAGACGGCCTGGGGTACGAGGAAGTAGTCGGGGTGGGTTGCGACGAAGGCTTCATAAGCAGCCAGGGCCCCGGCCAGATCGCCTTCGGCCTCGAGGCAGTAGGCCTTGCCGAGTTCGGCGGAAGGCTTCAGAATGTGTTTCGGGTAATCCAAGATGAACTGATCATAGGTGGTCCGGGCCATGATGATCTGTCCGCTTTGAAGATAGGTGTTGGCGAGACCCAGCAGGGCGGCGGGGCCGGTCGGTGTGCTTTTGTATTCCTTGACCACGCGTTGGATGTCTTCAAGGCTGCCAGCCTGCATCAGCGCGGTGGCGGCTTTTTCAGTCTTGGCGGCCCGATTGGATTTGTACAGGCCGAACCCGACAATCAGAACCAGGGCGATGGCAATGCCGATGCCGACGGGCATTACATAGTCTTTCACCATCTGAATCAGTTGAGTCATTTCCGCCGATGCGGCGTGAGCGTGTTCGGGGTTTTCGGCTTCCGGCTTTGTTTCCTTGTTCATAAGACTTTCGATCTCCTTCGATTTAGACTGAAAGGCGTTATTTATGGGGCGTCCCCGGTCAAATTACAAGAATCTTATTCTTGGGTTAGGCTGTTTTTGTTGTCCACAGATTACGCAGATTAAGACAAACACGCTGAATCTCTCTGCGCCTCTCGTCGGCATGTCAAAGAAGCCGGTAGTAATTCCGCAAGCTGCTCTTATTCAACGCTAAACGCCTGTGGCATGTGACCTGCTATTTGTGCGGTGTTGTTTGAATAAAAACAGGTGGTGAGTATGATAAAACAGCGATGGAAACTGGGAACAGTCGGAATTTTGGCGTGGGTAGCTCTTTTGTTACCCGTTTATGCACAAAAGGATGCGGGTGACGGCGAATTTTCGTTTGAGCGGCTGGCCGAGATGGAAAAACGGCAGGAAACGGCCCCTGAAGCGTCCAAAACGGCCCCGGTGGTGGAAAACACGACAAATACGGTGTCGGAAGCGGGTTCGACGCCGGTTTTGGACGAAAAAACGGCTTTTCCGGCTGTTTCGGGACGCTCGATGAACATGTGGAGGTCACTGGGGGCGCTGTTGATCATTTTGGGCGGGTTGGTGGTGGCAAATAAGTGGTTGCAGCGCCGGATTGCGGGTCGTTCGGGGGTTTCGGGCGGTGTTTCGGGTCGTCGGATGGCGGTGCGGGAGCGGTTGTCGCTGGATCATCGGCGTCAGTTGGTGTTGATTACGGTGGGACGGCGGGAAATCGTGTTGGCGATGGGTCCGAACGAGATGCGCCCGGTGGCGGAATGGGTGAGTGATGAGGCGGATGAGGATGAGGAGGTGGAAGCATGAGAGCGGCCCGCCTTCGTTTCTTTTTGCTTTTAGCCGTCGGATTTTTCGCGTTCAGCGCGGTTTCGGAGGCGCAAATGCCGGGTGGCCCGCTGCCGACCGGGATTCGGATTCAGTTCGATCAGGATTCGCAGCCGGCCGAGGTGAGTCAGTCACTCCAAATTGTGCTACTGCTCACGGTGTTGAGTCTGGCGCCTGCGATTGTGGTGATGACCACCTCGTTCACGCGCATTTTGGTGGTGATGGGGTTTGTGCGGCGCGCGCTTGGTACGCAGACGGTTCCGTCGGGCCAGATTCTCACGGGGCTTTCCGTTTTTCTCACGATTTTCATCATGGCACCGGTCTGGAAGCAGATCAATACCACGGCGATTCAGCCGTATATGAACAACGAGATCACCCAGATGGCGGCGTGGCAGGCCGGCGTGGTGCCGCTGCGCAAGTTCATGGCGAGCCAAACGGGCAAGGAGGAGCTTGCGCTCTTTCTGGAATTGGCGGGTGAGGATAAGGCGACGAAGCTGGACGAAGTGGGTATGGAGGTGTTGATGCCCGCATTTATGGTGAGCGAGTTGAAGACTTCGTTCCAGTTGGGCTTTCTGGTCTATCTGCCGTTTCTGGTGATCGACCTAGTGGTGGCGACGATCCTGATGTCGCTCGGTATGATGATGCTTCCGCCCATGATGATTTCACTCCCGGTCAAGTTGCTGTTTTTTGTGTTGGCAGATGGATGGAATCTGATGATTCGCGGGATTGTTTCCAGTTTCACGGGCGTAACATTTTAAGAAAGGAAGGGACGTATGACTCCGGAACTCGCATTGGATTTGGCCTATATGGTGATGATTACTTCGGCGAAAATCGCTGCGCCGTTCATGCTCGCGGCGGTGGTCACGGGCGTGTTGATCAACATCATTCAAACGGTGACGCAGATTAAGGACATGAGCCTGACCTTTATCCCGAAGCTGATGGTTTCGGCGGTGGTGACAGGTTTCTCGTTGCCCTGGATCATCAATGTGATGGTTGGCTTCTTCCATTATATCTTTCAATTGTTCCCGCTAATGGCGGCCTAAGCAGAAAGGGCGCATGGACATTCAACTGGCATTTTATCCGCAGGCGCTGCTGCTGGTGATTGCGCGCGTGGCTTCGATCACCTGCGGGACGGTGGTGTTCGGGAAGGATATGGCGCCGCTTGAGGTACGGGTGCTGCTGGCTTTCGCGATTGCGATGGTGATTACCCCGCTCGCACCCGAGGCTTGGGTGAGCGCGGCGATGGCCATGAATGATCTGCCCCGCATGGCGATGGGCCTGTTCGGCGAGGCCCTGCTCGGGTTTTCGATCGCGCTGATCTGCGAGTTGTTTGTTGGTATATTTTCCATGACGGGGTTTGTGCTGGGTTGGGCCAGCTCGCTGACGATGTCGCAGGAGATCGACCCGGTGAGCGGGGTGCAGAACAACGTGTTAGGTATTCTGATGCAGTTGGTTTTTTTGATGATCATCTGGTCGTACAATGGCCACCTGATTCTGATCGAGATTGTAGTGAAGAGTTTGCAGACGGTCCCGCCGACCTTCGCCTGGCTGGATGGGCAGGTCACGGAAATGATGGTGGTGCTGGGCGGGTTGATGTTCGAGTGGGGAATCAAACTGGGGGCACCGGTGATCGCTGCCGCGATGATCCTGAACGCGGCGATGGGCCTGATTGCCAAGATGGCGCCGCAGTTCAACATCCTGTTTTTATCGCTGCCGATCCGTTTGGGCACCGGCATGTTGATGATGGGCTTTTTTCTTCGTTACGGCGGGGGGCATTTTCGTGAAATTGTTATGACGATGCTCGAGTACTGCCTGAAACTGGTCTTGTAGGAGTGGGTTATGGAAGGCAAAGACGGAAAAACTGAAAAACCGACGCCGCGCCGAAGAAGTAAGGCACGCAAGGAAGGCCAACTGGCCAAGTCGCAGGAAGTCAACACCGTGATCGTGACGATCCTGGCGCTGATTGGTATCGGCTGGGGCGTCCCGCACATGGGAGAAAAACTCGGGCGGCTTCTTGAATTGCTGTTGCAGTATCATGTCGGCGAAGCGTGGAGCACGGAACTGATTCGGGAATTGTTTATCGGTATGTGTTTCTTTATGGGTGCGCTGACGGCGCCCATCATGGTCCCCATCATGCTCGGCGCGCTGACCTCGAATATCCTCCAGACCAAACCCTATTTCAGTATGGACCCACTTAAGTGGAAGCTTAGCGGGTTGAGCCCGATGAAGGGCCTGCAGCAACTTTTTTCAGCGCAGAGTCTGGTGACGTTCGCCACTTCGATGATGAAGGTGACACTCGTGGCTGGTGTGATTTTCATCATGATGAAAAGCCGGGTGCGGCAGTTGGTCTCCCTGCAATACATGGAGGTGGGCGCTTCAGCGATCTATATCTTCCGCACCATCCTTTACATGGCCTGGGTCGTGACGATTCTCTCCATCATCATTGCCGTGATCGACTGGATTTATCAGAACCGCAAACACGAAAAAAGTCTGATGATGACGAAAGAGGAAGTGAAGGAAGAGCGGAAAAGTCAGGAGCCCAATCCGCTGATGAAACGTGCCCAGATGCGCAAAATGCGTGAGCTGACCATGCTGCGTATGATGGCCGCCATTCCCGATAGCACGGTGGTGATAACGAACCCGACGCACGTCGCCGTGGTGCTGCATTACGACCCCGAAACCATGAAGGCGCCGAAGGTGGTGGCCAAAGGGCTGCGTCTCGTGGCCGAGCGCATCAAACGCATTGCCCGCGAAAACAACGTGCCCGTACTCGAAAAACCCGCCCTGGCGCGCTCGCTCTACAAAGAAGTGAAAATCGGGCGCGAAGTGCCGTCGCAATTCTACGGCACCATCGCCGAGGTTCTGGCTTATCTTTATAAAATCGGTAACGATCACATTCGAAGCAAACTGACTTCAGGCAAAGCGGCATAAACACGGAGAAGCATTATGAAGGCGGAAAAAGAAAAAGCAGGACTCGGACTGAGCGCCCTTGGAAACATGCGGCAGGCCGATGTGGTCATGGCCGTGGCCCTGATGGTGGTGCTCGGTGTACTCTTCTTCCCCGTGCCGCCGATTATGCTCGACCTGCTGCTTTCGCTCAGTATCGCGCTCTCCGTGCTGGTGATGGTGTTTGCCATGAGCATCACGAGTCCCCTCGAACTCTCGGCGTTCCCCTCCATTCTATTGTTGCTGACCCTGTTCCGACTGGCCATGAATGTGGCCACCACGCGACAGATTCTCCTGCTCGGCTACGCGGGTAATCTGATTGAGGCGTTCGGCGATTTTGTGGTGGGCGGCAACTATATTGTCGGTGTGGTGGTCTTCCTGATCCTGGTCATCATCAATTTCAAAGTCATCACAAAAGGTTCCGGACGTATCGCGGAAGTGACCGCCCGTTTCACCCTTGATGCCATGCCCGGCAAGCAGATGAGTATTGATGCCGACCTGAATCAGGGCCTGATCGATGAAAAGGAAGCCGTGTTGCGACGCGAAACCCTTCGCAAAGAGGCTGATTTCTACGGCGCGATGGACGGTGCCAGCAAGTTTGTGCAGGGCGATGCCGTCGCGGGCCTCATCATCACCGCCATCAACATCTGCGCGGGTTTCGCCATTGGTATGACCATGCGCGACATGACCGCCCAGGAATCCATCGCACGCTATACCATCCTGACCATCGGTGATGGTCTGGTCTCCCAAATTCCGGGCCTCATCATCTCCTCGGCGGCGGGTATCCTGGTGACGCGAGCAGCCTCGGATGATGGCCTCGGCACGCAGTTGGCCAAGCAGATTATGGTGAAGCCGCGTCAGTTGATGATCACCGGCGGTATTCTGGCCGCCATTGCCCTGGTGCCGGGACTTCCCGCGTTGCCGTTTATCTTCTTGAGCGCGGCGGTGGGTGGTGCCGGTTTCGCGATGCGCCATCTTGACCCCGCCGACAAGGCGGCGGCCCTGGCCGCAGGCGGCGGCAAAGCGGCTCTCAAGGGTGCGGCAGGCGGCACGGACGAGGCCGGCCAGGAGGGCACTCGCCCAGCACTGCCTCCGGGCAGTGATTACAGCAGTGTGATGGCCGTCTCGCCCATGGACCTCGAAATCGGTTTCGGTTTGATTCCGCTGGTTGATCGACAACAGGGCGGACGCCTCATCGAGCGCATCAGCAATGTGCGTATGCAGATTGCCGAGGAACTCGGTATCGTGCTGCCGCCGGTGAACGTGCGCGACAACGTGGACCTCCGGAACACGGAATATCTCATTAAGATACGCGGGCTGGATGTGGCCCGCGACATGGTGCATCCCGGCTCGCTTATGGCCATCGACCCGAGTGGCGAACTGAAAATGGAAGGCTTCCGCGCCGCCAAAGAACCGGCCTTCGGATTCACCGCCTACTGGATTCCCGAAAACAAGCGCGAGCTGGCCGAAAGCCGAGGCTTCACCGTGGTCGATTGCGCCAGCGTGGTCACCACGCATCTGGCCTCGGTCGTCAAACGCCACGCCGCCGATATTCTCACGCGCCAGGATGTCAGCAACATGATTGACCAGGTCAAGCAGAGCAACCCGGCGGTGGTGCAGGAACTGATTCCGGCCAAGATGAACGTGGGCAGTATCCACCGTGTACTGCAGGGCCTCCTGCGCGAGCGCGTTTCCATTCGTGACATGGTAGTCATTCTCGAAACGCTCGCCGACCACGCCGCCAAGACCCAGGAAACGGCCCTGCTCGTCGAGTTGTGCCGCCGCTCCCTGGGCGGACATATCGCCCGGACCTATCTGATGCCGGATGGACGCCTCAAGGCCATTGGCCTGCACCCGCGCCTCGAAGAAATGATACGTCAGCACAGCCGAAAAGAGGCCATCGCCTTCGGCCCGCTCGTCATGGACCCTTCGGTGGCACAGCAGATGCTGGGTACCTTGAAAGAACGGATCGAAGAAGCAAAAAACAGCGGAATGGAGCCGGTTTTAGTATGTTCACCGTCAATACGTCCTCAGGTTCGACAGCTTATTCAGCACGACTTCCCGGATACGGCGGTGATCTCCTTCGCGGAAATACCCGATCAGGTGGCCGTGGACATGCTGACGCTCGTGCCCGTGCCGGAGCCCAAAGAAGAAAAACTAAGCGCGTAGGATAAAGCCATGAAAGTAAAAAATTACAAAGGCAAGTCGCTCGATAAAATCTATCAGGCTGTGCAGCGTGATCTCGGGCCCAAGGCGGTCGTGGTCTCCTCTCGTAAAATCAACGAGGGTGGGTTGCTTGGAATTCTGGGCGGAGGAGGGTACGAACTCGTGGCCGTGGCCGACGATCAGGCCGCCGACAAGTCGCTCTTCGATAATACCTTCAGCACCGAAGTTTGGAGCCGCTTCAGTGAATTGCAAACCACGCAGTTTCGCCGCATGGAAGAGGCCATGCGCGAAATACGCTCCGAAATGCGCTCTCTGAAACGTGATGCCGTCCGTACGCCCCTGCCCTCCATCAAGCGCGAAGAGGCCATCCCCGAATACGCCAAAGGATGGGACCCGCGCTTCACGAAAAAAGTCCGCACCCAGATGCCCTCGTTCTTTGATGGAAGTCAAACCGCGCGCCAGGCTGAAGCCCTCGGCGCCCTCCTGCGCATCGAATCGCATTTCCCGGTGAAACAGACGGGCCGCCCGCACACCGTGGCACTCGTCGGCCCTACCGGCGCAGGAAAAACCACCACCGTGGCCAAACTCGCCGCACGCTGGGGAATGGAAAACGGATTGAAGATCGGCATCATCACCACCGATACCTACCGCGTGGCCGCCGTGGACCAGATTCGCGAATACGCCACCCTCCTCGGCGTCGAACTCAAGGTGGTCTCCAACACCATCGAAGCCCAACGCGCCGTGCAGGCCTTTGCGGATCGCGACGTGATTCTGGTGGATACTGGCGGACGCAATCACTATGATCAAAAAAGTCTGTTGGAATTGCGCGGGATGCTTGAGGCCATGGGCCCGTTCAGCGTCATGCTGGCTCTGCCCGCGACGTGGAACATTGGCCAGACCCCCGAGGTGATCCGGAATTATAACGTGCTGCGCCCGGATTATCTGGTGATTACGAAAGTGGATGAAACAAAGAATTATGACCTCTTGACGGTGGCACGCTGTGAGAGTACTTGTCCCGTGGCCTTTTTAACCAACGGACAGCGCGTACCGCAGGACATAGAAATCGCCGGTCGGGATCGATTGGTGAAAATGCTGCTGCAGAAGTAAGGAGAGAGCAGGATGAATGACCAGGCCGCGACGCTGCGGCAAAACGCCGCGTCGGATCAATCAGACCAACGGGTGCCCTCGCGCCTGCGCTGCATTGCCGTCGGAAGCGGCAAGGGTGGCGTGGGCAAAACGATGGTCTCCATCGGCCTCTCCTGCGCACTCGCCCGCTGGAAATACAACGTACTCATTATCGATGCCGACCTCGGCTTGGCGAATGTGGACCTTCAATTGGGCGTCGAGCCGCTCTATACCCTACAGGATGTCGTCTTTGGAAGCTGTCCGGTCGAAGAGGCCGTCATTTCCACCCCCTACGGCCCCGACCTGCTGGCCTCCTCTTCGGGCGCGCCCGAAATGGTCAACATGGGTGGCGCCCGGCGCGAACTGCTCGTGAACGAACTCATGCGCTTCGCGGGCCGCTACGATTATCTCATCATCGATGGCGCGGCGGGTATCGGACAATCCATCGTCAGTTTTTTTGCGGCGGCACCCGAAGTGGCTATCGTCGTGGCCAACGAGCCCACCTCCATCATGGATGCCTATTCACTCATCAAAGTGCTTCGTCAAAACCCGCAGCCGCCCGCGCTCCGCCTCGTCCTGAACATGGTGCGCACCCTCTGCGAGGGCGAACAGCTCGCCGCACGACTCAATCTCATCACCCGAAAATTTTTGGGCATCGAAATACCGGTGGCCGGCGTCGTCCCTTATGATTTTGTTGTGGGCAACGCCATCCGGGCACGCAAACCCGTGAGCGCCTACGCGCCTGGCTCCGTCCCCGCACGGTGTCTCGAAGAGGTCGCACGTTTTTTTAGCAAAGAAAGCGCACTGCGACGGGGCGAAGTGCCCGACGGACGCGTCTTCTTTGAAAAACTCGCCGAAATCGGCGCGAGTGGGCAGGGAGAATAGGTCATTGTGAACGATGTACTCAAACAACTGAGCCTGCTGATCGGCGCCGTACTCTTTTTTCTTTCCCTGATCACCGGCATTATCACCCACAACGGCGTAAGCGGCGAGGTACTCTTCCGTGCTCTCATGGTCTTTTTCATCAGCACCATGACCGTCGGTATCTTCTTCCGATTCTTCGCAGGTATACTCTACAACTTCGTCGTCCAGAAAATGGACGAGACTCGCAAGGAAGAAGCGGAACTCCAGGAAAAAGACCGCGAACTCCGCGAAGAAATCTCCGACGGCGAACTTTGATGTGCGGCCTCGCTTAATATTTAGTGGCTGACCCCGAATGAGGTTTGTTCTTCCGCGTCAAAGGTGACGTGCCCGCCGCTGCCGCACGATCAGTCGGGATGCCCATCCGTGCTTTTCGGAGTTTCAGGTGATGGGTTCTGGTATATGCATAGGATCGCAACTGCATGAAGGGCCACTTTTGTTTCATCGCCAATTTTCATACAGGTTCGCATAGAAGGCCGGAGCATCCCAGAGTCAACCCCGTATTTTTTTGGCGGGGAGAGGTTCTCTCGCAGAGATTGCTGAGTGCGCAGAGAATATTAACTGAAAACAGGTGATTTTTGGATATATTCCATTACACTACGGGTATAACAGGACGAGTTTTCGGGTGGTGAAGAAAGAGGGTGTTGCTATGAAACAGGTGTTGTGGCTTTTGTTGTGCTGTGTTTTTTCCATGACGCTGTATGCGGAGGAGGAAGACCTTTCCAGCTATGGAAAGAAGTGGGATGACCTTCAGAAGAAATGGGATACCGAAGAAGCGCGGCACGATCGTAAGATGCAGGACATCGAGGCCAATGCTCCGCCGAGTCAACGGCAGCAGCTTCTGAATGAGGAAAACGCCCGCTTCAAAAACACCGACCGCGCCCTGGCACGCGAGCGCGAAGCGATTCATCAGAAGGTCGGCGATGAAGTGAACCGCCGTATGGGCGAGGACGATCTCGACTTCACGGGCGGTACGCGCGCAAACGACGAAAAACATCGTGGGCGCAAAGGCGACAGCGATATGGGCGGAAGCGACAAGGCCGCCCGCACCGCCAAAGAGGTGCTCGATGAGATGGGCATCAAAGTAAAAACGAAGGAAACCCCCAGCACCGTGGAGTTCGGCGATGGCTTTGAACTGACCATCAACAAACAGGACCCGCTCGGGAAAACCGGTACTTCGGGGCGGCAGACCGAAATCGGCGTGAAGGCGCAGAACAAGGAAACCTACGTCAGCGCGACGATGGACGATAAGCAGCCCGCCCGCAAACACGTCGAGACCCTGGATGATGCCAAGAAGGCGCGCCACGGAATAGCGGACAATGATCCGCAGCTCATGGCCAAGGGTACCCAAAAGGCCATGAACAATGCCAACGTGACCGATTCCGATCTGCAACAGGTGATCCACGACAACAAACTCAATGAAACGCCCGACTCCTTTCGTGAAAAACTGGAAAAAATGAAGGGCGGAACCCCGCCGGAAGACATTGGCCTTTCGTCGGGCGACATGGACAAAATGAAGCAGGCCTGTTCCGACACGCTCGACAAGGCCACCGAACGCTCGAAACGCGTGGCCAAGGCTGAAATCGATGGTGCCGAGTCCAAGCTGCGCGGCCTCGAAAATTCGAGTGATCCGGCCAAACGCGCCGAAGGAAAAAAACTGCGCGAACAGCTCGCCGACTCGCGCGAACGTGTGAAGGCCACCGAACAGGTGAATGAAAATCTCAAAAAGAATCCGCCCGAACCAAAAAAAGTCGAAAAAGCGCCAGAAACTCCTGAAAAAGTGACGCAAAAACCAGAAAAAGCGCCGGAAACGCCCGAAAAACAGAAAAAAACCGCCGATGCCGACGCGCAAAAGGCCAAAACTGACACTCCGGATACTCAAAAGCCCAAAACGGAGGCACCCGACACGCAAAAACCAAAAACGGACGCCCCAGAAGTTGGCAAACCCCGCACGGATGCGCCCGAGGTTGGGAAGCCCAAAACGGATGCGCCTGAGGTAGGGAAGCCAAAAACCGAGGTGCCCGAGGTGGGAAAACCTCGCACGGACACACCGGAAGTTGGCAAACCCCGCACCGACGCGCCCGAGGTTGGGAAGCCCAAAACGGATGCGCCTGAGGTAGGGAAGCCAAAAACCGAGG